>NZ_JBSFJW010000023.1:0-150200 GCF_053598255.1 Streptomyces sp. NPDC001157
GACGCCAACACCAAGCCCGCATCAGCCACTACAAACGACGCGGACACAGTCCCTGAAACTGCCCAGCAATCAGAACAAGCACCGTTGCAGTACTAGAACGTGCCCAGCTTCACGATCGACAGCAGGGCGATCAGCTGGATCGCCGAGGCGCCCAGGGCCTTCGGCCAGGGCAGGTCGTGGGAGCGGCTCACCATCATCGTCAGCAGCGCGCCCGCCGCGACCCAGGTCGCCCAGCCCAGGGCCTGGACGAAGGTCGCGTTGCCGCCGAAGAACATGGCGAAGACCAGGCGGGGCGTGTCCGTCAGGGACATGATCAGCATGGAGAGGCCGACCGTGGGCTGCCAGGCGCCGTCGCCGCCGAGCTGGCGGGCCAGGGTATGGGTGACCACGCCCAGGATGAAGGACGAGAGGACCATGGCCACTGCCGTCGTCAGGACGATCGGGACCGCGTTCGCCAAGGTCGCGTTGATCGCGTCCGAGCGTGCGCCGTCGAAGCCGAAGACCGCGAGCAGGCCGTAGAGGAACGTCACGATGAGGGCCGGGCCCCACATCGTGTAGTCGCGCATCTGGAGGAAGGTCTGGGTGGGGGCGAAGACGATGCCCCTCAGTAGGTCCTTCCAGTGCAGGCGGGGGCCCGTGGGGGCCGCCGGGGCCGAGCCCGCGCGGTAGGTGCCGCCCTGGTTGTACGGGTCCTCGCCGACCGTGAACGCCTGGGTGTGGCCCGGGTTGTTGGCCGCGTACGGGTCCGGGTTGCCCTGCGGTGCGTAGGCGCCGCCGTCGCCGAAGTACTCCGGCTCGCCGTACCCGCCGCCGTTTCCCTGCGGCCACGGGCCGCCGCCGTTGCCGTACTGCGGTGCCGCGGGTTGGCCGTACGACGGGCGGCCCTGCGGCGCCTGCTGTCCGTACGGGGGTTGTTGCGGTCGCGTTTGCGGAGCGCCGTTGTTCCGGGCGCCGCGTCCGATCCTGAATCCAGCCACGTCTTCGAACGTACCTGGTCCCGGAGAGTGAGGTGGCGGGCCCGGTGCTTCGGGCCCGGCTTTGCTGCCGAGCTGTGACATCCCTTAAGGGGACGGTGAAGGACCCCCTAGGGAGGAGCCGGGCCCGAGGGTGAGGGCCCGGCTCCGGTACGGGGGTTGGTCAGTCGGCGAAGTTGGCGCCGAAGTACGGGGTGCCGGTCGTCGAGACGCCCGAGGTGTTCGGAGTGATCGCGCGGGAGCCGGTGGTGGTGATCCTGGTGCCGTCGGAGGGCAGGTAGGTCACCGCGCCGTCGCCGCCGTTCTCGGCGGAGCCGACGGTCAGGTCGGCCTTGCCGTCGCCGGTGACGTCGTCCAGCTTGAGGTCGAGGCCGAACATGTCGCCGTCCTCGTCGTCGCCCGGTACGCCCGGGGTGGACTGGGCGAAGGACTGGGCCCCGGAGGTGGTGTTCAGGCCGCTCGAGGTGCCGTAGAGGACGGTGACCGCACCGGTGTCGGCGTTGCTGCCGAAGTCCTCGCCGGCCACGCCGATCGCGAGGTCGAGGAAGCCGTCGCCGTTGACGTCGCCCAGGTCGAGCTCGTAGCCGAACATGTCCCTGGACTCGGAGCCGCCGGGGACGTTGCCGGTGTCCTGGGTGATGCCGGTGGAGGTGCCGGGGCCGGAGGCGGTGCCGTAGGTGATCCAGACCTTGCCGCCCTTGGCGGAGTCGGGGATGGTCGTGCCGTCGGACGTGGTGGCGTCCCAGTTGGCGCCTGTGACGATGTCGCCGAAGCCGTCGCCGTTGATGTCGCCGATCGCGGTGATCACGCCCGGCTTGAGCGCCTTGGCGGAGGCGACCTTCAGGCCGCTCGCGCTGCCGGGGACGTAGTAGTTGCGGTTCCAGCCGTAGGCGGTCTGCGTCTCGAAGCCGTCGACGACCAGGTCGGTGCGCTTGTCGCCGTTGATGTCGCCGGCGGTCAGGTTGAGGGGCCCGTTGGCGCCGCCGCCGCTCTGGATGGCGGGCTTGATCGTGTAGCTGCCGCCGGGCGTGCCGGTGGCGCTGAAGCCGCCCTTGAAGACGTAGATGGTGGAGGCGGAGCTGCCGACGGCCAGGTCGGCCTTGCCGTCGCCGTCGAAGTCGCCGGCCGCGAGGGTCTTGCCCCAGAGGTCGTGGGTGGACGGGGCCGGGTCGGAGACCGTCACGCCCTTGCCGGTGAGGCCCGATGCGGAGCCCCAGAGGATCGCGAGGGTGCCGCCGTCGGTGTCGGTGCCGACCTTCTCGTGCGGGGAGCTCACCGCCAGGTCGTCGTAGCCGTCGCCGTTGAAGTCGGCGTACGCGGTGTCCGAGGCGAAGGCGTCACCGGCCTCGGCGGAGCCGGGGACGCCGGCGCTGTTCTGGCTGAGGGTGGTGCGCTTGGCGGAGGAGATGCCCGTGGCGGTGCCGTAGAGGACGACGAGCTGGCCGGCGTTCTTCAGGCCGTTCACATAGGCGCCGGAGGCCGAGAAGGCGACGTCGCCGATGCCGTCGCCGTTGAAGTCGGCCTTCGGGACCTGCGTGGAGTCCGCGGCCGTCGCCGTCGCGGCCGTGAAGGTGAGCAGACCGCCCGTCAGAGCGACGGCGGTGGCCGTCGCGAGGGCGAGTCGCAGAGGCTTGTGCATGCGGGTTTCTCCTGCGGCATGCGGGGGATGCCTGGCAGGCATCCACAGTCGGTGGGGTGCGCACCGAGCCGTGTTCGCGGGGGAGTTGTCCCAGAGGTCGCGCAGGTTCGGCGGTGATCAGAAGACCTCTGGTGGTGCCCAAGGGTTGTACGTGAGTTCGGTTTTTGTTTCCGGGGCTGTTGTGACGTCAGTGGTCCGCCAGGAACTCCGACGTCGAGAAGGTGACGGTCGGCTTCCGTGTCAGCAGTCCCTGCTTCGCGCTCGCGCCCGGATGGACGGCGACCGTGTCCTTCGTCTCGCTCCGATACGTCCGTACGACGAGGTCGGCCCGGCCGTCCCCGTCGTAGTCGCCCACCGCGAGGACCCTGGTCGTGCCCTGGGCCGGCGGCTCGACGGTCACCGTGGCCGCCGTGGACAGGCCCGTCGTACGGCCCCGGAACACCTTCAACCCCGAGCCGCTGGAGACGAGTTCGGCCAGGCCGTCGCCGTCGAAGTCGGCGGTGTCGAGCATGGCGCCGGGGGAGGCGAGGCCGGCGCGGGTGGCGGTCGGGAGGTCGTAGCGCAGGGACGTTTCGTCCGGGGTGCCGACCGCCGCGTCGAGGGCGGCGCCCCTGCCGAAGCGGCCGAGGGCGACGTCGATGCCCTTGGGCAGGACGGTGCCGGTGCGGGTGGGGCCCGCGGGTCCGCCGAGGACGACGGACGCCTTGCTCTCGCCCTCCGCCGCACGGACCACCAGGTCGTCGTAGCCGTCGCGGTTGACGTCGGCCGCGGGGCCCGTGGGGACCTCGCCCGGTGACGGGACGGGTGCGCCGGCGGCGCGGGGAGCGCCCTTGCGGCTGAACGGGCCGCGCAGATAGCTCAGTTGCTCCCCGGACGCGTGCAGGACCAGGTCCTGGGCGCCGTCGCCGTCGAAGTCGCCGCACACCGGCCGGTCGGGCCAGTCGTTGCCGAAGCGGGCGGCGGCGGGGACGGTGAGCTTGACGGCGCGGGTCAGGCCGCCGGGGGCGCCGAAGAGGACCTGGAGGGGGACCGGGGGCCTGCCCTGGCCGTCGTAGGGCGGGTCGGTCGAGACGATCAGGTCGGTGAAGCCGTCCTTGTCGAGGTCGCAGGTCGCCTCCGCGTCGAAGACCGCGGGGAGCCGGCCTTTCGTGCGGGCCGCGTACCTGGCGGGGCTGAGCAACTGCCGTGCCCCCGGGGTGAGTCCGTGCGCGCTGCCGTAGACGACGCCGATGCCCGCGTCGTCGGTATGGCTCTGCACCTTCACGAGCGAGTCGAGGACGAGGTCGCGGTGGCCGTCGCCGTTGAAGTCGTCGGGAGTCTTGCTGCCCTTGCCGCGGGGTATCGGCAGCTTGGCGGGGGCGTCCGCGACCCGGACGGGGGTCGGGCGGGCGGCTTGGGCGTCCCCACCGGGGCCGCAGGCGGCGAGCAGAAGGGTGCTGCAGAGGGCCGCCGTACACACAACACCTCTCTGCACGCGCACCCGTTCACCTCGTCAGCATGATTGACAACGACCGATCAATGATGCACGTGTTCGAGGTGTGGCGGCAGTCCTGGGCGGGGCCTTGCCGTGCGCGAGGGCGCCGGTCGTCCTTCGCGCACGGCGGATCGTCGGGGCTGAGCGCTCCGCGGGCAGTGCGGCGATGTGCTGGTGGTCGTCTGTGGCGTCGTCGTGGCAGGTCGCTCCTCCACTTCTCGGCTTCGCTCGAAGCGGGGGGACCCCATCGCGGCGGGGCCGCACATCGACACGGCCCCGTGCCCCTTCAGGGCGCGGCTGAACCGCTGGGGACTTCGCCCGTCCTGCCTAGCTGCACGTGCGGTAGTTGTAACCCGCGATGCGGCCGGCGCCGGTGCCGTCGGCGAAGTGGTAGTAGCCGTTGCTGTCGCGCGTGACGTCGATGATGACCTCGGTGCCGATGTACCTGGCCACGTTGCCGTCGAACCCGTTGCTCGAGTTGCGCAGCCAGTTGCCTGCCGCGGTCCAGGTGTTCTTCCCGGCCGAGCCGTCGCTCGTCACCTGGAACTTGGTCTGCCACCTCTCGGTCGCGGCCTTGGTCCTGCTCCCGAAGACTCCGTCGATGTCGGAGATGGAGAGCTCGCCGTCGGCCCACAGGATCTTCTGCCACAGGCAGGTCGCGTTGGAGGACGTGTTGTGACTGGTGTCCACGATGCCTTCGTTGTCCCAGTCGTCGGTGAAGACTCCGGAACCGTAGACGTAGTCCAAGCCGCTGTAGGTGCCGCTTGCGGACGCCGGGGTGGCGCTCAATGCGAGGACGGCGGCGGTCAGGGCGCCGATTGTGCAGGCAGTCTGCCTGGATCTCTTCGAGGTCACGCGTTCCTCCCGGTTCGGGCGACGGTGGAGCGTCTGATTCGGGCCACTGTGGCCAGTTGGCCTGGCGGAACCTTGGCAGGGATGCGTCAGTGGCGACACACTCTTGCGGCTGGGCGCAAATGTGAAGCTCTTCGGGGGGAATCGCGTGCTCCGTATTCACTTCACCGAGGTCGACCTCGCCCGCGTCCGTGTCGCCACGGAGCCGGATCCGATGTGGGAAGTGCTCTCGACGCTCCACCGGTTGCAGTCCCGCGGGGGACGCTGGCAGTTCGCCGCCTGGCATCGGACGATGCGCGCCGACCTGAACGCCGCCGGACTGGCCCGGCCCGTGCGCCAGGTGCTGTTCGCCCTGTATCCCCTCGGGCCGTACCTGCCCGACTTCCTGACGCCGTCGGAGTCCGAGGGCGGGATCGAGGCGGCCCTCGACGGCATCCTCCGCCTGCCCCGGGGGGATGTGCTCGCAGAGTTACGGCTCCTCGACCGCGTGTCCGCCGTGCCGTCCTGGGCGCTGCGGCTGGGGGAGAAGGCCGAGCGACGGGAGTTCACCGAGCTGATCCTGCGGTATCACGAGACGGCCGTCGCGCCGTTCGCGGAGCGCATGGCCGGCGGGATCGTCGCGCACCGCAGCCTCCTCGCCCGCGCGCTGCTGACCCACGGGGTCGAAGGGCTCCTGTCGAGCCTGGGGCCTCGGGTGCGCTGGCGAAGGCCGGTCCTCGAAATGGACTACCGGACGGACCGTGATCTCCATCTGCGCGGGCGCGGGATCAGGATCGTGCCGACCTACTTCTCGTGGGGGACGCCGGTCGCCCTGGCCGACGCCGGTCTGCCGCCGGTGCTCTCGTACCCGCTGAACCACCCGACGGTGCCGGAGGAGGCGCACCCCGGGGAAAGAGTGCCCCTGGGCGCGCTGCTGGGGGTCACGCGAGCTCGCGTCCTGCGGTGTGTCGCGGACGGCCTGACCACCGGAGAGCTCGCGCAGGCCGTGGGGGTCTCGCCCTCCGCCGCCAGCCGGCACACCGGGGTACTCCGGGACGCCGGGCTGACGACCAGCCAGCAGGTCGGCCCGACGGTCCTGCACACGTTGACCCCGCTCGGGGCCGCGCTGCTACGGCAGGCGCGTGGCGCGGAGCGCGGAAACGGCGATACCCCTCGGGCCCCGGCCGGGCCCGAGGGACACGGAACGGGACGGTAGCGACCGCTGCTTCACCGGCTCCGGCTCCGGCCGGGGTTCTGCACTGAGCTGGGCTGTGCCGGTGAGCTGAGCCGATCGGAGCGGTACGGCCTGTGATCGGGCGCTGGGCCCGTGCTGTCAGGATGGAGCCATGAGCGTAGTCAAGATCAACGTACTGGCCGTTCCTGCTGAACAGCGCGAGGTCCTGGAGAAGCGGTTCGCCTCGCGGGCCCACGCCGTGGAGAACTCGGACGGCTTCGAGTGGTTCGAGCTGCTGCGGCCGGTCGAGGGGACCGACCAGTACCTCGTGTACACGCGGTGGCGGGACGAGGAGTCCTTCCAGGCCTGGATGGAGGGGCCGATGAAGTCCGCCCACCAGGGCGGCGGCGAGGGCGCCGAGCGCCCGAAGCCCGCCGCCTCCGGCTCCACGCTGTGGTCCTTCGAGGTGGTGCAGCAGGCGGGGCCGAAGGGCGCGTAGCGTTTGCGCGCTGCGCCGGGGCCGACGTCATGGGGTGTCGGCCCCGGCTTGTTCGTCTACGAGGGTTCGCACGCAGGGCAGTTGAGCGGAACGCCCAGGCAGGCGTGCAGGGCCTGGCCGAGTCGTCGGTCCACGGCCGCGTTCTCTGCGGCTGACTCCTGCGGGTTCCGTGAGGGGACGAGTGCGTACGGCAGGGCCGTGGTGAGTACGGCGAGTGTGGCGGTGTCCTGCTCGGTGCCTCGGGGCAATTATCAGTTCGCCTGGCTGGCCGTCCGCGAGTTCGCTCGTCTGAACGGCTACCGTCTGGAAGCGGAGGCCAAGGACGCGCAGGCCCTGGTGCTCGGCGTCCGCGCGTACGAGATCGGGTTGCCGGACAGCGCGAGGACCCTGTCCTCGTGGTGGGAGCCTGTCGGCACCGCATGAGTGCATACGACGGCGCCCCCGGTCTCGTAGGACATACGAGACCGGGGGCGCCGCAACAATCGTAGAAGCCGTTACTTCACCGGCTCCGGCTCCGGCGCGGTCTCCGTCTCCTCCTCGCCGGCCGGGTCGACCGGCGTCCTGACGGATTCGAGGAGCAGCTGGGCGACGTCCACCACCTGGATGGACTCCTTGGCCTTGCCGTCGTTCTTCTTGCCGTTGACCGAGTCCGTCAGCATGACCAGGCAGAACGGGCAGGCCGTCGAGACGATGTCGGGGTTCAGCGAAAGCGCCTCGTCAACACGCTCGTTGTTGATGCGCTTGCCGATCCGCTCCTCCATCCACATGCGTGCGCCACCGGCGCCGCAGCAGAAGCCGCGCTCCTTGTGGCGGTGCATCTCCTCGTTGCGCAGGCCCGGGACGTTGGCGATGATCTCGCGCGGGGGCGTGTAGATCTTGTTGTGGCGGCCCAGGTAGCAGGGGTCGTGGTAGGTGATGATGCCCTCGACCGGGGTGACCGGGACCAGCTTGCCCTCGTCGACCAGGTGCTGCAGCAGCTGGGTGTGGTGGATGACCTCGTAGTCGCCGCCGAGCTGCGGGTACTCGTTGCCGATGGTGTTGAGGCAGTGCGGGCAGGTGGCGACGATCTTCTTCGCCGACTTCGGCTTGGCGGACTCCGGGACGACCTTGCCGTCGTCGTCGAGCTCCTCGCCGAACGCCATGTTCAGCGCCATGACGTTCTCCATGCCGAGCTCCTGGAACAGGGGCTCGTTGCCCAGGCGGCGGGCGGAGTCACCGGTGCACTTCTCGTCGCCGCCCATGATCGCGAACTTGACGCCCGCGATGTGCAGCAGCTCGGCGAAGGCCTTCGTGGTCTTCTTGGCGCGGTCCTCCAGGGAGCCCGCGCAGCCGACCCAGTAGAGGTACTCGACCTCGGTGAGGTCCTCGATGTCCTGGCCGACGACCGGGACCTCGAACTCGACCTCCTTGAGCCACTCCAGGCGCTGCTTCTTGGCCAGGCCCCAGGGGTTGCCCTTCTTCTCCAGGTTCTTGAGCATCGTGCCCGCCTCGGACGGGAACGCGGACTCGATCATCACCTGGTAGCGGCGCATGTCGACGATGTGGTCGATGTGCTCGATGTCCACCGGGCACTGCTCGACGCAGGCGCCGCAGGTGGTGCAGGACCACAGCACGTCCGGGTCGATGACGCCGTTCTCCTCGGCGGTGCCGATCAGCGGGCGCTCGGCCTCCGCGAGAGCCGCGGCGGGCACGTCGGCCAGCTGCTCCTCGGACGCCTTCTCCTCGCCCTCCATCGTCTTGCCGCCACCGGCCAGCAGATACGGGGCCTTGGCGTGCGCGTGGTCGCGCAGCGACATGATCAGGAGCTTCGGAGAGAGGGGCTTGCCCGTGTTCCAGGCGGGGCACTGGGACTGGCAGCGGCCGCACTCGGTGCAGGTGGAGAAGTCGAGGAGGCCCTTCCAGGAGAACTGCTCGACCTGGGAGACGCCGAAGACGTCGTCGTCGCCCGGGTCGGTGAAGTCGATCGGCTTGCCGCCCGAGGTCATCGGCTGCAGGGCGCCCAGGGCCGTGGAGCCGTCGGCGTTGCGCTTGAACCAGATGTTCGGGAAGGCCAGGAAGCGGTGCCAGGCCACACCCATGTTGGTGTTCAGCGAGACCACGATCATCCAGATGAACGAGGTGCTGATCTTGATCATCGCGACCAGGTAGACCAGGTTCTGCAGCGTGCTGACACCGAGCCCCTTGAAGGCCACCACCAGCGGGTACGACGCGAAGTACGACGCCTCGTAACCCTCCACGTGGTGGATCGCGCCCTCCAGGCCGCGCAGCACGTAGATCGCCAGGCCGATGGTGAGGATGACGTACTCGACGAAGTACGCCTGACCCGACTTGGAGCCCGCGAAGCGGGACTTGCGGCCCGGGCGGGAGGGCAGGTTCGACAGGCGGATCGCGATCAGTACGAGGATGCCCAGGACCGTCATCACACCGATGAACTCGGTGTACATCTCCAGCGGCAACCAGTCGCCGACGACGGGCAGCGTCCAGTCGGCCTGGAAGAGCTGGCCGAAGGCCTGCGCCAGGGTCGGCGGCAGGGTCAGGAAGCCGACCGCCACGAACCAGTGGGCGAAGCCCACGATGCCCCAGCGGTTCATCCGCGTGTGGCCGAGGAACTCCCGGACAAGGGTCACGCTGCGCGCGTACGGGTTGTCGGTCCGGCTGCCGGCGGGCACCGGCTGGCCCAGCTTGAAGTACCGGACGAACTGACCGATGGCGCGTGCGAGCAGCGCAACGCCGACCACGGTCAGGACCAGCGACACGATGATCGCGGCGAGTTGCATTTGGGGGCTCCTCGGGACTGCGAGGGTCATTACTAAGCGGTAACTTATGTAGTCCGCTTGAGACTACCCCCATCATCCGTCGCACTGTAGTCGGGCGTGCGGTGATCTGCGTCGCTGAGGGTTGCCTTAAGGGTCCGCGATCAGGCCCGTGGCCAGGCCTGCTGTCGGGCTTGCGACGATGCGATCGTGTTATTCACGCCAAATTGGTACATTTGCGCCTAACTTAGACCCGTGCTATACGGGATCGCCGCCGCCACCACCGCCCTGCTGCTCGCCGCCGTGCTCACCGCACTGCTCCGGGTGCCCGCGCTGCGCCTCGGGATCGTCGAGCGGAGACGGCAGCGGCAGCGGCCCGTGCCGCTGCTCGGCGGTACGGCCGTGGTGATCGCCACCTGTGCGGTGGCGGTGGCCATGGACCGGACCGGTGTCGCGCCCCTCGGTGCCGGGGTGGGGAGGCTGCTCGTCGCGAGCGGTGCCGTCGCCGTGCTCGGGCTCGTCGCGGACGTGGGGCGGGTCAAGGCGCGGGTCCTGGTCGCCGGTACGGCCGTCGCGGCGGCCAGTGTCGTGCCGTACGAGGAGACCGGAGTGCCGGTGGGGCTGCTCGCCGTCGGGTGGATCGTCTTCGTCACCGTCGGGTTCAAGGCGCTCGACCATGCGGACGCCCTCGCCGGGACCGTCGGTGTGCTCACCGCCTTCGGGGTGGGCGCCTGCGCGGCGGCCGAGCTGATGGACGGGCTCGCGGTGCTGCTGAGCGTGCTGGCCGCCGCGCTGACAGGGTTCCTCATGCACAACTGGCCGCCCGCGCGCGTGGGGCTCGGCGCCTGCGGGTCGCTGTTCACGGGGTTCCTGCTCGCCGCGTCGGCCGTGTTCACCCGGGCGGGCTACGGGCTCGCCCCCAGTGCGGGAGTGCTGTTCTCGCTCACCGCCCTGGCGAGCGCCGACGTACTCCTCGTGGTCCTGTCGCGGCGGCTGGCCGGGCGGCCGTTGCTGCGCGGCGGACCCGACCATGTCGCCCACCGGCTGCGGCGGTTGGGGCTCACTCCGCAGGGGGCGACCGTGCTGCCCGGAATCGGGGCGTTCGCCGGGGTGTTCGTCGGGGTGCTCATGCATATCGGGTGGACCGCGCCGTCCGCCGTGTACTGGGTGGGGGCGGTGTCGCTCGTCGTCGTCCTCATGCTCCTTCGGGTGCCTGTGTACGGTCTCCGGCGGTCCGTCCCCACGCAATCGACGCAGGTCAGCGGGCCATTGCGTGTAAGGAACGGATAAGAGTTGAGTCGGCATGACTCAGGTCTGTTGACCCATCGCCGGGTGTCGTGCACACTTGAGTCCGTTCCACTCAAGTCAGCTGGAGGAATTCACCATGGCACGTGCGGTCGGCATCGACCTGGGCACGACTAACTCCGTCGTCAGCGTTCTGGAGGGCGGCGAGCCCACCGTCATCACCAACGCCGAGGGTGCCAGGACCACGCCGTCCGTCGTCGCCTTCGCGAAGAACGGTGAGGTGCTCGTCGGCGAGGTCGCCAAGCGCCAGGCGGTCACGAACGTGGACCGGACCATCCGTTCCGTGAAGCGCCACATGGGCACGGACTGGAAGATCGAGCTCGACGGGAAGCCCTTCAACCCGCAGCAGATCTCCGCGTTCATCCTGCAGAAGCTGAAGCGGGACGCCGAGGCCTACCTGGGCGAGAAGGTGACCGACGCGGTCATCACCGTCCCGGCCTACTTCAACGACTCCGAGCGCCAGGCGACGAAGGAGGCCGGCGAGATCGCCGGTCTGAACGTCCTGCGCATCGTGAACGAGCCGACCGCGGCCGCGCTCGCCTACGGCCTCGACAAGGACGACCAGACGATCCTCGTCTTCGACCTCGGTGGCGGCACCTTCGACGTGTCCCTCCTGGAGATCGGTGACGGCGTCGTCGAGGTGAAGGCCACCAACGGTGACAACCACCTCGGTGGTGACGACTGGGACCAGCGCATCGTCGACTACCTGGTCAAGCAGTTCGCGAGCGGTCACGGCGTGGACCTCGGCAAGGACAAGATGGCCCTGCAGCGTCTGCGCGAGGCTGCCGAGAAGGCCAAGATCGAGCTGTCCTCGTCCACCGAGACCTCGATCAACCTGCCCTACATCACGGCGTCCGCCGAGGGCCCGCTGCACCTGGACGAGAAGCTCACCCGGGCCCAGTTCCAGCAGCTGACGGCCGACCTGCTGGAGCGCTGCAAGACGCCGTTCCACAACGTCATCAAGGACGCCGGCATCTCCATCAACGAGATCGACCACGTCGTCCTCGTCGGCGGCTCCACCCGTATGCCGGCCGTCGCCGAGCTCGTCCGCGAGCTGACCGGCGGCAAGGACGCCAACAAGGGCGTCAACCCGGACGAGGTCGTCGCCATCGGCGCCGCCCTGCAGGCCGGTGTCCTCAAGGGTGAGGTCAAGGACGTCCTGCTCCTCGACGTGACCCCGCTGTCCCTCGGCATCGAGACCAAGGGCGGCATCATGACGAAGCTCATCGAGCGGAACACGACGATCCCGACCAAGCGGTCCGAGATCTTCACCACCGCCGAGGACAACCAGCCGTCCGTGCAGATCCAGGTCTACCAGGGCGAGCGCGAGATCGCGGCGTACAACAAGAAGCTCGGGATGTTCGAGCTGACCGGTCTGCCGCCGGCCCCGCGCGGTGTCCCGCAGATCGAGGTCGCCTTCGACATCGACGCCAACGGCATCATGCACGTGACCGCGAAGGACCTGGGCACGGGCAAGGAGCAGAAGATGACCGTCACCGGCGGCTCCTCGCTGCCGAAGGACGAGGTCGACCGGATGCGCCAGGAGGCCGAGAAGTACGCGGAGGAGGACCACGCCCGCCGCGAGGCCGCCGAGACCCGCAACCAGGGCGAGCAGCTCGTCTACCAGACGGAGAAGTTCCTCAAGGACAACGAGGACAAGGTCCCCGGCGAGATCAAGACCGAGGTCGAGGCGTCCGTCGAGGAGCTGAAGACCGCGCTCAAGGGCGAGGACACCGCCGAGATCCGCACCGCCACCGAGAAGGTCGCGGCCGTCTCGCAGAAGCTGGGCCAGGCCATGTACGCCGACGCCCAGGCCTCGCAGGCCGCCGCCGGCGGCGCCGCGGGCGCCGAGGCCCCCAAGGCCGACGACGACGTCGTGGACGCCGAGATCGTGGACGACGAGCGCAAGGACGGTGCCGCGTGACGGAGGAGACCCCGGGCTTCGACGAGAAGCCCGACGTCCCCTCCGGCGCCACCCCCGACGACGCCGAGCCGCAGGCCGCCTCCCCCTCCTCGGGGGAGGGGGCGGCCCCGGCCGGGGACGCAGCACAGGTCGCCGGTCTGACGGCCCAGCTGGACCAGGTGCGCACGGCGCTCGGCGAGCGCACGGCGGACCTCCAGCGGCTCCAGGCCGAGTACCAGAACTACCGCCGCCGTGTGGAGCGGGACCGGATCACGGTCAAGGAGATCGCCATCGCGAACCTCCTGACCGAGCTCCTGCCCGTGCTCGACGACATCGGCCGCGCCCGGGACCACGGCGAACTCGTCGGCGGATTCAAGTCCGTCGCGGAGTCGCTGGAGACCGTCGCGGCGAAGATGGGACTGCAGCAGTTCGGCAAGGAGGGCGAGCCCTTCGACCCGACGATCCACGAGGCCCTGATGCACTCGTACGCGCCGGACGTCACCGAGACGACGTGCGTGGCGATTCTGCAGCCCGGGTATCGCTTCGGCGAGCGCACCATCCGCCCCGCGCGGGTGGCCGTCGCCGAACCGCAGCCCGGCGCCCAGACCGTCAAGGCCGAAGAAGCGACCGAGGCGGCCGACGACAAGGAGAGCGGTGGCCCGGACGAGGGCTGAGCTTGAACCGATGAGAAAGGAGGGGCGTCGAGGATGAGCACCAAGGACTTCATCGAGAAGGACTACTACAAGGTCCTCGGCGTCCCCAAGGACGCCACCGAGGCCGAGATCAAGAAGGCGTACCGGAAGCTCGCCCGCGAGAACCACCCGGACGCCAACAAGGGCAACGCCAAGGCCGAGGAGCGCTTCAAGGAGATCTCCGAGGCGAACGACATACTCGGCGACCCCAAGAAGCGCAAGGAGTACGACGAGGCCCGCGCCCTCTTCGGCAACGGCGGCTTCCGCCCCGGGCCGGGCGGCGCAGGCGGCTCCTTCAACTTCGACCTGGGCGACCTCTTCGGAGGCGGCGCCCAGGGCGGGGGTTCCGGAGGATTCGGCGGCGGAATCGGTGACGTCTTCGGGGGCCTGTTCAACCGGGGCAGCTCCGGCACCACCCGGGTGCAGCCCAGGCGCGGCCAGGACATCGACACCGAGGTCAGCCTCAGCTTCACCGAGGCGATCGAGGGGGCGACGGTCCCGCTGCGCATGTCCTCGCAGTCACCCTGCAAGGCCTGCTCCGGCACCGGCGACGCCAACGGCAACCCGCGGGTGTGCCCGACGTGTGTCGGCACCGGCCAGGTCGCCCGGGGGTCCGGCGGCGGCTTCTCGCTCACCGACCCCTGCCCGGACTGCAAGGGCCGCGGCCTGATCGCGGAGAACCCCTGCGAGGTCTGCAAGGGCTCGGGGCGTGCGAAGTCCTCCCGGACGATGCAGGTCCGTATCCCCGCGGGCGTCTCGGACGGCCAGCGCATCCGGCTGCGCGGCAAGGGCGCACCGGGCGAGCGGGGCGGCCCGGCGGGCGATCTGTACGTCACCGTGCATGTCGACGCGCACCCCGTGTTCGGCCGCAAGGGCGACAACCTCACCGTCACCGTCCCCGTGACGTTCGCGGAGGCGGCGCTCGGCGGCGAGGTCAGGGTCCCCACCCTGGGCGGCCCGCCCGTCACCCTGAAGCTGCCGCCCGGCACGCCCAACGGCCGCACCATGCGCGCCCGCGGCAAGGGCGCGGTCCGCAAGGACGGCACCCGGGGCGACCTCCTGGTCACCGTCGAGGTGAGTGTCCCGGCGGATCTGACGGGGAAGGCTCGTGACGCGCTGGAGGCGTATCGCGAGGCGACCGCGGGCGAGGACCCGCGGGCGGAGCTGTTCCAGGCCGCGAAGGGAGCATGAGAGAGATGGACGGCCGTCGACGCAACCCGTACGAACTGACCGAGGAGACCCCGGTCTACGTCATCTCGGTGGCGGCCCAGCTCTCCGGCCTGCACCCGCAGACCCTGCGCCAGTACGACCGCCTCGGCCTGGTCTCGCCCGACCGCACCCCCGGCCGCGGCCGCCGCTACTCGGCCCGCGACATCGAACTGCTGCGCACCGTGCAGCAGTTGTCGCAGGACGAGGGCATCAACCTGGCCGGCATCAAGCGGATCATCGAACTGGAGAACCAGGTCGCCGCGCTCCAGCAGCGGGTGGCCGAACTCCAGGCCGCCGTCGAGGGCGCGGCGGCGGCGATGCAGCAGCGTGAGGCGGCGGTGCATGCGTCGTACCGCCGCGATCTGGTCCCGTACCAGGAGGTCCAGCAGACCAGCGCGCTGGTGGTGTGGCGGCCGAAGGGGCGCCAGGACTGAGCACATGAGAAGGGGCCCGGAGGTTCGCTGAGAACCTCCGGGGCCCTTCTCATGTCAAGGTCCGGGCGGGCAGGGTCAGTTCTCCCAGATGCCGTACGCGGTCGACCGTGTGTCCGCCTCCGCGCCCGAGGAGTCCAGACGGATCACGCGGTAGTAGTACAGGCTCAGCGTGTCCTCGTGGACGGTGGTGTCCATATAGAACGTGGCGTCGCCCGTCGTGCCCTCGGACAGGGTGACATAGGCGGACGTGGCCGGGTCCCAGCGCTCCACGCGGTAGGAGGCGTACTGGGAGCAGTCACCGAGGCCGTTGCTCTCGTTGCAGCCGACGTACAGCTCGGGGTACTGGTCCTCGAAGACCGTGGTGCCCGTCCAGCCCGGCGGCCGGGTGTCGGGCAGGGTGACCGTGATGTCGGCCGTGTGCCAGAAGTCCGGCCCCTCGTCCCAGAGGGCGTCCACGGCGGCCACCCGGTAGACGTGGGCCGCGCCGTCCGGCACCGTCGGGCAGAGGATCTCGGTCTCGGCGAGCGACTCCCCCTTCCAGCAGTTCCGCTTCCAGACGGTCTCGCCGGTCTCCGGGTCGGTGGTGCCCTGCCACACGTAGTACGTGAAGACGTCGTCGTCGGCAGGCGGGGTCCAGGACAGCCGTACGCCGAGCGGGACCTGTTCGGCGGTCAGGTTCTGCACCGGGTCAGGACGCTTGGTGTCCGGGGTCGTCTCGGTGGCCGCCGGACCGGGCCGAGAGGCGTGTCCGTACGGGTCGACGGTGACGACCCGGTACTCGTACGTCGTCTCGGAGGCGCCGGAGACGTCCTCGCAGCTGCCGCGCAGCACCTGGCGGCCGGCGTAGGACGGGGCGTCGTCGCTCGCCCACCACCAGCTCACCGAGGGATCCGTGCCGTCGGGCCCGCACCTGTCCACGACGGTCGTCTCGCCTGTCACCGGGTCGGCCCGCTCGATCCGGTAGGTGAGCAGCGGGGCGGTGTCGTGGGTCCACGGGTCGGCGCTCGCCCAGGAGACGTACACGCCCTTGGCGGAGCGGGTCGCGGTGGTCTCGTACGGGGCGATCGCCTCCGGCCGGTCCGCCATGCGCAGGGCGACCTCCACCGGTGCGGAGGCGTTGCCCTTGGTGTCCTGGGTGCGGACCGCGTACCGGTAGGAGTCGGCGGCGGCGAGCAGCTGGCGCGGCACGACATCGGTGTGCGCCGTGGTGGTGCCGGTGCCGGGCAGCGCGTTGGAGTAGCCGCCGGTCGCCGGGTCGTACTGGAGGACCTGGTAGGAGGCGGCGCCGTGGACGGCGGACCACACCAGGTGCGGGACGCCGGCGCGGTACTCGACCCGGGCGTCGGCGGCGGTCGCCGGCGGGGTCATGTCGAACGTGGTGAACGTGGTGGCCGCCGAGTACACGGACCAGTTCCCGACGGCGTCCCTGGCCCGGCCCCGGTAGGTGACCTTGCTGCCGTCGGCCGGCTGACCGGTGTCGCAGGTCGCGCCCTTGGTGCCGGTGTAGACGGTGGACCAGGCGTTGGTGGCCGGGTTGAGCCGCTGGAGTTCGTACAGCGCGATGTCGGCCGCGTTCGCCGCGGTGGTGACCAACTCCGGGCCCGCGTAGGGCTGGTCGGCCGGGCAGGCGTCCATCTCGACGAACGGCGCGGCGGGCGGCGTCTTGTCGACGGTGGTGACGGGCTGGTCGGCGCTGCCGGTGGAGGTGTTGCCGGCCTTGTCGTAGGCGCGGACCTCGTAGTAGTACGTGGCGCCGGTCGCGGGCGGGGCGTCGGTGTACGACGTGCCCGTGGTCGTGGTCAGCCGCGTCCAGGTGCTGCTGCCCTTGAGCCGGCGGTAGACCTTGTACCCGGCGAGGTCCATCTCCTTGTTCTTCGCCCAGGAGACCTTGGCCTTGCGGGTCGTGGTGTCGTACGACACGGACGTCCCGGTCGGGGTGAGGGGCTTGACCTTGTCGACGGTGGGGGAGGTACGGGGGGTGTACGTGAACTTGACCGTGGCGGAGCCGGTCCAGTTGACGTAGTCGACGCGCAGGCTGTGCTTGCCGGACGGGATCGTCACGTTGACGGTCTTCGACACGGTGGTGGAGGTGTTCTTCCACAGGTCGATCTTGCGGACGCCGTCGAGGTAGACGCGGACGCCGTCCTGGGAGGAGGCGGCGAAGGAGAACGGGCCGCCCGAGCCGAAGTCGCGGGTCACGCTCCAGCGGACGCCGAAGTTGTTCGACGGCAGACCGGAGGCAGGGGCGCCGGTCCCCCAGTTCTCGCCGATCGCGGAGTCGCAGTCCGTCTTCTTCGGGGTGCCGGAGAAGGCGGTGTTCGCGAAGAACTGCCGCTTGTAGACGGGCGAGGTGCACGTGGTCGCGGCGGAGGCGGGGGCGGTGGTCACGCAGAGCAGGCCTGCGGACGTCGCGAGCACGACGGCGGTCGCGGCCGCGGCAGTCGTGCGTCTGGCTGGGATCATTCGGTCCTCTGGTCGGGATGGGAGCGGCTGAGGGGAGCTGCCGTGATCATGACTCGTGAGGAATCGCGTTGGTTGTACGGATCTTTGCCTGCCGATTGCCTGCGGTTGCATGGAGAGTCCGTAAAGAACCTTTGGAGGCGTTTCCGTCCTGTCTTTACATGGTCGGCGGAGTGTTGCGTTGCGCACTCGTTAAGTAGTTGCGCTTGACGCCTGGGGGCCGCTCCGCGTTGGCTTTTCAGTCACCTGGGTCGCACGTTTGCGCCCGCGTCCGGAAGGCATCAGAAGTGAGCTCCATGCGTCCCACGCGTCGTACCGCCATCGCCGTGGCAGCGTCCACGATGACTCTGTCGCTCTCCGCCTGCGGCGTGCTGAACGTGACGGGGGACAGCAGCTCGGCGAGCCCCACGAAGGGCAACGACGTCACCGTCGGTCTGCTGCTTCCGGAGACGGCCAACACGCGGTACGAGAACTTCGACTACCCGATCATCAAGAAGCAGGTCGCCTCGCTCACCAGGCAGCAGGGCAAGGTCGACTACCAGAACGCCGGCCAGAACGCGGCCAAGCAGACGGCCCAGATGCAGAAGATGATCGACGACAAGGTCGACATCATCCTGCTGGACGCCGTGGACTCGCACGCCATCGCCGCTGAGGTGAAGAAGGCGAAGGACGCCGGTATCCCGGTCATCGCCTACGACCGGCTCGCCGAGGGCCCGATCGACGCGTACATCTCCTTCGACAACGAGCTGGTCGGCGAGGTCCAGGGCCGCACCCTGCTGGAGGCGCTGGGCAGCGGGGTCGACACCTCCGACAAGATCGTCATGATGAACGGCTCGCCCACCGACCCGAACGCCAAGCAGTTCAAGGCGGGCGCCCTGTCCGAGCTCAACGGCAAGGTGACGATCGCCAAGTCGTACGACACCACGGACTGGGACCCGAAGAACGCCCAGGCCAACATGAAGGCGGCCATCGAGGCGATCGGCAAGAGCAACATCGCCGCCGTCTACTCCGCCAACGACGGCATGGCCGGCGGCATCGTCAAGGCCCTGGAGAACGCCGGGGTCACCAAGCTGCCGCCGCTCACCGGCCAGGACGCGGAACTCGCGGCCGTGCAGCGGATCGTCTCGGGCGAGCAGTACATGAGCGTGTACAAGTCGTACCCGCAGGAGGCCGCGGCCGCCGCGCAGATGGCGGTGGCCAAGGTGCAGGGCAAGGAGATCGAGTTCGAGGCCCTCACCCAGGACACCGTCGACAGCCCCACCGACAAGGGCATCCCCGCGCAGCTCGTCACCGTGACCGCGCTGACGAGGAAGAACATCAAGTCGACGGTCGTCGCGGACGGCATCTACAAGGTCTCCCAGATCTGCACGTCGAAGTACGCCTCGGAGTGCTCGGCGATCGGCCTCAAGTAGCCGGAGGCGGGCGGTACTCGAAAGGGCCGGGGCGGCTGCGCCCCGGCCCTTTGCCGTCGTTCCGGGTCACCCCACCCGTGTGAACTCCACCGACACGTCCGGCGGACCGCCCGCCACACCCCGGTAGATGCCCTTGTGCGGGGTGACGTCGTCGTAGTCGCGGCCGCGGGCCACCACGACATGGGACTCGTCGGCGCGGGTGCGGTTGGTGGGGTCGTAGCCGCACCAGTCGCCCGCCCAGTACTCGATCCAGGCATGGCTCTGCCCGGCGACGGGCCGGTGGAGCTCGGCCTCGCGCTCGGGGTGGAGATAGCCGGAGACGTAACGGGCCGGCAGCCCCACACCCCGCAGCAGCGCGACGGTGAGGTGGGTGATGTCCTGGCAGACGCCCGCGCCCTGCTCCCAGGCCTCCGCGGGCGAGGTGTTCACGCTGGTGGCGCCCGGCAGGTACGACACCCGGTCGGCGACCAGCGCCGAGACCGCGACCGCCGTCTCGTGCGGGTCGAGGCCGGCCGCGGCCTTCCGCGCCTTCTTCACGAGCTTCGCCGGGACCGTCGTACGCCCGGTCGGACTCGCGAACTCCAGCAGACGGGACTTCGCGATGCGTTCGGCCACCTCCGCCCAGGTGGGCGCGGGCGGCAGCGCCTCCGGCGGGGACGTCTCGACCAGGCTGGAGGCCGTGATGGTGAGGTCGCCGTGCGGGTCCATCAGGTCGAAGCCGGTGACCTGGGTGCCCCAGTAGTCCCAGTACGACCAGGTGGGGGCCGTGGGGTTGACGGTGACCCGCGCGTCCAGGGTGGTCTGGCCCGGGAGCGTCAGCGGGGTCATGCGGACCTCGTTGTGCGAGGAGGCCGCGGGCTGGGCGTAGGAGACCCGGGTGGTGTGCTTGATACGGAGGCGGCGTACGCGTTCGGCGGTCATCTCACGCTCCTTCCTGGGCCCACTCGATGGGCCCCTGGTACGGGAAGAACCGCTCGGCCACCGCGTCCGCGGACGCCATGCAGGCGTGCTGCAGGTCGGCCAGCAGAGCGGGCAGCTGGTTCTCCAGAGCGTGCGTGTCCAGATACTCCAGGCGGGTGCGCAGACGGCCGATGGGCCGGCGCGCGGGGTCCTGGCGAGGGCGGCCGAGAGCGGTGAGGCACTCCTCCGCCGTCGTGAGCGCGTGCAGCGCGGAGCGCGGGAAGGCCCGGTCAAGGAGCAGGAATTCGGCCACTCGCGGGGTGTCGCCGAAACCCCCGTACACCCGGGCATATGCCTCATCGGCACCCGAAGCGCTCAGCAGCGTCGGCCAGTCGGGCGCGTGCGCGGCGTCCAGCACGCGCACCGACAGTAGCCGTACGGTCATGTCGACCCGCTCCAGGCTCCGGCCCAGCACCACGAACTGCCAGCTGTCGTCCCGGCTCATGGTCGAGTCGGCGAGCCCGAAGAAGAGCGCGGCCCGGCGGCGGACCAGCTCCAGATAGGCGTACGGGCCGGTACGGCGGGCCGCCATCCGCTGGTCGGCCAGTGCGTGCCAGGTGGAGTTGAGGCACTCCCACATCTCGGAGGAGATGGCTTCACGGGCGCTGCGCGCGTTCAGCCGCGCCGCCCCCAGTGCGCCCTCTATCGATCCCGTAGAGCGGGCGTCGAAGGCCAGCTGGTCCAGGACCTGCTGCATGTCGCAGGGCCCGGCTCCCGCGTCCATGCCGAGGATCGCGTACAGCGACCGGCAGGCCGCGTCCTCGTCGCGCCAGGGGTCCTCCAGCAGTCGGTGCAGATACGCGTCGAGGATGCGGCCCGTGGCGTCGGCGCGCTCGACATAGCGGCCGGTCCAGGTCAGGGCCTCGGCGATGCGGGAGAGGATCACGTCGTTCACTGCTGCTGTGCCCCTTCCTGTACGACGGCGGGGGAGCCGTCGGGTCCGAGCCGGCGCGGGGCGACGGAGGGCAGCGCGGCGGCCGGTTCGGGCGCCGGCTGCTCGGCGGGGCCCTCCGCGATCACCCAGGTGTCCTTGGAGCCGCCGCCCTGGCTGGAGTTGACGATCAGGTTGCCCTCCTGGAGGGCGACGCGGGTCAGCCCGCCGGGCAGCACCCAGACATCGTTGCCGTCGTTCACGGCGAACGGCCTGAGGTCGATGTGACGGGGTGCCATGCGCTCGCCCGCGAGGGTGGGGGAGGTGGACAGGGCGACCGGCCGCTGGGCGATGAAGCCGCGCGGATCGGCGATGACGGCTTTGCGAGTGCGTTCGAGGGTGTCCTTGTCGGCTTTGGGGCCGATCACGATGCCCTGCCCGCCGGCGCCGTCGACGGGCTTGATGACCAGCTGGTCGATCTGGTCGAGGACAGCCTCCAACTGACCTGGCTCGTCGGGCCGGTAGGACTCGACATTGGGGAGAATCGGTTCTTCGGAGAGGTAGTAGCGGATGAGATCCGGGACGTACGTATAGAGCAGCTTGTCGTCGGCGATCCCGTTGCCCACGGCGTTCGCGAGTGTGACGTTGCCCGCCATGGCGGCGCCCATGATGCCGGGGCAGCCGATCACCGAGTCGGGCCGGAAGTGGAGCGGGTCGAGGAAGTCGTCGTCCAGGCGCCGGTATACGACATGGACGGGCACCTCACCGCGCGTGGTGCGCATCCACACGCGGTTGCCCCGGCAGACCAGGTCGTGCCCCTCGACCAGCTGCACGCCCATCAGCCGGGCGAGCAGGGCGTGTTCGAAGTAGGCGGCGTTGCTGGGGCCCGGCGTGAGGACCACGACCCGCGGGTCCTGCGCACCGTCGGGGGCGGCGGCACGCAGCGCGGCGAGCAGCTTCTGCGCGTACCCGTCGACCGGCACCACGTGCTGTTCCGCGAAGAGCGACGGGAAGATCCGGGTCATCGCCCGGCGGTTCTCGATGACGTAACTGACCCCGCTGGGCACCCGTACGTTGTCCTCCAGCACCCGGAAGTCCCCGGCCTCGTCGCGTACGAGGTCGATGCCGGCGACGTGGATGCGGACGCCGCCCGGTGGCTCGACGCCCTGTGCCGCCCGATGGAAGTGCGGGGAGTTGAGCAGCAGCCGCCAGGGCACGACGCCGTCCTCGAAGGCACGGCAGTGTCCGTAGGCGTCGGCGAGATAGGCCTCCAGGGCCCTGACTCTCTGGCTCACCCCGCGTTGTATGAGATCCCATTCGAGGGCGTCGAGGATGCGCGGCACCAGGTCCAGCGGCCAGGGCCGCTCCTCGCCCGCGAAGGCGTAGGTCACGCCGCGGTCCGTGAAGGCCCTGGCCATCTGGTCGGCCCGGAACCGGAGTTCGCTCGGCTCGATGGGTTGCAGCGCTGCCAGTACCGGCTCGTAGGCGGTTCTGACCTCACCCGGCCGCTCAAACATTTCGTCCCACGCGTCGGCCAACGCGTATGCGTCAAATATGTCCGCCATGAGGGGACGTTAGAGGCGGGGTGTAACGAGGTGATCACTGGCGCATTTCCGGGAGCTTGCGCGGGCAGTCGCTCCGCGGGTGCGCCCGCGCCCCTTCAGTGCGCAGCACCGTCAGGTTGTTGCAAGCCGCCCGGCGGAGGGCCGGAAATAGCCGGACGTATAGGGGGTTTTGGCCGCTCGCTTCGGGCCGAGCCGTGTTGCGGAGCTGGTCCGGGCCGCGCATAGTTGCGCTGCGACAGACGGTGGAACCGGGGGTGGGATGGGCGATGGCCGGGCACGGGACGGATGAGCATCCGCACGGTGCCGACCGGCTGTGCGACGCCGGGGACCGCGTGTACTCCCGGGCCGTACGGCGGGGCCGGGTGGCGCGGCAGGACGCCGAACCGGTGCCGTGCCTGCTGGAGCTGGCCCTGCTGCACCCGGACCCCGACGACATGGACTGGCTGGTCCCGACGTCCCCGCAGGAGGTCATGACCAGACTGCTGCGCGGGGTGTACGACGAGGTCAGCGCGAGCCAGCGACGGGTGGGCGCCGCGGTCGCCGCCGTCGAGCGGTACGCGGGCCTCGGCCCCGCCACGCAGGCGGGCCCGGGCGTCGGCGAGGGCGCCGCGATCCGTGTCCTCGACGGGCTCTCCCGTATCCAGGCCGCCATGGACCAGGCGACGGAGGCGTGCACCACGGAGGTCCTCACCGTGCAGCCCGGCGGCATCCGCCCCGAGCACGAGCTGACCGAGGGCCTGCACCGGGCGCTGGCGCTGCGCGGGCGGGGCGTCAGGATGCGCGACCTGTACACGCATGTGGCCCGGCACGGGCAGGGACTGCTCAACTACCTTGAACTGATGGGTGGTTCGGTCGAGGCCCGCACCCTCGACGAGGTGATCGACCGGCTGATCCTCTTCGACCGCACGGTGGCGTTCATCCCCGCGAACGCGGACCGCACCCTGGCGCTGGAGCTGCGCCACCCGGCACTGGTCGAGTACCTGGTCACGGTCTTCGAACGGCTCTGGCGCCTGGCCATCCCCCTCACCGCCCCGCTGCCCGACACCGGCATCGAGGGCATCTCGCACCGCGAGCAGTCCATCGCGGCGCTCCTCGCGGAGGGCCACCAGGACGCGGTGATCGCGGAGCGGCTCGGCATAAGCGTGCGCACCTGCCGTGCCCATATCGCGCGGCTCTCCGAGACCCTGGGCGCGGCCAGCCGCACCCAACTCGGCGTCCGCATCGCCCAGGTGGGCCTCGACGGGCCCCGCCATCCGGCGGACGTCGGCTCGTCGGTCACCCTTCCGGGTCAAGAATCCCCGACTGTCCGATGAGGTAGCCGAGCTGCGCCCGGCTCTGGCTGCCCAGGGTGGCGGCCAGTTTGGCGATGTGGACGCGGGCGGTGCGGATGTTCATGCCGAGGCGGTTGGCGATGACGGCGTCGGTGTGGCCTTCGATCAGGAGGGCGGCGATGGCGCGTTGGCGAGGGGTGACGCCGTTCAGGGAGGGGCGGTGGACGACCTCGGGGTACATGGGGGTGGCGAGCTGCCACAGCCGGTCGAAGGTCGTGACGAAGAAGGCGATGAGGGCGGGATTGCGCACTTCCAGCGCGAGCGAGCGGTCCGCGTTCGCGGGCACGAAGGCGACGGCCCGGTCGACGACGAGCAGCCGATCCGTCACTTCGTCCAGCGTGCGCGCCTCGACGTCCCCTGCTAGCTGTTCGTAGCGGGCGAGGACCGGGGGCGAGTGGCGGAGCGTGTGCTGGTAAAGGGTGCGGATACGGCCGCCGCGGTCGAGTAGCAGCTGGTCGCGGGCGAGCGCCGCGGCGCGGCGCTCGGCAGGCAGATGGGTGTGGGTGGTGTGCGGCTGGATGGCGAGGAGCTCGCGGGAGGCGTCGGCCAGCGCCTGGTTGAGGGCCGCGTTGATGCGCTCGATACCGCTGAGGACCGTGAGCGTCGGGGTGTCTGTGGTTTCCCTGGCACGGGCGTCGATCCGCAGGAGCGGTTCGAAGGTTTCCACCAGTCGCTCGCCGCGCCGCCGCTCGTCTGCGATCCGGTCCTCGGAGGTGCGCAGCAGCCGGCGCAGTGCGACAGCGGGAGAGACGGGTTCCAGCCAGTCGAGGTCCTCGACCATGGGGTGCAGCAGCCCGAAGTCCACCAGGCAGGGTGCCGGTGCGGCGTCCTCGGCGCGGACCCTGCCTTCCTTCACCGCTCGCTCGTACAGCCCTGTCCCGGCGGCACACAGGTCCTCCACGCCGTGCACATGCGCCCCGGTCACGGGTGGTCCTCTCCCTCCGGTATCGGCTGGTCCGAGTTGAGGATCCCCGACTGAGCTATGAGAAAGCCGAGTTGGGCACGGCTGCCACTGCCGAGGGCGGTCGCCAGCTTGGCTATGTGGGCTCGGCAGGTGCGTACGTTCATGCCGAGTCGGCGGGCTATCGCCTCATCGACGTGACCCTCCACGAGGAGTTTGGCGATGGAGTGCTGGATGTCCGTGATGCCGTCGGGAGCGGTTTCGTAGGGGGCGCCGGCGCTCAGCGGGACGGCACGGCTCCACATGAACTCGAACACCTTGATCAGGTACCGGACGAGACCGGGATGACGGAGTTCCAGGGCGACTTGCCGGTCGTCGCGGGTGGGGATGAACGCGACGGTCTCGTCGCAGATGATGAGGCGCTCCACCAGCTCGTCGATGGTGCGGTACTCCGCCTTCCCGTCGGCGAAGTGGTCCACCCAGGCGAGCCGCTCCGGGCTGTAGCGGGCCGTGTGCTGGTAGAGGGTCCGGATCCGCACCCCTCGTTCGATCAGCGGCTTGTCGCGCTCCAGGGCTTCCATGAGCCTGCGCTCCGGGTGGCGTTGGCTCGGCTGGACGGTGAGCATCTCGTTCCGGCACTGCGAGATCGCCAGGTCGAGCGCCGCGTTGATGCGGTCGAGGCCCTCCAATACGCTGATCGAGTGGGTCGACGCCGTGACCTGGGCACTGAGAGCCATGAACGGCTCGAAAGCGTCGGCCACCTGGATCGAGAGCCGCCGGCGTTCCGCGATCTCGCGTTCTATGGGATTGAGCCGTTGAGCCAGGGCGATCCCCGGAGGAACGGGGCGCAGCCAGTTCGCGTCGTCGGGATCAGGGTGGAGCAGGGCAAACTCCATCAGACAAGGGGCGGGCTCCACGTCCGCGCGGGCGATACGTCCCGTGCGAAGCGCGTTCGCGTAGAGACGGCTCCCTTCCTCACACAGCTCCGTCACGGCGTGGGAATGCTTCGCTTTAGTCCGATTCGATCCCAAATCTCCACCCCCCAGGGTCCTGAACATGCAGGAACATGATGCACCGATCGTGTGGCCATGACGTGCCCGAATAAGCCATCGTCTTACTCAAGACGGGGGAAGAGGGGACCTTCAAGTGAGGACGAAGCCGACTATGCGTAAGAGAATGCTTCGCTCGGTGCTTGTCGCCGCCTTCTCCGCCGTTGTGGCCTTCGGAACGCTGAGTGGCCTCTCTGGCGCGAAGGGTGACATTCGGGCGGACAGTGTCTGGTCGCTCACACCCGCCACCGCGGCTACGGGTGGCGCTCCTGCCCACCCGGACGACAGTGTGTGGAGCTGATCGTGAGCACCCCACCCGACGACCGCTCCTTCCGCCGCGAAATGGCCACGGCCTACCGCTCCGGCTGGCACTTCATCGACCTTGTCACCGCGATCCCCCACTCCGGTGACTCGCTGATGGTGACCGTCTTCGGTGAGCCGGTCGTCGTCACGCGCGACGAGGACGAGGACGTACGGGCGTACCGGTGTCTGCGGCGGCCTCGGGGGGCGCCGCAGCCTGTGCGATGTGCCGTCCGGTACGGAATGATCTTTGTGAACCTCGACCAACGAGACCACCGGCTGGTGGAACCGGAAACCCCCGATGTTCGGACCATCTCAGCCACCCCCCGCAGTGCCTGACGCGAATCCCCCGTCGTAACAGTTCGCTCAGGTGCTTCCCCCCGCAGCGGCGTCACCGTGACCTGAACACGGTGACGCCGCTGCAGTTTTGCGGGACATTTCCGGGTATCGGCATATTCGACCGCCGATGACTACTGGCCGAAAACAGTCCCTGCCGTCACGGCCGTCACAGCCGTCATACGAGGCCCATCGCCCGTGTCAGCTCGATCTCGATCACCACGCGTGACGGGTTCGGCCCGGGCGTGCGCCGGTAGCGCTCGGCGTACCGCCGCACCGCCTCCGCGACCCGCTCCGGCTCGGTCCGTACGACCGCCAGGCCCTCCAGCGTCGCCCAGCGCCGGCCGTCCACCTGGCACACCGCGACCCGGGCACCCCCGTCGCCGGCGGCCAGCACGTTCAGCACCTTGGTGCTCGTCCTGTTCGTGATCACCCGAGCAAGGCCGGCGCCGGGATCGTATGTGACCCCGACGGGCACCACGTGCGGGCTGC
Source organism: Streptomyces sp. NPDC001157 (assembly GCF_053598255.1). Lineage (NCBI taxonomy): Bacteria > Bacillati > Actinomycetota > Actinomycetes > Kitasatosporales > Streptomycetaceae > Streptomyces > Streptomyces sp. NPDC001157. Next base: position 26,565 of record NZ_JBSFJW010000023.1, read on the forward strand.
CGTCCGGGCGCGGGGTGGTCAGCGTGCACAGGTGCCGTTCCCGCCAGAAGTCGAGGTACGCGGCGTCGGGGGCGCCGGGGTCCTGCGAATAGGTCGCCATGGCTCCGGAACTTAGTCGCAAGGTTCTCCCCGGGGCCCCCTTGAGCGGAATAGACTCAACTTTGTGTACGCTGACTGAGTCAGTACTGGACTTGTGGCGGACGGCTGACATCAGGAGGAGAACGCGACAGTGGACGCCGAGCTGACCAACCGGAGCCGGGACGCCCTCAGGGCGGCCGAGCAGCGGGCCCTGACCGACGGGCACGCCGACCTCACCCCGGCGCACCTGCTGCTGGCCCTGCTCCAGGGCCAGGACAACGAGAACATCACCGACCTGCTGGCCGCCGTCGACGCCGACCAGGCGGCCGTACGCGCCGGCGCGGAGAAGATCCTCGCCGGGCTGCCGAGCGTGACCGGCTCGACCGTCGCGCCCCCGCAGGCCAACCGCGAGCTGCTCGCCGTGATCGCGGACGCCGCCGAGCGCGCCAAGGACCTCGGCGACGAGTACCTCTCCACCGAGCACCTGCTCATCGGCATCGCCGCGAAGGGCGGCGCCGCCGGTGACGTACTGTCCGGGCAGGGGGCCGGTGCGAAGAAGCTGCAGGAGGCCTTCCAGCAGGCGAGGGGAGGACGCCGGGTGACCACAGCCGACCCGGAGGGCCAGTACAAGGCCCTGGAGAAGTTCGGCACGGACTTCACGGCCGCGGCACGCGAGGGCCGGCTCGACCCGGTCATCGGCCGCGACCAGGAGATCCGCCGTGTCGTGCAGGTGCTGTCGCGCCGTACGAAGAACAACCCGGTCCTCATCGGCGAGCCAGGCGTCGGCAAGACCGCCGTCGTCGAGGGACTCGCCCAGCGGATCGTCAAGGGTGACGTACCGGAGTCCCTCAAGGACAAGCGGCTGGTCGCGCTCGACCTCGGCGCGATGGTCGCGGGCGCGAAGTACCGCGGCGAGTTCGAGGAGCGGCTCAAGACCGTCCTCGCGGAGATCAAGAACTCCGACGGCCAGATCATCACCTTCATCGACGAACTGCACACCGTCGTGGGCGCGGGCGCCGGCGGCGACTCCGCCATGGACGCCGGCAACATGCTGAAGCCGATGCTCGCGCGCGGCGAGCTGCGCATGGTCGGCGCCACGACCCTCGACGAGTACCGCGAGCGCATCGAGAAGGACCCCGCCCTGGAGCGCCGCTTCCAGCAGGTGCTGGTCGCCGAGCCCACGGTCGAGGACACCATCGCGATCCTGCGCGGACTCAAGGGCCGCTACGAGGCCCATCACAAGGTCCAGATCGCCGACAGCGCACTCGTCGCCTCCGCGACGCTCTCCGACCGCTACATCACCTCCCGTTTCCTGCCCGACAAGGCCATCGACCTCGTCGACGAGGCGGCCTCCCGCCTGCGCATGGAGATCGACTCGTCCCCCGTCGAGATCGACGAACTCCAGCGCGCCGTCGACCGGTTGAAGATGGAGGAGCTGGCGCTGGAGAAGGAGACCGACCCGGCCTCCCGCGAGCGCCTGGAGCGGCTGCGCCGCGACCTCGCCGACAAGGAGGAGGAGCTGCGCGGCCTGACCGCCCGCTGGGAGAAGGAGAAGCAGTCCCTCAACCGCGTCGGTGAACTGAAGGAGAAGCTCGACGAGCTCCGCGGACAGGCCGAACGGGCCCAGCGCGACGGCGACTTCGACACCGCCTCCAAGCTCCTCTACGGCGAGATCCCCGCCCTGGAAAGGGACTTGGAGGCCGCCTCGGAGGCCGAGGAGGAGGCCGCCAAGGACACCATGGTCAAGGACGAGGTCGGCTCCGACGACATCGCGGACGTCGTAGCCGCCTGGACCGGCATCCCCGCCGGCCGTCTCCTGGAGGGCGAGACACAGAAGCTCCTGCGTATGGAGGAGGAGCTGGGCAAGCGTCTGATCGGCCAGCAGGAGGCCGTGCAGGCGGTGTCGGACGCCGTCCGCCGCACCCGCGCGGGCATCGCCGACCCGGACCGCCCGACCGGCTCCTTCCTCTTCCTGGGCCCGACGGGCGTGGGCAAGACCGAACTCGCCAAGGCGCTCGCGGACTTCCTCTTCGACGACGAGCGGGCCATGGTCCGCATCGACATGTCGGAGTACGGCGAGAAGCACAGCGTGGCCCGCCTGGTCGGTGCCCCGCCCGGCTACGTCGGCTACGAGGAGGGCGGCCAGCTGACGGAGGCGGTGCGCAGGCGCCCGTACTCAGTGGTCCTGCTGGACGAGGTCGAGAAGGCCCACCCCGAGGTCTTCGACGTGCTGCTGCAGGTGCTCGACGACGGCCGTCTGACGGACGGTCAGGGTCGTACGGTCGACTTCCGCAACACCATCCTGGTGCTGACCTCCAACCTCGGCAGCCAGTTCCTGGTCGACCCGTTGACCAGCGAGGCGGAGAAGAAGGAGCAGGTCCTGGAGGTGGTCCGGACGTCCTTCAAGCCGGAGTTCCTCAACCGCCTCGACGACCTGGTGGTCTTCTCGGCGCTGACCAAGCCCGAGCTGGAGCGCATCGCCAAGCTCCAGATCGACCGTCTGGCCAAGCGCCTGGCGGAGCGGCGCCTCACCCTGGAGATCACCGACGAGGCGCTGGACTGGCTCGCCACGGAGGGCCTGGACCCGGCGTACGGCGCCCGCCCCCTCCGCCGCCTGGTCCAGACCGCCATCGGCGACCGCCTCGCCAAGGAGATCCTCTCCGGCGAGGTCAAGGACGGCGACACGGTCCGGGTGGACTCCTTCGGCGACGGGCTGATCGTGGGACCGGCGACCGGTAAGACGCTCTGAGCCGGGCCCGGGGAGCTTCCGGCGGGGGCTCCCCGGGCCGGCCCGTCAGCTGCTGGTTCAGCTGCTGGTTCAGTTGCTGGTCAGCACCCAGAGCACGAACAGCGAGACGAAGCCGGCCACGAGGAGCGCGGGCAGCGCCAGAATGGCGGCCACCACCCCCCACCTGGTCCGTCCCGCCGTCTCCTCGCCGTGTGTCACTGCCATGGCCCCCACCCCTTCGCGCGCCGGCCGTCGGTCAGCGGCCGGATCCTGTCAGCTGAGGGCTGACAGTACCGGCCGGGGTTGCCATCCCCCTCCCCAGGTGAGGGAGGATGACTGAATCCGTACGAAGGGAAAAACACGGTGAGCATCGACCCGTCCTCGATTCCGAACTTCGGGGGCCAGCCCGAGCCGCAGCCCCAAGGACCGGCGGGCCCCGTCGTCCCGGATCAGGACCTCGTGAAGCAGCTCCTCGACCAGATGGAGCTCAAGTACGTCGTCGACGACGAGGGTGACCTCGCGGCGCCGTGGGAGCAGTTCCGTACGTACTTCATGTTCCGCGGTGAGGACGACCAGCAGGTCTTCTCGGTGCGGACGTTCTACGACCGGCCCCACCAGATCGACGAGAAGCCGCAGCTGCTCGAGTCGATCGACGACTGGAACCGTCGGACCTTGTGGCCCAAGGTCTACAGCCACACCCACGACGACGGCACCGTCCGTCTGATCGGCGAGGCGCAGATGCTGATCGGCACCGGCGTCAGCCTGGAGCACTTCGTGTCCTCCACGGTCAGCTGGGTGCGAGCCGCCATCGAGTTCGACAAGTGGCTCATCGAGCAGCTCGGCCTCGAAGAGGAGATCAACGAGGCGGACGAGAAGCCCGAGGACGACGAGGAGTAGTCCTCCCGCCCGCTTCCACAGCTCTGCAGCTCTAGAGGGGCATCTGGGCGATCACGACCAGATACGCCCCGTATACGAACGAGAGCCCGGCCAGGGCGCCGACCACCACGGTCGCGTGCCACGGCCGGGCTCTCGCCGTGCGGACCAGGGCGCGGGCCAGGGGCAGCAGGAGCGGGAAGGCGGGGAGCAGGAAGCGGGGCTTCGACTCGAAGAAGCCGGAGCCGCCGAGGGCGATCAGCAGCAGTACGCCGCTGTGGACGAGGAGCGGGAGCGGGGCGCGGTCGACGAGCAGGAGGGCGTACAGCACGACGCCCGCCGCCACGATCACCATCGTCATCGGGAAGACGAACCGCTCCCCGTGCAGCAGCAGGTGCCGTACGAACTGGAGCGAGCCCCGCCCGAAGTCGAACCGGGACCCCCATCGCCGCTGCACGGCGAAGTACCCGCCGAGCAGATTGCCCTCGTGGTGCCCGACCCACAGGATGTACGCGGTCCACCCGGCCGGTGCGATCGCGGCGCCCGTCCACAGCCTGTGGGAAACTTTCCCGCGCTGCCGCCACACCTCGCAGGCGGCAGCCGCGAGCACCGCCGCGGCGACCGCGAACCCGTTGGGCCGGGCCAGTCCCGCAAGGGCCGCCAGCGAGCCCGCCCACAGCCAGCGACCGGCGAGCACCGCGTAGAGCGACCAGGCGGCGAACGCGGTCAGCACCGGCTCGGTGTACGCCATGGACAGCACGACGGAGTGCGGCAGCAGCGCCCACAGCAGCACCAGCGCGAGCGCGACGGCCCGCCCGTGCAGCCGGGCACCGACCGCGTAGATCCCGCAGGCGGCGACGGCGGCCGCGGCCCAGGACACCACCAGTCCGGACGCGCCTCCGCCCAGCGGGCTCACGGCTCGCACGGCCCGCACGAGGGCCGGGTAGAGCGGGAAGAACGCCATGTCGCTGAACATGACACCCGTACGGGGGTGCTGGATGCGGCCGTACCCGTGGGCGGCGATCCCCAGGTACCACACGGAGTCCCAGGACCGCCCGAGCAGCCCGAGCGCGTCCCGCCCGGTCGTCGCCCGGGCCACCAGGGCGAGCGTGGCGACACCGAGCAGCCGTACGGCGAGGAACAGGCCGAGCGCGGTCGCCATGGCTGCCATCCGGGTCGCATGGACACGGCCCCGGGCGGCAGGCTCCGCGACGGCGGAACGAGTGAGGGTGCTGGCGTGGGTCACACCGGCACATTGCAGGGTGAACGGGGCATCCGCGAGCGCTGGGCGTCCGGCCGGGTACGGTCTCGCGGTGCTCGGCGTGGCGGCGTGACAGGTCCCGGATCAGCCCGCCAGCGCCTTGAGCCGCTTCGCCGCCTCCTCCAGCACCTCCGTCTGCTTGCAGAACGCGAACCGTACGAACGGGGCGCCCGCCTCCCGGTGGTCGTAGAACACGGCGTTCGGGATGGCGACGACCCCGGCGCGCTCCGGCAGGGCACGGCAGAAGGCGAAGCCGTCGGTCTCTCCGAGGGAGCGGATGTCGGTGGTGATGAAGTAGGTGCCGGCGGGCTGGAAGACCTTGAAGCCCGCGTCCGCGAGGCCCGCCGCCAGCAGGTCCCGCTTGGCGAGCATGTCCTCACGGAAGGCGGCGAAGTAGCTGTCGGGAAGCGCCAGCGCCTCGGCGACGGCGTACTGGAAGGGGCCGGAGGAGACGTACGTCAGGAACTGCTTCGCGGAGCGGACCGCCGAGACCAGTCCCGGGGCCGCCGTCACCCAGCCCACCTTCCAGCCGGTGAAGGAGAAGGTCTTGCCGGCCGAGCCGATGGTGACCGTGCGCTCCCGCATGCCCGGGAAGGTCGCGAGCGGCAGGTGCTCGGCCTCGTCGAAGACCAGGTGCTCGTAGACCTCGTCCGTGACGACCAGCAGATCGCGCTCCACCGCCAGCTCGGCGATCGCGGTGAGCTCCTCACGGGTGAGGACCGTGCCGGTGGGGTTGTGCGGGGTGTTGACGAGCAGCAGGCGGGTGCGGTCGGTGACGGCGGCACGCAGCTCGTCGAGGTCGAGGCGGAAGCTGCTCTCGTGGGGGCGCAGGGTGACCGGCACGCGCGTCCCGCCCGCCATGGCGATACAGGCCGCGTACGAGTCGTAGTACGGCTCCAGGGCGATCACCTCGTCGCCGGGCTCCAGCAGGGCGAGGAGGGCGGCGGCGATGGCCTCGGTGGCGCCGGCGGTGACCAGGACCTCGGTGTCGGGGTCGTACGACAGCCCGTAGCGGCGCTCCTGGTGCGCGGCGATCGCGGTGCGCAGCTCGGGGACGCCGGGGCCGGGCGGGTACTGGTTGCCGCGCCCGTCGCGCAACGCCCGCACGGCGGCCTCGCGGACCTCCTCGGGGCCGTCCGTGTCGGGGAAGCCCTGGCCCAGGTTGATCGCGCCGGTCTGCACGGCCAGGGCCGACATCTCGGCGAAGATCGTCGTCCCGAACTCGGCGAGGCGGCGGTTGAGGAGGGGGCGGGTGCTGGAGGTCATGCCGGTCATCCTGCGCCCAGGCCGCGGGGTTCCTCAACTCACCGCTTCCACGACTGGTACCGGGCGATCGCCCGCCGCAGTTCGACCCGCTCGGCGTCCGGCATCCCGGCACCCTGGGTGAACGCCATGACATGTTCGGCGACGACCCGCAGCTTCGTGTTGGTGCGCTGCGACACGTCGCGCAGGACCCGCCAGGCCTCCTCCGGCGCCATCCGCCCGATGACGACGACGGCACCGATGGCCTGGTCGACCACGGCATGCGAACTGACCGCCTGCTCCAGCTGGGCGCACTCCGCTTCGAGCCGCTCCTTCTCCATGGCCAGCTCGGTGGCGGACAGAAACTTCAGGGGCTGCGACCTGGAGACCGCAAAGAAGGCCATGGCTGGCTCACCACTTATTCAGGGCGGGGACTGGGCTCTGGTGTGCTGGTGCCCCCGGAAGGGGCTCGTACACGCATGCTCTGAAGTTCCTCAACTCTGCTTTGACCACCAAGACCGCCGGGCATCCCCCGTTCACGCAAGAAGCGAGGCACCCACGGGGGGCTGCTTCGGGGGATAGCGAAAGGACGGTGGCGCCATGGTCATCGGCTTCATCGTGGTGGCGGTCGGGATCGCGTTCGTGGCGATCGTCGCCAAGGCTGCGGGCAAGGGCGGGGCGAAGTCGTTCGGCGGGGGGAGCCGGAGCGGGTCGTACAGCGGTGACAGCAGCGGGAGCAGCAGCTGGTGGGCCGGCGACGGCGGGTCGTCGGGTGGGCACCACTCCGGAGGTCATCACTCCGGGGGGCACCACTCCTGCGGGGGCGGTCACTCCTCCTGTGGTGGCGGGTCGTCCTGCGGGGGCGGTTCGTCCTGCGGTGGCGGCGGTGGATGCGGGGGAGGCAGCTGACACGGGGCAGCCGAGCTCGTCCAGGGGGAACCGCATATCCCCCCGTCACACCCCTCGAGCACCCGCCGGAGCCCACGCCCCGGCGGGTGCTCGTGTGCTCCGGCGTGCGCCATGGCCGCCGTGGCGTACGCCGTGGTTGAACAGTTGAGCAGTGGAGCCCTCTGAGGGATGGAAACCCCACGAAGTTGGGTAAAAACGCTGTGACGGCGCCACCGTTCATGATTCCCTCTAAAACACCGGTGCGGTCCTAGGACGTCCTGCTGAGACCTTCCTGACCTCCCGACTGGGCCGATCCCCCGGCGTCGCCCGGTGTGCCGGACCCCCCACGCCTTCCTCCTTACCTTTCTTTGTGTGCCAGCGGAGAGCCGACCCATGCTCACGACCCTGAACACCTCATACACCGACACGCGCGCGGCCGACCTCGCCTGGGCCCTTGGGCGTGAGCCGCTTCCGGCCCTGGCCACGCTCGACCTCGAACTGGCGGGGGCCAAGCTCCAGTTGAGACTCCTGGGCGCGTCCCACCAGGTGCTCCTGGAGGAAGAGCGGGGCACTTGTTCGGAGACGGTGGCGTGCATGCCGGGCAGCAGCACACCGCTGCCGCTGGGCGTCGCCAAGCGGATGGGCGACTGGGAGTACGAGTTCGCGGCCCGGGTGGAGTTCCTGTCACCGGGGTCGTTCGCGGGGCGCGCGCAGGAGTTGCTCGCGCTGGTCTCCGACCATCCGCACGGCCTTGCGGGGGTCTTCCCCGGCAGTCCGCACGCGTTCACCGCGCTGCTGGCCCAGTGGTACGAGGGCCAGGTCCACTGGCGGACCTGGCACGCGTACCCGCAGGACGGGCAGTTGGTGGCGACGCGGACGCGGGTGGGAGTCCGGGTTCCCGCCCCGCAGGTCAGTCCGCTGGGCGCCTGACCCGAACACGCGGCCTCAAACACGCGGTGCGGAACTGTCCGGCAGTTCCACACGTGTGGGTGACGAAGCGTGAAGTTGCAGTGACGTAACGTCGCAGTCGTGATCGAACCGCACGCGCCGGCACCCCCCGGCTCCCCGCCCCCCTGGGCGGGCCCGGCGCGGCTGCCCGTCCAGCCGAGCACCGGACGGTTCCTGGTGCTCGCATGCGTCTTCGTCTGCGCGGCCTGCGGACTCGTGTACGAGCTCGAACTCGTCGCCCTGGCCTCGTACTTGATCGGCGACTCGGTCACCCAGGCCTCGGTCGTCCTGTCGGTCATGGTGTTCGCCATGGGCATCGGCTCGCTCGCCGCGAAGCGCCTGCGCTGGCGTGCCGCGGCCGCCTTCGGCGCGATCGAGGCGACGCTCGCGCTCGTCGGCGGCTGCAGCGCGATGGCCCTGTACGCGGTGTTCGCGTGGACCGGCGACTGGGGCGGGCTGTGGGCGAGCGGGCCGCGCTGGCTGCTGGTCGCCTTCTCCCTCACCATCGGTCTGCTGATCGGCGCCGAAGTCCCCTTGCTGATGGAGCTGATCCAGCGCATCAGGCGGCAGGACGCGGGCGGCGCGGTCGCCGACCTGTTCGCCGCGGACTACGTCGGCGCACTCGTCGGCGGTCTCGCCTTCCCGTTCCTGCTCCTGCCCCTGCTGGGTCAGTTGACCGGTGCGCTGATCACGGGCGCGGTCAACGCGGTGGCGGGCGGCACCCTCGTCCTCGGCCTGTTCCGCCGCGACCTCACCCGCCGCGCCCGCTGGCTGCTGCTGATCGCCAACCTCGCCGTGCTCGGCGTCCTCGCGGCGGCGGCCGTCCTGGTCGACGACTTCGAGCAGGCGGCCCGGCACGCGGTGTACGGCCACGACGTACGCGTGGCGTTGCGGACCGGCACCCAGGAGGTCGTCCTCACCGGCGGCACCGGCGGCCGCCCCCTCGACCTCTTCCTCGACGGCCGCCTCCGGGTCGGCAGCGACGAACTCCGCTACCACGAAGCCCTGGTGCACCCCGCGATGAACGGCCCGCACGCGCGCGTACTGATCCTCGGCGGCGGCGACGGCCTGGCCGCCCGCGAAGTGCTGCGCCACACGGGCGTGCACCGCGTGGACGTCGTCGAACTCGACGCGGGGGTCGTGCGGTTGGCCCGCCGCGACCCGGGCCTTTCGAAACTGAACCGCCACGCCTACGACGACCCACGCGTGCGCGTGGTGACCGCCGACGCCTTCCACTGGCTGCGCACGGCGCCCACCTCGACGTACGACGTGGTGATCTCGGATCTCCCCGACCCGGGCATCACGGCCAGTACGAAGCTGTACTCGCAGGAGTTCTACGGCCTGGCCCGGCGCGTCCTCGCGCCCGGTGGCCGCCTGGTGGTGCACACCGGTCCGTTCACCACCCGCTCGCGCGTGTTCTGGACGGTCGTCGCGACCCTGCGCGCCGCCGGCCTGCACACCGCCCCCTACCGGGTGGGCGGCCGCGACCCCGGATTCGCCGCGGGCCCCGACCGCACGGCCGACGCATCCCGCGCGGCCCGCGACTGGGGGTTCGTCCTGGCCTGCGTGGACACCCGCCCCCGCCTCCGTCTGGACCCGCACGAGCCGCACCCGCGCACTCTCACCCAGCGGTCCCTGACGGCGGACGGCAGGGCCGCTGCGGCGACCCGCGTCCCGGGCCTGCCGGCGTCGACGCTGGTGCACCCCCGCTACTGAAGCCGGCCAGAACAGGCCCCGCGGACGGCGGCCCGTCCCGGAGGTGACGCCCGGGGACGGCTCAGCGCCGATCGACAGCGGGGGCCCGGAGGCGGCGGCCCCCAGCAGGCCCGACACCGACGCGCGGTCACTTTCGACCAACAGGGGTGCATGACCCGGCCATCTAGGTAGGCTCGGCCGACATGGAGCATGAGGTGTTCGTTCCGGTTCCGGCCGCACGGCTGAAAGAAACCCTCGCCGACCCCGCGCAGGTGGCCCGGGCGGTTCCCGGGCTCCAGCAGGACGCGGGCGCCGAGCCCGTCACCGGACGGCTGAAAATGCGCGTCGGCAGCCACTCCGTCACCTACCGCGGCACCGTCCGCGTCACCTCGCAGGACGACGGTTCGTATGCCGCCGAGGGCGATGCCACCGAGACCCGCGGCACCGGCTCGGTCAAGCTCGCCCTCACCCTCCGCGTCGAGGACGCCGACGGCGGCTGTCGGCTGACCTTCGAGGGCACGGCCTCCGCCGACGGCCGTCTCACCGAACTGCCGGCCGACCAGGTCGCGTCGGCCGCGACCCGCCTGCTGAACCGTTTCGCGGAGAACCTGGCCGCGGGCGCGGAGGCCGAGGGGACTCAGGAGCAGCCCGCGGCGACGGAAGAAGCCGAGGAGCCCGAGCCCCTCGTCACCCAGGAGTTCGAGCCCAAGGCGACCAGCGACTTCGAGACGACCCCGGACGCCGACGACGCGCCCGCCCCCGCCGCGGAGCCCTCGGAGCACACCTCGGTCTACGACACCGAGGTCCCCCCGCCGTCCCTGGACCCGCTCGCCGAGGACACGGACGAGGACGACACGGACGGCAGTGACGACACTGACGACGTGGTCGAGTCCGGCACCCCACCTGCCGAAGCGGCCCACGCCCGCCGCACGATGATCGGCCGCAGCGCGGAGGAGGTCGACCACGCCCCGCCCCGCGGCCGCTACGCCCCGGTCCCCGCACCTCAGACGGTCTCGGCCGGCTCCTCCCTGCGCTGGGCGGCCCCGGCGGCGGCCCTCGTGGTCGCGTCGGCGATCGTCGTCGGACGGCTGCTGCGCAAGCGCCACTGACGGCGGTCCTGATCGCCCCAGTAGGGTCGTCCCGTGAGTAACGAAGACATCACGCTGACCGCGGGCGACGCGGAGGTGACCGTGCAGCCGGGCAACGGCGGCCGGGTCGGAGGACTGCGCGTCGGTGGCATCGAACTGCTCCGCCAGGGCGAGCGGTTCGGGTGCTTCCCGATGGTCCCCTGGTGCGGGCGGATCCGCGACGGCCGCTTCCGGGACGGCGCCACCGTCCAACAGATGCCGCTCAACGCCCCGCCGCACGCCATCCACGGCACCGTCCGCGACGGCGCCTGGCACACCGCGCGCGTGAACGCCGACGAGGCCGTCCTCACGTACGACCTGGTCGAGCCCTGGCCCTACGCGGGCCGTGTCACGCAGCAGTTCGCGCTCACGCCGGACGCGCTGACCCTGACGATGTCCGTGGAGACAATTGACTCCTCCTTCCCGGCCCAGATCGGCTGGCACCCCTGGTTCAACCGAACCCTCGTGGGCGAGGACGGCAAAGTCGGCAAGGACGTACAGGTGGACTTCACGCCCGCCTGGCAGGAGGAGCGCGGCGACGACCACCTGCCCACCGGCAACCGTCTCGACCCCCGCCCCGGCCCCTGGGACGACTGCTTCGGCATGCCCGGCGGCGTCGACGTCACCCTCACCTGGCCCGGTCAGCTGGAGCTGAAGGTCGCCAGCCGCGAGGAGTGGGTCGTCGTCTACGACGAGCAGCAGGAGGCGGTGTGCGTGGAACCCCAGACCGGCCCGCCCAACGGTCTGAACACCCTTCCGCGTCTGGTCACGCCGCTGGAGCCGCTGGAGGCCTCGACCACCTGGACTTGGCACCGCCTTTAAGCTGGCAGGCATGACGACGGACGTACGTGGCGAGCTGCTGCAGCAGATCAAGGACAAGGCCGTGGTGCACGGCAAGGTGACCCTCTCCTCGGGTCTGGAGGCCGACTACTACGTCGACCTGCGCCGCATCACCCTTGACGGTGAGGCCGCCCCGCTGGTCGGTCAGGTCCTCCTGGACCTGACCGCCGACCTGGACTTCGACGCGGTGGGCGGTCTGACCATGGGCGCCGACCCGGTCGCGGCGGCCATCCTGCACGCGGCCGCCGCCCGCGGGAAGCGCGTCGACGCCTTCGTCGTCCGGAAGGCGGCCAAGGCGCACGGGCTGCAGCGCCGGGTCGAGGGTCCGGAGATCAAGGGCCGCCGGGTGCTGGTCGTCGAGGACACCTCCACCACCGGCGGCTCCCCGCTGACCGCCGTCGAGGCGGTGCGTGAGGCGGGCGCCGAGGTCGTCGCCGTCGCGACCATCGTGGACCGGGCCACCGGCGCCGCCGAGAAGATCCAGGAGGGCGCGGGAGTGCCGTACCTCTTCGCCTACTCCAAGGACGACCTGGGCCTGGACTGACGACCCCGGCCGGCGCGCCCGCCGGGCTACTCCCGGGTACCCCGACCGCGTTGTCCACAAGCCGGACACGGCGGGCAAAGCATCAGGCCAAGTCTGGAAAGATGGGCCCGACGACGACGTCAGCCCCCAAGGTCTAGGTCAGGGCCGTAGTACGCAGCACGCCAACCCGCACATACCAAGGAGCGGACAGATGCCCATCGCAACTCCCGAGGTCTACAACGAGATGCTGGACCGGGCGAAGGCAGGCAAGTTCGCCTACCCGGCGATCAACGTGACCTCGACCCAGACCCTGCACGCGGCCCTGCGCGGTTTCGCGGAGGCGGAGAGCGACGGCATCATCCAGATCTCGACGGGTGGCGCCGAGTTCCTGGGCGGTCAGTACAGCAAGGAGATGGTGACCGGCGCGGTCGCCCTCGCCGAGTTCGCGCACATCGTGGCCGAGAAGTACCCGGTCACGGTCGCCCTGCACACGGACCACTGCCCCAAGGACAAGCTCGACGGTTACGTACGTCCGCTGCTCGCGGTCTCCGAGGAGCGCGTGAAGGCGGGCGGCAACCCGCTCTTCCAGTCGCACATGTGGGACGGCTCCGCGGAGACCCTCGCCGACAACCTGTCCATCGCCCAGGAGCTCCTGGAGCGCGCCCGCGCCGCGAAGATCATCCTTGAGGTCGAGATCACCCCGACCGGCGGCGAGGAGGACGGCGTCTCGCACGAGATCAACGACTCCCTGTACACCACGGTCGACGACGCCATCCGTACGGCCGAGGCGCTCGGCCTGGGCGAGAAGGGCCGCTACCTGCTGGCCGCGTCCTTCGGCAACGTGCACGGCGTGTACAAGCCGGGCAACGTCGTGCTCCGCCCCGACCTGCTGAAGGAGCTGAACGACGGCGTGGCCGCCAAGTTCGGCAAGCAGTCCCCGTTCGACTTCGTCTTCCACGGCGGCTCCGGCTCCACGGAGGAGGAGATCCGCACCGCGCTGGAGAACGGCGTGGTCAAGATGAACATCGACACGGACACGCAGTACGCCTTCACGCGTCCCGTCGCCGACCACATGTTCCGCAACTACGACGGCGTCCTGAAGGTCGACGGCGAGGTCGGCTCCAAGAAGACCTACGACCCGCGCACCTGGGGCAAGCTGGCCGAGGCGAGCATGGCCGCCCGTGTCGTCGAGGCCACGCAGAACCTGCGCTCGGCCGGCACGAAGATCAAGTAACCCCTCGGGCCCGTGCGGCCCCAGGGAACCCACGAGCCCGGCGTCTGTGCCTCGACGCCGGGCTCGGCGTATACCTGGGGGCATGCCCGATGTCCGGATCGCCTCCCCGCAGGGCAAGTGGATCCTGCTGACCACCGTGCTGGGCTCCAGCATGGCCATGCTGGACTCGACCGTCGTCAATGTCGCCCTGCCGCGCATCGGCCGCGACCTGGACGCCAACCTCGCCGCCCTCCAGTGGACGGTCAACGCGTACATGCTGACGCTGGCCGGGCTGATCCTCCTCGGCGGCTCCCTCGGCGACCGCTACGGCCGCCGCAAGATCTTCGTGATCGGGGTGGTGTGGTTCGCGTCGGCCTCCCTGCTGTGCGGTCTCGCGCCGAGTGCGGGCGTGCTCGTCGCCGCGCGCGCCCTGCAGGGGGTCGGCGGTGCGCTTCTCACTCCCGGGTCCCTCGCCCTGATCCAGGCGTCCTTCCACCCCGACGACCGGGGGCGGGCGGTGGGCCTGTGGTCCGGCTTCGGCGGGATCGGGGCGGCGGTCGGCCCGTTCCTGGGCGGCTGGCTGGTGGACGGCCCCGGCTGGCGCTGGGTCTTCCTCCTCAACGTCCCGCTGGCGCTGCTGTGCGCCCCCGTCGCCGTACGCCACGTCCCCGAGTCCGCCGACGGCGGCACACACGGCCGCTTCGACGTGCTCGGTGCGGCCCTCGGCGCACTGTCGCTCGCACTGGTGACGTATGCGCTGATCGAGGCCCGGCAGGGCTCGCTGGTGGTCGCCGTCACCGCGGTGGCCGGGCTGGCGGCCGGCGTGGCCTTCGTCCAGGTGGAGAAGCGGCGCCCGGACCCGATGATGCCGCTGGACATCTTCACGTCCCGCCAGTTCACGGCGGTCAACCTGGTCACGCTCTGCGTCTACGCGGCCTTCAGCGGCTTCTTCTTCCTCACCGCCGTCCAGCTGCAGGTCGCCGTGGGCTGGTCGCCGCTGGCCGCCGGTACGGCCCTGCTGCCGACGACCGTCCTGATGCTGCTGTTCTCCGCACGCTCGGGCGCCCTCGCCGACCGCATCGGGCCGCGCATCCCGCTCACCGTCGGCCCGCTGCTGTGCGCGGCGGGCATGCTGCTGATGTTGCGGGTCGGCCCGGGGGCCTCGTACGTACTGGACGTCCTGCCCGCCGTCCTCGTCCTCGGCAGCGGTATGGTCACGCTGGTGGCACCGCTGACCGCCACCGTCCTCGCCTCCGTGGACACCGCGCGGGCGGGCCTGGCCAGCGGCATCAACAACGCGGCAGCCCGTGCGGCCGGCCTGATCGCGGTGGCCGCACTGCCGCTGCTCGCCGGGATGGGCCCGGACGCCTATCTCTCCCCGGGCGCCTTCGACGACGCGTTCCACCGGGCGATGCTGCTGTGCGCGGGCGCCCTGGTCGTCGGCTCGGGCATCGCCTTCGCGACCGTACGTCCGCTCCCGCCCGGCTGCCGGCACCCGGAGTGCCTCACGCACGGCTCGGTGACGGCGCCGCCGCTGGAAGGGGACCGGGCAAGGAAACGGATCGCATGACAGCCCGTCCGGCGTTTGAGGACGAGGCCCCTCAAGGGCCGAAGCGGGGGCCTGGGGGCGGCAGCCCCCAGCAGGGGCGACACTGGTTCACATGTCGATTCACGAAAACCTCCTCGGGGGCCCGCCCCCGACCCACCTCCCCGACGACCCGGCGCCGCGCGAGCTCCTGGCGAACGGCACCGCGCCCGCGGACGTCGCCGCCAAGTACCCCACGTCCTCGCTGGCCTGGGCCCAGCTGGCCGACGACGCGTTCGAGCGGGGCAGCGTCGTGGAGTCGTACGCCTATGCCCGTACGGGCTACCACCGCGGCCTGGACGCCCTGCGCCGCAGCGGCTGGAAGGGCCACGGCCCGGTGCCCTGGGAGCACGAGCCGAACCGCGGCTTCCTGCGCGCCCTGCACGCCCTCGCCCGCGCCGCCGGATCCATCGGTGAGCAGGAGGAGTACGAGCGCTGCACCCAGTTCCTGAAGGACTCCTCGCCGACGGCGGCCCAGACCCTGGGCTAGGGCCCGTCCTGCGTGCGGGCCCGTCTGTCCCGGCAGACGGGCCCTACTGTCTGCTCAGTAGTACTGGCGCATGATGTCGGTGGCCCAGTCGGGCTGGGTGGTGGTGCCCTGGGGGCCGAACTCGCTCATGTAGGGCTTGATGTCGAGGACAGGGGTGCCGTCGACGGCGTCGAGGCCCTGGACATGCAGGTCGAGTCCGTCGGTGCGCACCAGGCGGCAGCGGGAGACGCCGATGCGGTTGGGGCGGTTCTTGCCGCGCTGGGCGAAGATGCCGACCAGGGGCCAGTCGGTGTTGCCGCGGGGGTGGCGGGCGCCGGTCTCGATCTTCGCCACGGGCACGCGGTCGAAGTGGTAGACGATCTCCAAGTGGGAGAAGGCGTCCAGGCCCGCCAGCGCGTCCGTGTCGAACTGCGCGCCGTCCAGGCGTATGACGGACTCGACCTTCCCCCAGTCGTCGTCACGGACCTCCTCGCGTCCGCCGACCACCCGGCCCACCGGGACGGAGACCACCTCGGGCGAGGTGCTCTTCTCAGACATCTGCCGTGCCTTTCGTCAAAGGATTCTGTGTCACGCGGCGCCCGAGCGTACTGCGGGGGCAGCAGTGGCTGCGTGCCATTGCTCCCGGCGGTTCGGCAGATGACGTCGGTCGCGTCGGCGGCATGGGTGTGACCAGGCGGGCCTTGCGTTCCGGGCGGACCATCGAAGAAGATGCCCGGCGGGGACCGGGGCCCCCGTGTCGGTAACGGCAGGGGCGGACCGCTACCCGGAGCAACAACAGGAGACAGCGATGTCCCACCAGGCTCAGCCCCACGAGGCTTCGGAGCCCGAGACCCCGCATCTCGACTTCGCAGGCACGACGCCGTACGAGGACTACGTCAAGGCGGACGTGCTCACCCACCTCCAGCACACCCTCTCCGACGACCCCGGAGAGATGGTCTTCCTGGTCACGACCCAGGTGATGGAGCTGTGGTTCACGGTGATCGTCCACGAGTGGGAGACCGCGGCGCACGCCCTGCGCTCCGACGACGTGCCGACCGCGGTCGCCGCGCTGAAGCGTTCCGTACGGGAACTGGAGGCGCTGAACGCCTCCTGGAAGCCGCTCGGCCAGCTGACCCCGGCGCAGTTCAACTCGTACCGGAGCGCGCTGGGCGAGGGCTCTGGCTTCCAGTCGGCGATGTACCGCCGGATGGAGTTCCTGCTCGGCGAGAAGTCCGCGTCCATGCTGGTCCCGCACCGCGGCGCGCCCCGCGTCCACGCCGAACTGGAGAAGGCCCTCGCCGAGCCGAGCCTCTACGACGAGGTGCTGCGCCTGATGGCGCGGCGCGGCTGCGCGATCCCCGGATCGGTGCTGCACCGCGACGTCACGCGCCGGTACGAGCCGTCGGAGGCCGTCGAGGCCGCCTGGACCGCGATCTACGCGGGCGACGAGAACGCCGAACTCGCCCGCCTCGGCGAGGCACTGACCGACGTCGCCGAGCTGGTGTGGCGATGGCGCAACGACCACCTGGTCGCCACCCGCCGCGCCATGGGCGCCAAGGCCGGTACGGGAGGCTCGGCGGGCGTCGCCTGGCTGGAGAAGCGCGCGCAGAAGAACGTGTTCCCCGAGCTGTGGACGGCGAGGTCCCATGTCTGAGCATGAACTGACCGCACACGCAGCCGAGTTGGACGCCTCCGACGAACTGGCCGGGCTGCGCAAGCAGTTCGTGCTCGACGAGGTCGTTTACCTGGACGGAAACTCCCTCGGCGCCCTGCCGGCGGCGGTCCCGGGGCGGGTGGACGACGTCGTACGGCGTCAGTGGGGCGAGCTGCGCATCCGGTCCTGGGACGAGAGCGGCTGGTGGACGGCGCCCGAGCGGATCGGCGACCGGATCGCCCCGCTGGTCGGGGCGGCGGCCGGGCAGATCGTGGTCGGCGACTCGACAAGTGTCAATGTTTTCAAGGCACTTGTGGGCGCGGTACGGCTGGCGGGGGAAGGGCGGGACGAGATCGTCGTCGACGCGACCACCTTCCCGACCGACGGGTACATCGCCGAGTCGGCGGCCCGGATGACGGGGTGCACGCTGCGGCCGGTCGTCCCGTCCCAGGTCCCGCAGGTCCTGAGCGATCGTACGGCGGCCGTCCTGCTCAACCACGTCGACTACCGCACGGGCCGCCTGCACGACCTGCCCTCGCTGACCGCCGCCGTGCATGCGGCGGGTGCGGTGGCCGTCTGGGACCTGTGCCACAGCGCGGGCGCGCTGCCGGTCGGGCTGGACGAGCACGGCGTCGACCTGGCGGTCGGCTGCACCTACAAGTATCTGAACGGCGGCCCGGGTTCCCCGGCGTACCTGTACGTCCGCCAGGACCTCCAGGACCGCTTCGACTCCCCCCTCCCCGGCTGGAACTCCCACGCGGAGCCCTTCGGGATGCGGCCCGAGTACGAGCCGGCGCCCGGTGCCCTGCGCGGCCGGGTCGGCACGCCGGACATCCTCTCCATGCTCGCCCTGGAGGCGGCACTGGAGGTCTGGGACGGGGTCTCGATCGAGGCGGTGCGGACCAAGTCCCTGGCGCTGACGGACTTCTTCCTGGAGTGCGTGTCTGCGTACGTCCCCCAGCGGCGGGTGGAGTCGCTGACCCCCCTCGCCCACGGGGAGCGCGGCAGCCAGGTGGCGCTGCGCTGCGACGACGCAGGGGACGTGATGAAACGGCTGATCGAGCGGGGGGTGGTCGGGGACTTCCGGCACCCGGACGTCCTGCGGTTCGGGTTCACGCCGCTGTACGTCGGCTTCGGGGACGTGGAGCGGGCGGCCCGGGTGCTGGCGGAGACGCTCGACGGTCTCGCCGGATAGCTTCCGGAAGGCCTGCGGTGTGCGGCCGGGCGGTCCGCGGTGGCTTCGGTGGCCGCGGAACTGCCCGGCCGGCGGGCTACAGAACCGTTTCCCCTCACCGAGCGTGACATCCCCGTGTCGGCCCACGTCACCGGCCTGATACCGTCCCCGCCAACGGCCGATTTCCCACCTGGTCCGTCAAACCTGTTACGTCGCTGAGAGGTTGGAGCATGCCGGACGACGCCGCCGCAGCTGCCCGGGCCGCCGCCGAAGAGGAGTCGGCGTTCTCGCACCCGGCGGTCGATCCCGACTCCACCGCCGCGTACGGTGACCATCCCGACCAGCTGATCGACTTCTATGCCCCGCGCACCGAGGTGGCGCCCGGCGGCCTGGCCCCGCTGGTCGTAGTCCTCCACGGCGGCGCATGGCGGGCGCCGTACGACCGCCGGCACATCTCGCCGTTCGCGGACTTCCTGGCCCGGCGGGGTTTCGCGGTGGCCAGTGTCGAGTACCGGCGGGGGAGCGCCATCCCGGCCCAGGGCGGCAACCCTGTCGCGGGCCGGTGGCCGGAGACCTTCGACGACGCCGCGGCCGCACTGGACGCGCTGCCCGCCCTCGTCCGCGAGGCCCTTCCGGGGGCCGACCCGCGCCGCATGGTGATCACCGGGCACTCGGCCGGCGGGCACCTCGCCCTGTGGGTCGCGGCCCGCCATCTGCTCCCCGCCGACGCCCCCTGGCGCATCGACCGCCCCGCACCGCTGCGCGGGGTCGTCGCCCTGGCCCCGATCGCCGACTTCGAGGTCGCCGACAAACTGGACGTGTGCGGCGGTGCTTCGCGTCAACTGCTGGGCGGTGAGGAGAAGTTCGCCGAACGCCGTCCGTACGCCGACCCGTCGCTCCTGCTCCCGACGGGCATCGCGACCACCCTGGTCCAGGGCCGCACGGACCTCACCGTCCCGCAGGCGGTCGCCGAGTCGTACGCCGACGCGGCAGCGAAGGCCGGCGAGGTCGTGGGCCTCACGCTCCTGGAGGACGTCGGCCACTTCCCCCTGATCGACCCGGCGGCGGACGCCTGCGCGGTGGTGGCGGAGGAAATCGCTCAACTGGCCTGGTGACCCGCCCCCTTCATACCCGTAGTACCTGAGAGCTACGACTCAGGACAGCTCCCTGGCGTGACGCGGACGACGGATCACAGTCCGTAACTTCCCTTCCAGACAAGCCCGATGGCCGGGCGAACTGGAGGGGGGACGACCATGGGGCGCGACACGGGGGTTCGGGAGGCAGCGGCGTCGGGCCGTTCAACTCGCCGTTCCCGGCACAGCCTGCGGGCGTTCGCGCGGGCTGAGGCGATGGCATCGGGCCGCGCGACTCGCCGTACCCGCCGTAGCCTGCGGGCATTCGTGCCGCCTGGGGCGGCTCCCGACCCAATGAAAGGCGGCACCCGGCAAGCGCCGGCGAGCGAACCCCCGCCACCCCGGCCCAAACGCCGCCGCACCCACAGGTGGCGCCGAGCCACCCTCGCGGCCCTCATCACCGCCGCCGTGGTCGCCCCACTCTCGGGCGCAGCAAGACCGGAGATCCCCGCCCCACCCCCGGCAGCCCTCGCCCCCCTCACGGCAACCACCCTCGACGCGGCCTACAAGGCCAACCGCACCAACGCCACCCAGGCGTCCCGCATGGCCGCAGCTCACGGCGACCACGAACGCGCCACGGCGGACCGCGCCATGGCCGCCTCCACCCGACACCTCCTCGCCTACGACGGCCGGGGCGAGGGCCAGGCCACGGAGGTCTTCGGCGACCTCGCCCACGCCACCCGCATCGCCGTCCTGATCCCGGGCTCGGACACCTCCCTCGACACCTACGACCGCTTCCGCGCGACGGCAGTCGCCCTGCACGACCGCCTGGTCCGGCAGGCCCCGCAAGGCACCCGCATCGCCGTCGTCGCCTGGCTCGGCTACCAGACCCCCGGCACGGTCAGCACCACGGTCCTCACCACGGACCGCGCCGACCAAGCAGCCCCGCACCTGCGAGAGTTCATCGCCGAACTGCGCCGAATAGCAGGCCGCAACGCCGACATCTCCCTCCTCTGCCACTCCTACGGCACGGTCGTCTGCGCCCGCGCCGCCGCCGGCCTGGACGTGCAGGACATCGCCTTCGTCGGCAGCCCCGGCAGCGGCGCGGACACGGCGGCGGCCCTGCACACAAGGGCCCGCGTCTGGGCGGCCCGCGGCGCCGACGACTGGATCGAGGAGGTCCCCCATGTGAGGGCGGACCTGTTCGGCTGGACCGTCGGCTTCGGCACGGACCCCGTGTCCCCGGCCTTCGGCGCCCGCGTCTTCGCGGCGGGCCCCGGCGGCCACAGCGACTACTTCAGGCCGGGCTCGGTCTCCCTGGCCAACCTCACCCGCATCGTGCTCGGCGACACCAAGGAGGTGACCCGTGCGTGAGTCGAGCGTGCGCCACGTGTGGGACGGCATACGACACGGCGCCGTGGAACAGGGCGCCGTACGAGAGAACCCCGTACGAGAGAACCCCGTACGAGAGAACGCCTTACGAGAGCGACACGGCACCGCACGACAGAGTGCCCTGCACAAGGCCGCCGACCGCATCGACGCCGCCACTCCCGCCGACCGCGACCGCGCCGTGGACGCCCTGCGAGCCTTCGCCATCCTCGGTGTGGTCCTCGGCCACTGGCTGGTCACGGCCCTGGTGGCGGACGGCGGCTCCCTGCACGCCTCAAGCCCCCTCCAGCACATGCCGTGGCTGGCCCCGATCTCTTGGGCCTTCCAGACCCTGGCCGTGTTCTTCCTGGTGGGCGGCCATGTGGCGACCCGTAGCTACACGGCGTCCCGCGCCAAGGGCACGCCGTACCGGCAGTGGCTGACCGCCCGCCTCTCGCGGCTGTTCAAGCCGGTGGCTGCCGTACTGGTCCTCTGGACGATCGCCGCGACGGCCCTGTTCCTCTCGGGCGCGGAACCCGACACGATCCACACCCTGGTCAAACTCGCCCTCTCACCCCTCTGGTTCCTGCTGGTCTTCGCGGCGCTGACCGCGGCGACCCCGCTCCTCACCCGGCTCAACCCCCTGTGGCCGCTGGCCGTCGTCCTCCATGTGGACCTTCTCCGTTTCGGCCTCGGCGCCCCGCAGGGCCTCGGCTGGGTGAACCTGGCGGCGGGCTGGCTGGTGCCGTACACCCTGGGCGCGGCCTGGACCCGTGGCGAACTGGACCGCGCCCGTGCGGGCTGGATCCTGCTCACCTCAGGTGCGGCGGCGACGGCTCTGCTGGTCGCGTTCGCGGGCTACCCGGCCTCGATGGTCGGTGTCCCGGGGCAGACGATCTCGAACCTCAACCCGCCGACCCTGGCCGCGGTCACCTTCGGCCTGGCCCAGTGCGGCCTGGCCCTGCTCCTGCGCGACCGGCTGCGCCGCACCATGCGCCGGCCCCTGGCCTGGGCGGCGGTGGCCTTCGTGAACCTCTCCGCGATGACGATCTTCCTCTGGCACCAGACGGCCATGATGGCGACCACCGCCACCGCCCTCCCGGCAGGCCACCTGCCCGGACTGCACTCCACCCCCGACGGCCTCGGCTGGGTGGCGTTCCGCCTGGCCTGGCTCCCCGTGTTCGCTCTCGCGCTCACGGTCTGCTGGACAGCGTTCCACTCCTACGAGCACCGGAGCCCGCGCGGCAGAAGCAGCGGTCCCTCCCGGGTGATCCGCCGCCACGGCGGCCCGGACGGGGCGGGAGCGAGGGTCGCCCATCGTGCCTGAGCGCTCCGCCGGTTCTGCCGGGTTTCGGGTCCGCCGCGGGGCCGCGACATGTCGTCGATCGTCTGCGGCGCCATTGCTGCCGGTCGCTCCCCGCGGCGGAGCCGCACGGCGACACAGCCCCTCGCCCCTTCTGGTCGCTGCCGGACCGCGGTCGACCTCACCTGGTCCGCTTAGGGTTGCCGCGTGACGGAAACGGGGATCCAGCGGCGGTTCGGCGGCCGCGTCCTGCGCTGGTTGCGCGTGCTCCGCGACGACCTGTGGACGGCCCGAGCGGACCCGTTGCCCGCCTTCGGGCGGCTGCGGCGGGTCCCCCACGGCGTGCTGTGTGTCGCCGCGTTCGGGATCACGTTCGGCGGTGTCGCGCAGCTGACGGACAACGGACGTCTCGGCTTCGGCTATGGCTTCCTGATCGGACTCGCACAGGGCGGCGCCGTGGCGCTGGCGCTGCGGCGGCCGATCCCGGCCTGGTGGCTGTCGACGACGGGCTCCGTAGTAGGCGCCGTTGCGGTGCACTTCAGCCTGACCGGCGGCGCGGCGCACGACTTCACCTGGCCCTGGACCGCGGCCGGGATCCTCTCCCAGCTGCTGGTGCTGCTGCTGCTCGCCCTGCGCGTGCGTACCCGCGTGTCCGTGGAGGCGCTGGCCCTGACGGTGCTCGTCACCCTCGTCCTGCAGATCCTGTGGGAGTCGCCGCACCCGCAGTCCGCCGGCCCGCAGCAGTCGACGGGCCCGCTCGCGATCGCCCTGTCCGCCGTCGCCGTCCTGCTCGGTGTTGTGCTGCGCAGCCGCCGCGAGGCACGCGCGGAGGTCGGACGGCTGACCACGCTCACCGCGGAGGAACGGGCCCGGCGCACCCTCCTGGAGGAGCGCAACCGCATCGCGCGCGAACTGCACGACGTGGTCGCCCACCACATGTCCGTCATCTCCATCCAGGCCCAGGTCGCCCCGCATCTCGTCGAGAACCCGCCCGACGAGCTCAGGGAGAACCTCGAAGGCATACGGAACAACGCGCTGGAGGCGCTGACCGAACTGCGCCGGGTGCTGGGCGTGCTGCGCTCCGAGGACCCCGGCACGGACACACCGGCCGACGGCGGCAACGACCCGCACAGCCCGCAGCCCACCCTGGACCGGCTCGACGCGCTCGTCGAGAACACCCGGGCCGCCGGTCTGGCCGTGACCACGCGGACCACGGGAGAGCGGCGCCCCCTGCCGTCGGGCGTGGAGCTCTCGGCGTACCGGATCGTGCAGGAGGCGCTCAGCAACGTGCTGCGCCACGCACCCGGCGCGAGCGCGAGCGTCGAAGTCGCCTATGTCCCCTTCGGACTGCGCGTGGAAGTCGTCAACTCGCGTCCGCTGCACGAGCCTCCGGCGTCTCCGGGCGCGGGGCACGGTCTGCTAGGTATGCGGGAACGGGCGGCGATGCTCGGCGGCGACCTGTCCGCACGCCCCCGGCCGAACGGCGGTTACCAGGTCTCCGCCTTCCTGCCGGTCGACCCGCGCGCCGACGGCCCGGACCTGCCCGATGCCCCCGACCCCGCCACCGACCCGAAGGACGACACCGCATGACGAGCAGCAGCAACAGCCCCATCCGGGTAGTGATCGCCGATGACCAGCAGATGGTCCGGCAGGGCTTCACGGTGCTGCTCAACACCAAGCCGGACATCGAGGTGATCGGCCAGGCGGTCGACGGCCTGGACGCCGTCGCCAAGGTCGCCGAACTCGCCCCGGACGTCGTCCTCATGGACATCCGCATGCCGGAGCTCGGCGGCATCGAGGCCACCCGCCGCATCACCGAGGCGACACCGCACATCAGGGTGCTGGTGCTCACCACCTTCGACCTCGACGAGTACGTGTACGAGGCGCTGCGCGCAGGCGCGTCCGGGTTCCTCCTCAAGGACGCGTCGGTGGACCAGCTGGCCGAGGCGGTACGGGTGGTGGCGGCCGGCGACGCGCTGCTCGCGCCCGGTATCACCCGGCGGCTGATCACCCGGTTCTCCCGCCTGGACGACAAGCCCCGCGCCCCGCTGAAGGAACGCGTCGGCGACCTGACCGAGCGCGAGACGGAGGTCCTCGCACTGATCGCGCAGGGCCTGTCGAACGCGGAGATCGCCCAGCGCCTGGTCGTCGCCGAGCAGACCGTGAAGACCCACGTGGGCCGCATCCTGGTGAAGCTGGGCCTCAGGGACCGCACGCAGGCGGCGGTGTTCGCGTACGAGTCGGGGCTGGTACGGCCGTCCGGCTACTGACCCGTCGATCCCGCGGCCCGTACCCGTAGTACCTGAGGGGGAGGCCGAAGGACCCTTCTCACTGGTGACGACCGAGCCCCGGCCACGGCCTACGGTTTTCCACGTGACCGAGACTCCCCACACGCAGCCGACACCACCGGAGCCCACCAGGCAGATGGAGCCTCCGAACAGGGCGTACGCGCCGTACAAGCCGAACAGCCCGGAGTTCAGGGCGGCGGCGGACGCCCTGCGCGGAATGCGGCAGGACCTGTTCCACGACGCCTTCGCCTACCGTCCGCTGCCGCGCCTGAGCGCCGACGCCCCGCTCGTCCGCCGCTTCTCCGGCCGGCTGCGGGAGTACGTGACCTGGACGCCGCACGCCCTGATCACCGCGGCCGGCCTCTTCGCGGTGCTCATCGCGTCGCACAGCGACTACCGCAGCGCGGGTGTCAACCTGTTCCTCAGCCTGCTCGCCCTGGGCCCGATCCTGCTGACCATGGTGCGGCCGGTCGGCGCGTTCTGGCTGTCGATGGCGGCGACGCCGGTAGCCGCTGTGGTCGGCAGAAGCTGGGGCGACGCGTGGCCGTGGCTGCCCGGCAGCTTCGTCTGCCAGCTGTTCGTGCTCACCATCGTTGCCATGCGCACCAGGCCGCGCACGGCGGCTTGGATGTGGGTCCTGACAGGGGTGTACGGCGCCGCGGTGGAGATCTTCCCCGCCGGCCCCGAGGGCACCCTCGACTCGAACACCGCCCAGCTGCTGTCCCTCTCCGCCCTGATCCTCCTCGCGGTCTCCGTCTGGCACATCCGTCACGAGGCCCGCCAGGAGGTGACCGCCCAGCAGACGGTGACCGCGCACGAGCGCTCCCGGCGCACCCTGCTGGAGGAGCGCACGACCATCGCCCGCGAGCTGCACGACGTGGTCGCCCACCACATGTCGGTCGTCGCCATCCAGGCGGAGGCCGCTCCCTACCGGGTGGAGAACCCGCCCCCGGAACTGGAGAAGGCGTTCGCCACGATCCGCGAGAACGCGGTGGCGGCCCTCACCGAACTGCGCCGCGTGCTGGGTGTGGTCCGCGCCGAGGACTACGAGGCCCCGGACGCCCCGCAGCCCACCCTCGCCGACCTGGACGGACTCCTCGCCAATGTGCGGGAGACGGGCCTGCACGTGGACAGGACGACCACCGGAGCGATACGCGAACTCCCGCAGGGCGTCGAGCTGTCGGCGTACCGCATAGTGCAGGAGGCGCTGAGCAACACCCTGCGCCATGCACCGGGCGCGGCTGCCAAGGTGGAGGTGTCGTACGTCCTCGGGGGCCTCGGACTGCGCATAGTGAACGATCCGCCACCGAACCCCTCCCTGGTCAAGCCCTCGCCGGGTGCCGGCCACGGCATCACCGGCATGCGGGAGCGCGTCACCATGCTGAACGGCGAGATGACCGCGGCCCGGACGGACGAAGGAGGCTACGAGGTGACGGTGTTCCTGCCGGTCGCCGCCGCGAGCGAAGGAGAAGCATGACGATCCGCGTCCTGATCGCGGACGACCAGATGATGGTGCGCGAGGGCTTCTCGGTCCTGCTCAACGCGATGCCGGACATCGAGGTGGTCGGCGAGGCGGTGAACGGCCGCGAGGCGGTCGACCGTGTCCGCGAACTCACCCCCGACGTGGTCCTGATGGACATCCGCATGCCGGAACTGAACGGCATCGAGGCGACGCGGGAGATCGTCGCCGCCAACAGCACGGCGAAGGTCCTGGTCCTGACGACCTTCGACCTCGACGAGTACGTCTACCAGGCCCTGCGCGCGGGAGCCTCCGGCTTCCTCCTGAAGGACGCCTCGGCCCGCCAACTGGCCGACGGCGTAAGGGTGGTGGCCTCCGGTGAGGCCCTGCTGGCCCCCTCGGTGACGAAGCGCCTGATCACGGAGTTCTCGAAACTGTCGGAAGCCCCACGCCCGATGCACTCCGCGATGGCGGCCTACGGCGACCTCACCGAACGCGAGACGGAGGTCCTGGTCCTGATCGCCCAGGGCCTGTCGAACGCGGAGATCGCCGAGCAGCTGGTGGTCGCCGAGTCGACGATCAAGACCCACGTCAGCAGAATCCTGGTGAAGCTGGGGCTACGGGACCGGACACAGGCGGCGGTGTTCGCTTATGAGGCGCGGTTGGTCACGCCGGGTTAGGGACGGCAGCCGAGCATGAGTTCATTGCAGGGCAGGCGCGGCGGGCGTCTGCTGGAAGTGGTCGTCGGGGTGGCCTGAGTCATCCCGACGACCACTTCCAGCAGCGGATACTGCTGGCTCTGCCCGACATCTGCAGTTCATCGCGGCGGCGGCCGAGGTCTTGGTCCACCTCTGCCGGGAACCGGGGGGCCGGCCCGGTGATCTGTGGAGCTGGTTCCGGGGCCTTGAGGACGCGGGCATCCGGCCGTTGCAGGCATGTAGATCATTTCTGAATTTCTTAATGTTCCGCGAGCAGGCAAGCGCTTAAGATCACCACGCGTAGAGCCGAGGGGGGACGCGGAGTGGACGACGGTGTGCGTGGAGAGGTGGGATTCGCGATCCTGGGGCCGCTGGAAGTCAGAGCCGGAGGAGTCCGGCTGCGACTCGGCGGGCCCCTCCAGATGCGCGTGCTGACCACCCTGCTGCTCGACCCGTGCCGGATGGTGCCGGTGTCGCGGCTGGTGGAGGCCGCGTGGGACGACGAGCCGCCGGCCACCGCGGCGCACCAGGTGCGCAAGGCGATCGCCGATCTGCGCCAGCGCATCCCGGACGGGCCTTCGGTGATCGTCACCGACGGTCCGGGATACCGGGCGGACGTCGCCCGGGAGCAACTCGATCTGAGCCTGTTCTCCGACCGGCTGCTCGAGGCACGGAACGCGCTGGAGGCGGGCCACCCCGCCGAGGCCGCCGAACTGCTGCGCACCGCTCTCGTGCTGTGGCGCGGCCCGGTGATGCCCGGAGGCGGCGGGTCGGTGATCGCCGCGGCCTCCGTCGTACTGGAGGAGCGCCGGCTGGCCGCCGTGGAGCAGTTGATGGAGCTGCGGCTGACGCTCGGCGAAAGCCGAGAGCTGATCGGCGATCTGCGCGAGCTCGTCGCCGAACATCCATTAGGAGAAACGTTTCGCGGGCAGTTGATGCTCGCGCTGTACCGCTCCGGGCGGCAGGCGGAGGCACTGGCCGAATACGCCAAGGCCAGAGAACTGCTCGTCGAGGAACTGGGCATCGACCCGGGTCCCCAACTGACCCGGCTGCACGAGGCCATTCTCCGGGACAGCCCCGAACTGGCCCTGCCGGACGGGCCGTCGGCGGAGCCCGCGGCCGTACCGAAGGCACCTGTGGAGGGCGAGCCCGAGCCCTCGCCGGCGGCGGCACCGTGCACCCTGCCGCACGACCTCACGGACTTCGCCGGGCGCGAGCAGGAACTGAGCCGGCTGCTGGCGTACGCCGCACCTCCGCAGGACGGGGCGGTGCGGATCGTGGCCGTGGACGGCATGGGAGGCAGCGGCAAGACCGCGCTCGTCGTCCGGGCCGCGCACCAGCTGGCCGGCCGGTACCCGGACGGGCAGCTCTTCGTCGACCTGCGCGGATTCACCCCGGGCGAGCAGCCGACACGGCCCGGCACGGTGATCGGCACCCTGCTGCGCACCCTGGGCGTGCCGGGGGAGCGGATCCCCGACGACCTCGACGGCCGGATCGCCCTGTGGCGGGCCACCCTGGCCAACCGGCGGGTGCTCCTGGTGCTGGACAACGCGGCGGACGCGGCGCAGATCCGCCCGCTGCTGCCCACCCACCCCGGTTCCCTGGGGCTGCTCACCAGCCGTATCCGCATGGTCGGCATCGACGGGGCCGAGTGGATGTCCATCGGGACGATGTCGCCCTCGGACAGCCTCGCGCTGATCACCGGCGCGCTGGGCGAGGAACGGGTGGACGGCGAGCCGGAGGCGGCGGCGGAACTGGCGGCCCTGTGCGGGAACCTGCCGCTCGCCCTGCGGATCGCCACGGCCCGGCTGCGCAACCGGCCGCTGTGGACCCTGGGCCATCTCGTGGGCCGGCTCGGCGACGAGACCCGCCGGCTCGACGAGCTGAAGTCCGGTGACCGCAGCGTCGAGGCCACCCTCCGGATGTCGTACCACGGACTGGACGCCAGGCATCGCGAGGCGTTCCGGCTGCTCGGGCTGCACCCGGGCGCGGAGACCGACCCCCACGCGGCGGCCGCCCTGCTCGGCACCGGCGCGTCCGAGGCCGAGGAGGTGCTGGAGCATCTGCTGGACATGCACCTGGTCGAGCAGCACGAGATCGGCCGGTACACCTTCCACGATCTGGTGCGCAGCTTCGCACAGCGGGTGCGCGAGGAGGAGGCGGCGGACAGCGCACAGGAACGGGCCGCCTTCGGGAGGCTGCTCGACCACTTCCTGGCGGTGACGGACCAGGCGTGCGGGATCCTTTACCCGGGGCGTCTTCCGGTCGGTGCCGTCGCGGACGGGAGCACCGGCGACGCGGGCGGTACGGCGCCGGCCGGGCCGCCGTCGAGCGGTCAGGTCGCCGAGGCGGAGGCGTTCTTCGAACGGGAACACGGTGCGCTGTTGTCGGCCGTCGCGCGAGCCGAGCGGCTGGGCTTCCTCGACCAGACGGTGCGCCTGGCCCGGAACCTCGTCTTCCATCTCAACTCGCGCAGCTTTCTGGAGGAGTACCGGCAGGCGGCGACGATCGCGGTGGCCGCGGCACGCCGGCTCGGAGATCCCGTGCTGCTGGAGGTGAGCCTGTCGAATCTGGGTTCCGCCTGGTGGCGGCTGGGCCGGTTCCGGGACGGCATCCCGGTGGCGGAGGAGGCGCTGGGTCTCGCGAAGGACCACGGGGACCGCAACAGCGAGGCCGGTTCCCTCAGCCTGCTGGGCCTGCTGCACAGCTGCCTCGGCCATTTCCCCGAGGCGCAGGTCTATCTGGAGCGGGCGGTCGAACGGGGCCACGACAGGGTCGACGGCAGACAGGGCGCGTACGCCTGGTGCAACCTGAGCACCGTGTACACCTGGCTCGGCCGATACCCGGAAGCCGTGGTGGCCGCCGAGCACGCGGTGCGGCTCAGCCGGGAACTCGGCGCCCGCGCCGTGGAGATCACGGCGCTGACCGATCTGACGACGGGCCTGCTCGGCACCGGGGAGCACCAGGCCGCGCTCGCCGCGGTGGAACGGGCCCTGGAACTCGGCGACGAGTCGCGGATGCCGGAGGAGTACGCGCACGCGCTGGCCCTCGCCGCGGACGTGAGCCAGCGGCTCGGTGCCGCCGAGGAGTCGGTCGGGTACGCGGAACGGGCCCTGCACCTGATCCATTCCAAGGGGACCGCGACCCGGCAGGCGACCGTCCGCAACATTCTCGGGCGGGTGCACTGCCGCAGAGGCGAGTTCGAGCGGGCCCTGGAACTGCACCGCAGCGCGCGCTTCCACGCCGGAGCCATCGAGTACCTGGTCGAGGAGGCCCATGCCGTCGAGGGGATGGCCGAGGCCCTCGACGGCATGGGCGACGTACGGGAGGCGGCCGAGCACCGGCTCGTCGCGAACGAGCTCTATGCCTCAATGACGGGCGTACGCCGGTGAGCGGGCCCACCGGCAGCAAGCTCAGCCGGTGGTGTCCTTCGGGCCGGTGCCATTGGCGAGCACGGCGTGGCCGGCCGCGGGCGCGGAGGCCTCGTGCGTGAGGGCTCCGATCCCCGAGGCGATGGCTATAGCGAGGATTCCGGCGAGTACGGCCAGTTTGCAGCGCATTGTGTACACCTTTGTTTCCGAGAGTGGGGTGGGGGTGTGTGCGGGTGCGAGGGCGGGCGTGTGCCGGCCGGGATGTGTCGGCGCCCGCCTGCTTCGCGTACTCGGAATGCTCACCGCGACCGTTCCCGCCCCGTTCCCGGACCGGTACCGGCGGGCAGGGTGGGTGCCGGGACCAGTCGGACGGGAAGGGTCCGCAGGCCGTTGACGACGATGGACTCCAGCCGCTCGGCCGGGCCGTCCGGCACCACCCGGTCCACGCGGGCCAAGAACTCCCGCAGGACGGCGCGGATCTCCAGCCGCGCCAGCTGGGTGCCCACGCAGTAGTGCGGGCCCGCGCCGAGGGCCAGATGCCGGTTCGGGGACCTGCGGATGTCGAAGCGGTCGGGGTCGGGGAAGTGCGCCGGGTCGCGGTTGCCCGCGGCCAGCCAGCACACGACGAGATCGCCCCGGCGGATCCGCTCGCCGCCGAGTTCCACGTCCCGGGTCGCCCGCCGCACGATGTGCGTGGCGCTCGACGTCCAGCGCAGGATCTCGTCGACCGCGGAGTCCACTACTCCCGCGTCGTCGAAGTTCCGGCGCAGCAGCTCCCACTGATCCGGGTGGTCGAGGAGCGCCAGCATCCCGCCCGACATGGCGAGCCGGACGTTCTCCGTACCGCCCACCAGCAGGTTGTCGCAGTTGAGCACCACGTCGTCGAGCGGGAGCAATTCGCCCTCGTGGCGCACCCCGGCCAGCACGCTGACCAGGTCCTCGCCCGGATCGGCCCGGCGGCGCTCCGCGAGGCCGCCGAAGTAGTCCAGGATCTCCAGGTGGGCCAAGCTGCGGTCCTCGGGCGTGGCGGCGCAGAAGGCGTCCGTCGACCACTGGACGATCCGCGGCCGGTCCTCGTCCGGGATGCCGAGGAACGCGCAGACGACCTCCACCGGCAGCTGTGCGGCGACCTCGGTCACGAAGTCGAACCGGCCCTTCGCCACGGCCGTCTCGACGATCCGCCGCGCCGACGCGTCCAGTTCGGACCGCAGCAGCCGCAGGTTCCTGGGCGCGAACCAGCCGGCGACGGCCGAGCGCAGCACGTGGTGGCGCGGTGGGTCGGACAGCGCCAGGGTGCGGTTGCCGCCCGGGTCCTCGCCCTGGGACAGCGGGCGCAGCAGGATGCCGGAGGCGGAGCTGAACGCGCCCGCGTCCCTGAGCACTTCCTTGATGTCGTCGTGGCGGGTCAGCGACCAGAAGCCGGGGAAGTCACCGGGCTCGTGCCACAGCACGGGGGCGGCCCGGCGCATCCGCCGCCACAGGTCGAAGGGGTTGCCCTGCCGGTAGGTCCGCCCGTCGACGAGCCGACCGGCCTCGCGGAGCAGTCCGTCGAGGTCCGACGGGTTCCCCGGTTGTCCGGTCGAGCCGGTGTGTGTGTACGGCATGCCGCATTCCCCCTCAGGAAGTCCGTGTGGAACGGGAGCTGATACTCCCGGCGCGGGCCAGCTCGGCGGTGATCAGGGCGACGGGCGGATCGGAACGCAGGTAGAAGTGCCCGCCGTCCTTGACCACCTGGGCGAACTCGCCGTCCGCGTGGTCCCGCCACCGCCCGGCCCGCGACCGGATCTCCGGGATGTCACGGTCACCGACCACGCTGACCAGCCGAGCGCCGGTGCGCTTCCCGGTGTGCTCCCGGTATCCGGACACGAGCCTGAGATCGTCCTTGACGTACTCCAGGAGGAGCCCGAGCAGTTCCTCGTCCTGCCGGAGTTCCGCGCTCAGCGGTTCGTAGCGCTCGAGATACGCCAGTACGTCGGCGTCCTTCTCGTAGGGGACCGGTGGCCGCAGGGCGGGGGACGCCGCCGAGGAGAGCACCAGGGTGGGCGTCGGCACTCCGGCCTCGCGCAGCAGATGGTCCACCTCGAAGGCGACGTACGCGCCCATGCTGTGCCCGAACAGCAGGGAGTACCGTTCGTCGCCGGCCAGGATCTCCTCCGTCACCGCGCGGGCGAGGGACGACAGGCTCTCCGGCGCGGGCTCCGCGAACCGGTCCTCGCGGCCTGGGTACTGCACGGCGTGCACCCGGGCCGTGGGCAGCAGCGGCTGCCACGACCGGAAGAACGAGGCGCAGCCGCCCGCGTGCGGGAAGCAGAGCACGGAGCCGGAATCGGCACCGGCGTGGGCGGGGCCGCCGGGCAGGGGCCTGATGGGTCTGATGTACGCAGACATGGCAACCCCGCCGCTCACAGCCGCGACAACAGATCCACCTGCTGGGGGATCGTGCCGCAGCGATAGACGTTCTTGACCCCCACCGGGCGGCCGGCCAGCTCGCCCAGTGCCCGGGAGAGCCTGATCACGGTCAGCGAGTTGCCGCCGAGCGAGAAGAACGTGTCCTGCTCGGAAGGGGCCACCGGTACGCCGAGGACCTGCCCCCAGACGCGGGCGATGTGGTCGGCGAGGGCGCCGTCCTCCAGTGCCCGCTCCCGCTCCGCAGGCGGGGCCGTGGACGCCAGCAGCGCGGCCCGGTCGGTCTTGTCGTGGGCGGTGCGCGGCAGGGTGGTGGTGAAGACGATCCGGTCGGGGACCACGGCGGCGCCGAGTTCCGTCTGCAGGAAGCCGCGGATCGAGGCGGCGGCCGGTTCGGCGCCGGGTTCCGCGACCACGAAGGCGTGGCAGACGGCGCTCTCCGCGTCGTACACCACCGCGGCGGCCCGGACGTCGGGATGCGCCGTCAGTGCCTCCTCCAGCGTCTCCAGGTGCACGCGCACACCGCGGATCTTCACCTCGTTGTCCAGCCTGCCGACGAACTCGAGGCCGTCCTCGTCCGACCAGCGGCCGAGATCCCCGGTGAGGTAGGCGCGTACGGGAGGGCCTGCCGTGGTCCCGGCGGAAAGGTCAACGAACTTCGCCGCCGTCTGCTGTTCGTCGCCGACGTAGCCCAGGGCGACCCCCGGGCCGGAGACGGCGATCTGCCCCACCGCGCCGGCCGGTACCGGCCGCAGCCGGTCGTCGAGCAGCCGCAGCGAGGTGCCGGGGATCGGGAAGCCGATGCCGGTGGGTCCGGGTTTGTCGTAGATCCGGGCGGTGGACCAGACGGTGCACTCGGTGGGGCCGTACTCGTTGCTGAGGGCCACGCCGGGCAGCAGTGCGAAGTGCAGGTCGAGGACGCTCTGCGGCAGCGCCTCCCCGGCGCTGGTCACAAGCCGCAGCGAGGCCGCCCCGTCCGGGTGCCGCCCGTCCTCGCGCAGCGTGTGCAGCAGCTCCCGGTGGAAGCCGGGGACGGTCAGGGTGTGGGTGACCCGGTGCCGCGCGACCAGGCCGAGGACGGCCTGGGGCATACGGCGTTCCTCCTCGTCGGCGATGACGAGGGTGCCGCCCGCCGCGAGGGTGCCCCACAGCCCGGCGACCGAGGAGTCGAAGTGGAACGGGGACAGCAGCAGGAAGACCGGGGTGCCGAAACCCTCGTACAGCGCGAGCCGGGCGGCGTTGGAATGCGCCAGGTTCCGCAGCGAGACGGAGACGCCTTTGGGGCGGCCGCTGCTGCCGGAGGTGAACAGGACGTACGCCTCCGCGTCCGGCGACGGCGACACGGCCGGGGCCGGCGCGGGCTCCGCGGGCTCGGCCGGCCACTCGCGCGGGTCGACGACCACCGACAGCCCGGCGGTGCGCCGGATGTGCTCGGCGGAGCTCGGCGGGGCCGCCGGATCGAGGAAGACGAACGAGCGTCCGGACAGCCAGATGCCCAGGGCGTGTACCGCGGCTCCCACCGTCCGGTGCGAGACGACACCGATCCTGCGGGAGGCCGCGCGCTTCTCGTCCGCGGCGATCGCGCGCGCGACGGCGGCGGCCCCGGCCGCCAACTCGCCGTAACTGACCCGCTCTTCGCCGCATATCAGCGCTGTGCGGTCCGGATGTCGGCGGGCGTGTTCCAGCACCGCCTCCGAGACAAGAGGCACGGATTCGGGCAGGTCGGGACCTGATATCGCGTCGGTCAGCACGCCGGCTTCGGATGTCGTCATGCCGGAGATCGTCGGCAGGGCCCTTCCGGGAACCGTTCCGGCCCGGTCCCGAAACACTCCGGGACCGGAACGGGAACGGGCCGGTAAGCAGCCGGGACCCAGCTCCCCTAGACCTCTTCACATGTACCGATCATTCGCAGAGAAGCTGGCGGAACCCGACCTCATCGACCTGGGGAACGGCATCCATGTGCTGCGGTTCGAGGTCATGAAGGTCACCTCGGTCCGCGCCGCGGTCCGGGACCTGCTGGACCGCGGGGTCGTCCGCCCGGGACAGACCCTGGTGGACAGCTCCAGCGGCATCTACGGGCACGCGCTCGCCCTCGTCTGCCGTGAGTACGGCCTGAAGTGCCATGTCTTCGCCTCCGTGGCGGTCGACGCGGCCATCCGCACCCAGCTCAAGTACCTCGGGGCCACCTACACCCAGGTCCCCTCCTCCGGTGACGACGGCCTCCAGCACGACCAGGAGACCCGGGTCCGGCTGGTCCACGCGTATCTGAGGAAGAACCCGGACGCGTACTGGATGCAGCAGTACCACGACGACGTTCACTACATCGGCTACGAGAGCGTCGCGAACACCCTGGTCAAGGAGTTGGGGTCGGACGGGGTCACGCTGGTCGGCGGGGTCGGCACCGGAGCGTCGACCAGCGCGATGAGCCGGTATCTGCGGGCGTCCGGCAACGATGTACGGGTGGCCGGCATCCAGCCCTTCGGCAGCCGCTCCTTCGGCTCGGAGGCCATACCGCTGGACGGCTTCATCATCGCCGGGATCGGCAGCGGAATCCGCTTCGGCAACATCGACTACACCGCCTACGACGACATCCACTGGATCAACTTCGACGTCTCGGCGGCCGGCTGCCGCCATCTGCTGTCCACCACCGGTGTCTTCGCCGGGCTCTCCGCGGGCGCCGGATGGCAGGTCGCCCGGCACATCCGCCGGCAGGAACCGGACGGCGGCCCCGTCGTCTTCCTCGCGGCCGACCCCGGACACCGCTATGTCGAGCGGGTCTTCCCGCCCGACGGCCCGCTCGTCCCGGACCCCGAGTACCGGCCGCACACCATCACCGAACTGTCCCGGATGACGGGCCCCTGGTCCACGATGCACTGGGCCCGCAGGCCGTACGACGTCCAGGACGACCTGCCGGTCTTCCCGATCGGCCAGAGCTCCCCGGGGAAGGCCGCATGAGCCGCATCGCCGTCATCAACTACGGCCCTCAGCACGACTACGCCGCCATGCTCCCCGAAGTGGCGGACCGGCTCCACGTGTTCAGCCACAACGAACTGAAGAACACCGAGGGCTTCGCGCACTACGAGTACGTACCCGACTGCGAGTTCGTCCCCTACCCGGAACTGACGATCCGCCGGCTCGCCGCCGAGCAGCCGTTCACCCACCTCGTCACGGACAACGAGTACGACCTGGAGCGCGTCGCCCGGATCCGAGCGGACCTGGGCATCCCGGGCCAGTCGGCGGCGAGCGCCCTGTCCTTCCGGGACAAGGAGGTGATGAAGCGGGTCGCCGGCGCCGCCGTGCGCGTCCCGCGCTTCGCCCGCCTGGAGACGTTCACCGACCTCACCGGGTTCATCGAGGAGAACGGCTACCCGGTGGTCGTCAAGCCCGTGAAGCAGGGTGGCTCGCGTGACATCGTCGTCCTGTACGACGAGGACGACCTGACCGCGTTCAGCCGCCGGCACTGGCGGGACGACCTGCTGGCCGAGGAGTTCGTCGAGGGCCGGATGTGCCACGTCGACGCGGTGCTGGCCCCCGGCTACCGGTTCGTGGCCGCCTCCCGCTATCTGCGCAGCTGCCTCGGGGTCTTCTCGGGGCACAACAACGGTTCGGTGCAGCTGCTCCCCGCCGATCCGCTCGCCCGGCGCCTCGAGGAGTTCCTCGACCGGGTGCTGGCGGCCTTCGACACACCGGAGGTCGGCGCCTACCACCTGGAGGTGTTCCACACCCCGGACGACGAGCTGGTGCTCTGCGAGATCGCCTCCCGGGTCGGCGGCAACCGCATCCCCGCGCTCACCCGTGCCACCTACGGCGTCGACCTGCACTCGGCCTGGCTGCGCCACTCGCTCGGACTGCCCGTCGAGGCGCCGCCCGCCGGCCCGCCCGCCGAGGTGCACGGCTCGGTCTCCGTGCTGCCGCAGGGCCGGCCGGTCCGCGCCCCCGGCCGACCGCCCTTCCCCTGGGTGCGGGAGTACCAGGTCAACGAGGGGCTCGCACCCGGCGCCGTGGCCCAGAACAGCACCTCCCACCTGTGCTTCGTGATCGTCGCCGGCGCCGACGCCGAACAGGTGGAGGAGCGGCTGCTGAAGACCGAGGCCTGGCTGATGGCCAACCTGGAGTACCTGGACGGCGGCGCCGCAGGAGACGAGGCGGCATGAACACCTGGCGCCGGATGTCGTCGGCCGGACGCGTCCTGCTCGCGACGGTGCTGCTCACCGGTCTGACGACGTTCATGTTCCTGCCGCTGCTGGCGCTGGAGTTCGTAGCCCAGGGCGTGCCGGCCGCCCGGACGGGATTTCTCGTCGGACTGCTCTCCTTCTGCGGCCAGGGCTTCTCGCTGGTGTCCGGGCTGATCGTGGACAGGTTCGGCACCCGTACGGTGCTGACGGCGGGCTTCGCCCTGCGGATCGCGGGATATCTGCTGCTCGGCGTCGGACTCGGCGTGGGTGGCCCGGACGGTGCCCGGCTCGTGCCGCTCGTCGCCGGTATCGCGGCGATCGGCGTCGGCGGCTCGCTGCTCGGCCTGTCCGTCAAGACCCTGCTGGTGAGCGAGGACGGCGTCGAACCCCGCGAGATGCTCGCACTGCGCTCGACCTTCGTGAACATCGGCGTGGTCGCCGGACCCGCCCTGGGCGCCCTCGTGTACCCGCTCGGCTTCGGCTGGATCCTGGGTGCCTGCGTCCTCTCCCATCTGCTGCTCGGCATCCGGCTGACCGCGCGCCCGGTGCGGCGGGCGGCACCCGGACCACGAACCGCGGGCAAGGACTCGACGGCGCGCGCGGCCGGTGAGGCATGGGGGCCGTGGCAGTGGCTGCCGCTGGGTCTGCTCGGCGTGGCGTACTGGGCGATCTACAGCCAGCTCAACGTCGTCATGCCCATCACCGCCGAGCGGACGACCGGCAGCACGACCGCGATCTCCGTCGTCTTCGTCGTCAACGGCGCACTGGTGGTGCTGTGTCAGTACACCCTGCTGCGCCATGTGTTCCACCGCGCCCAGGCACGGACCCTCCTCATCGTCGGCTTCCTCGCCTTCGCCCTCGCCTACGCGGTGTTCATCCCGCTCACCGGCTGGTTCTCCCTGTTCGTCTTCGTCCTGCCGGTCACCTTCGCGGAAATGCTGATCTCGCCCAGCCTGGACGAGCAGGCGGTCAGGGCGAGTTCACCACTGCGCACCGGACTCGCCCTCGGCACGATGAGCGCCGCCGGCGCGGTGGGCAGCCTGCTCGGCTCCACCATGGGCGGCTATCTGCTCCAGTCCCTCAGCGGCGGCAGCGGCATCTGGCTGGTGCTCGTCTCCCTCTCCCTCTGCGCGGCGCTCACCAGTTCCCTCCTACCGAAAGCGGGCCAGCATGGCTGACGCACCGGACACCGACCTCCGCACCCCGACGGCTGTACTGCTCAACCCCCGCGACCGGGTCATCGACGCGGCCGTGAAGCTCGGCTGCGCGATGATCGTCGTAGCCGACCCCACCGCACCACTGCCGGACAACGCGCCCGGCGAGCCACTGCGCAGCGCCTGGACCGAGGACCCCGGTGAACTCGTCGAACTGCTGCGGGCGATGGACCTGCAAGCGCCGGTGAGCTGTTTCGGCTTCGGTGAACTCGGCTGCGCGGCGGCCGCGATCGTCAACGAGCGGCTGGGCTGGCCCGGCAACCCCCCAGGCGCGCTGGCCGCCTTCAAGGACAAGGCGCGGCTGCGGGCCGTGGTCGGCGACCGGGCCGGGCGGCCCGTCGCCCATGCCCTGTGCACCGGCAGGGACCAGATCCTGTCCGCGACCGAACGGATCGGCTTCCCCTGCGTGGTCAAACCGGTGGACGGCACGGGCAGTTCGGGCGTGCGGTATCTGGCGGACCGCGCGGCGGCCGAGGACTTCGTGGCCGGCTCGGCGGAGTTCACCACACCCCACCTGGTGGAGGAGTTCCTGGCCGGCACCGAGTACTCCGTCGAGGCGGTCAGCTCGGCCGAGGGCCACCGCGTCCTGGCCGTCACCGAGAAGGCGACCACGGGCGCCCCGCACTTCGTGGAGACCGGACACACCCTGCCCGTGACACTCGGCCCGGCCGCCGAGGAGGCGATCACCGAGCTGGTCACCGCCGTCCTGGACGCCGTGGACTACCGCTACGGGCCCTCGCACACCGAGGTCATGCTGACCGCCGCCGGACCCAGGCTCATCGAGTCGCACGGGCGGCCAGGCGGAGACCGCATCAGCGACATGCTCGACCTGGCCCTCGGCGAGGACGTCTTCGCCCAGACGATCGCCGCCGTCCTCGGCCTCGAACCGCTCCCGACCCCTCCCCACAGGCGGGTCGCCGGCATCCGGTACGTCACCTTCGACCGGATGGTCCCGCTGCACGGCATCAGTACCGCACTCGTTGCCTCACTCCCCGGCGTCGCGGAGGTGCACATCAGTGTCCCCGCGGGCGCGACCCCGCCGGAGATCCGCAGGTCGGGCGACCGGCACGCGTTCGTGCTCGGCACCGGAGACACCCGCGAGGAACTGGAGCACAACCTCGCCCGAGCGGTCCGGACACTCACGGCCGGGTCGAAGCCCGCGTGACCGCACGCCCCCCGCACCACCCCACCCACGACTCACACAACGAGGTGCATCCGTTGCCGTACAAGATCCTGGTCCTGGTCTCCGGGGCCTCCACCTTCGAGCTGAACAACCACTCGATCATTCCCAGCGCCCTCCACCGCGAGGGCCACGAGGTGCACATCGGTGACATCGACACCCTGTGTGTGCACGACTCCGTCGTCGTCTGCGACCGGGTACGGCTCAGCGAGGAGTTCACCAGCGGCGGCAGCTTCCCCGAGCTGAGTCTGCCGTACGCGTCCGCCGAGGAGTTCGACCTCGTGTGGGTCCTCGCCGGCACGCACCCGGAGTCGGGCACCGACTCCTTCCAGCTGCTGTGGCTGCTCAACCAGCGCGTGCCGTTCGTCAACGACGCCTCGGCGCTGTTCTACCTGAACACCAAGATCAACCTGGGTGCCGTGGTCCCCGCTGAACACCTACCGGTCTCGTACGTCTCCAACGACTTCGACCGGCTCAACGCGCTCGTCGAGGCCGACGGCGACCGCTCCTGGGTGGTCAAGCCGACCAACGGCGGCTGCGGGGCGGACGTGTTCGTCGTCAACAAGCACGACCGCAACCGCTCGGCCCTGCTCTCAGGCGCCACCGGCAACGCGGCCTCCCGCTACGGGCGTTACGGCCGTGACGTCATCGGCATGGCCAAACGGCACACCGCGGTCCAGGAGTACATCCCCAACGTCCGCACCAACGAGAAGCGGGTCATCCTCGCGGGCGACGTCCCCGTCTCCGGGTTCCTGCGCTTCCACCCGGAGAACGACCACCGCTCCAACGCCACCCTGGGCGCCCGCTTCGCCGCGCTCGAACTCACCCCGGAGGAGGACGAGTTCGTACGCACGCTGGGCAAGCGGATGATGGACCTGGGGATCTTCTACTCCGGCATCGACCTGGCGTTCCCGTACGTCATCGAGATCAACATGGTCAACCCGGGCGGGCTGAGCTACCACTACCGGGCGACCGGTGAGGACCGGTCCTCGGAGGCCGTCAACACCGTGCTCGCGGCGCTGCGGACCGCCGGGAAGCTGTCATGAGCGGGGTCGGCATGCAGGCCGGGGCACGTGCGGACAGGACGGGCGCGGGCACCTTGGACGGCGCGGACGCGGGCGGGGCGGACTCCAGCAGCGCGGCCGAGCCCGACGCGTGGTCCTGGCTGGACCCGCGCGCCCTCGCGGTCTGGGACGGTTTTGCGGCGACGCCCGCAGCCGAGACCGACCGGGAGTGGTTCACCGAGCGGCTGCACCGGCCCGTCTGGCGGCATCAGTACCCACCGCACCCCTTCACCGCCGAAGCGGCACACGAGGTCGAGACGATCGGGGTACGGCTCGCCGAACTGATCTCGGGCTTCCCGCGCCGCGTCTTCGGCGACGACCTGGCGGCCTGGGCCGCCTACCTCGGCCTGCCGGACGAGGACGCGGCCCTGATGACCGAGGCGCTGGGCCGACCCCGCCTGCGCCGGGTCGCCACCGCCTTCATGCGGCCCGACCTGGTCGTCACCGACGCGGGACTCAAACTCGTCGAGCTGAACGTGGCCGCCTCGCTCGGCGGACTCAGCACCCTCGCCCCCTACACCGCCGCGACCGGCGACTCGCGCTACGCCGCCTTCCTGGCCGAGCGTGGCCTACGGCTCGACGGCCCCGACACGGCACGGGTGTGGCTGGACGTCTTCGCCGGACTCACCCGGGCCCGCGGCGACGGGCCGCTGCACGTCTTCGAGGCCACCGCCAACCCGGCGGACCTCGACGGCGGCCGCCGCTTCTTCGTCGACATGATCCGCTCCGCCGGCCACGACATCAGCTGCGGGCTGATCAGCGAACTGGACCTCACCGACGACGGGGCCCACTTCCGGGGCAGGCGAGTGGACGCCGTCTTCACCGCCTACACCTGGCACGAGACGAAGAACTTCGTGCCGCCCGCACTGACCCGTGCGCTGATGGACCTCGACACCGCCGGCAAGCTGGACTTCATCGGCTCCCCCGCCGCCGCGCTCCACGACAACAAGGCGAACCTGGCCCTGCTCCACGACCCCGAGTACCAGCACCTGCTGACCGACGAGGAACAGGCCCTCGTCCAGGCACACGTCCCGGTGACCTTCCGGCTCACGCCCGAGAGCCTGGACCGCGCGATCGAGGAACGCGAGCGGCTGCTCTGCAAACCCGCCTCGGCATACGGCGGCAAGGACCTGGCCTTCGGCTTCCTGGCGGCGGACGACGGGGCCTGGGCCGCGGAGCTGCGGGAACGACTCGCCGACCCGCGCGAGCGTCATGTACTGCAGGAGCGAGTACAGCCGTCCGTGGTCGGCGTGCCCGGCGTCCGGCCCTCCGGCGGGCGTGAAGTCGTCCTCGCCCCCCTGGTGTTCGGCGGCAGTTACGCCGGCGTCTTCATGCGCCAGGCCCCCGTACGCCCCGGATCGGCGATCAACGCGTCGAGCGGCGCGGAGTCGTCGGCGGTACTGACCCTCGGCGACTGAGCGTGCCCCCACCCCCCTCTTTGCCATGTGAAGGAGACCGGCCCATGCTGCGCATCGCCGTCCCCAACAAGGGCTCCCTGTCCGGGCCCGCCGCCCAGATCCTGCACGAGGCCGGTTACCGACAGCGCAAGGACGCCAAACAGCTGGTCTTCGTCGACCCCGAGAACGACGTCGAGTTCTTCTACCTCCGCCCCCGGGACATCGCGGTCTACGTCTCGTCCGGCCGGCTGGACCTCGGCATCACCGGCCGCGACCTGCTGCTGGACTCGGGCACCAACGCCGAGGAGATCCTCCCCCTCGGCTTCGCCCGCTCGACCTTCCGGTACGCCGCCCGGCCGGGCACCGCGCGGGAGATCGCCGACTTCGACGGCCTGACCATCGCCACGTCGTACGAGGGCATCGTCGCCAAGCACCTGGCCGACCAGGGAGTCGTCGCCTCCGTCGTCCATCTCGACGGAGCGGTCGAGACGGCGATCGAACTCGGTGTCGCCCAGGTGATCGCCGACGTCGTCGAGACCGGTGCCAGCCTGCGCAACGCGGGCCTGGAAGTCGTCGGCGAGCCGATCGCGACATCGGAGGCGATCGTCGTCCGCCGCACCGGCGCGGACGCCTCCGACCCGTCCGTACGGCAGTTCGTCCGCCGCCTCCAGGGCGTCCTCATCGCCCGCACCTACGTGATGATGGACTACCACTGCCGCGCCGGGCAGCTGGAGCAGGCGATCGCCCTCACCCCAGGACTGGAGTCACCGACCGTCTCCCCGCTCCACACGGACGGCTGGGTGGCCGTCCGCGCGATGGTCCCGGGAAAGGAGGCACAACGGATCATGGACGGCCTGTACGAGCTGGGGGCACGGGCGATCCTGACGACCGCCATGCACGCTTGTCGACTGTGACGCCCACGCGTGTCCACGTCGGCCGGCCTGACCGGTGACGGGCTGACCCGGGGCGGGGGACAGGATCTCGTCCACGAGCCTGTGACCGGGCCGCTGTCATCTCACCGGTGAGCGCGACCGCAGCACCGGGCTCCTCCAGATGCCGGGCGTTGGGGACCTGCTCGTTACTCGTCAGCGGTTCTTCTGCACGGCACCCCGGGGGAGCGGGGTACGCGACGTGGCTGACCGCCAGGTGTCGCGCTCAGGACAGGTCACCGTGCGCGTCATCCCTGTCGAGCGCGAAGGCTTCGCTGGTGCCGGAGCCTCGATGATGTACCTGGGAGGTCCAGTGCCCCAGTGGGACACAGGGCAACGGGACGCCCCTAGGGGCACCGCGTTCATCGATGCGCAGTCCCAGCCGGCACAGCTTCGAACGCTTTTCCATAGCCGTCCGCGACTCCAAGGCCCCGGCCCGCGCCACCCTGTTCCTTCCCGCCCGCCGCCTTCACCGCCCTCATCGACCACCTGAAGGTCCACCCGTCACGGGACAGCGACCCTCGCTGAACTACGATTGGCCGACTTCGGGGACTGGAGGGGGACTTGAGGATGAAGGTGCGACGGAGATCGCTCGGCCTCGTCGGTGTGGCCGCGCTGGTGCCGCTGGTCGCTTCCGGTGTTTTCGCCGCTTCCGCGCAGGCGGCGTCGGCCTCGCTGGCCGTCACCACGCTGGGGCGGCACGGCGCCAAGGTCTCGACGACGGTCACCGTCGTCGCCGTGCCGTCCGGGCAGTCGTACAGCGTCAAGTCCGGCAAGCGGATCAGCCTGCCGGCGGGGCGCTACATCGCGATGACCGACATCTGGGAGCACGGCACGGAGGGGCTGGGCACCGACACCATCGGCGCGCAGGTCGTACAGGTCTCGGGCAGCAAGTCCGTGACGCTCGACGCGCGCAAGGGCAAGGCGGTCAAGGTGTCGCTCGACACCCCCGCCGACGTGACGGCTCCGCCGCGGATCAGCGCGCAGGTGTGTGCCGCCGTCAGCAACATGCCCTCCGCCTTCGGCACCGGCGGCTGGAACGACGAGGGGGCTCTCTACGCCATCCCGAACTCCTCCAGGCTGCTGCAGTTCGGGTATCTGGCGCAGTGGTCGGGCAACGACAGCTATGTCGCCGTGAAGAACACCACGGGTATCCCGGCCGCCCCCGGTGGGTCGTTCAAGCGGTCGAAGCTGGCGACGATGCGCTTCTCGGTACGCAGCGGTACACAGATGGCCCGTCAGCACGCCATCGCACTCCAGGCACAGCCGAAGACCGACGACTGCACGACCGACCTGATGGCCACGGTCCGCGAAGACTACGCACCGTACAGCGCCACCGTCCATGTGACGCCCGGGACCTGGCAGCCGCGCGACGACATCTTCGCGAGCAACGGCGACGACGTCGGCGGCGGCTTCCCGAAGGTCAGGACGCTGAAGGCGGGGCAGAGCTTCACCCAGTCCTTCGGGCGGGCCGTGTGGAGTCCGATGCACTATCTTCCGCTGCTCGGGCGGAAGTCCGTCACCTTCATTCCGCAGGCCCTGATCGGCGACCCGGACGTCGGCACCAGCGGCGCCGACCCGACGAAGGAGACGGTGGTCCTGTCCAAGGGCAGCACCACCATCAAGAAGAAGACCCTGACCAACTGGGCCAGCCCCGACGCCGAGTTCTCCGCCGGAATCCGCTCGGCCGGCTGGTACCGCCTGACGGTCGACGCCCAGCGCTACCGTCCGGGCATCACCTTCCCCGCCGGCATGCTGTCGTCCCGCGCCACCCTCGACTGGCACTTCAAGGTGGCCGACCCGAACAAGGCGATCGTCGCCCCCGTCTTCCTGACCCGCTTCCTGCCCACCGGGCTGAACAGCAACAACCAGGCCGCGGCGAACAGCACCACGACGGTCGACGTGAGCGCC
Source organism: Streptomyces sp. NPDC001157 (assembly GCF_053598255.1). Lineage (NCBI taxonomy): Bacteria > Bacillati > Actinomycetota > Actinomycetes > Kitasatosporales > Streptomycetaceae > Streptomyces > Streptomyces sp. NPDC001157. The sequence goes on from NZ_JBSFJW010000023.1 coordinate 70,699, forward strand.
GGGCGCGGTTCCCAGGGGCCGGACGTGAGGTTCACCGAGGTGACCGCCAAGTCCCTCCGGGTCTGGTCGTCCGCGGACGGCGGCAGGACCTGGCAGGCGGCCACCGTCAGGCACGTCGGCTCCACCTGGCAGGCGTCCGTCCACAACCCCGCCTCCGGCGCCGTCGCCCTGCGCTCCGAGGTGACCGACTCCGCCGGAGACCGCTCGGTGGAGACGGTGTACAGGGCGTACTCCGTCGCCTGACGCAGTCGGTGTCGTCGCACGGTGCCGTCGTGGGCCGCCTGTGGAAAACCAGGTGGCCTCGGCGTACCACCTGAGTAAAGTCGGGCGAATGCCCGAGCTGAAGCGGCTGTGTGCCGGTCATGCCCCGGCGGTCCTGGCCTTCGAGCTCGCGAACCGCGCCTACTTCGCCGCCTCGATCTCCGACCGGGGCGACGACTACTTCGAGCGGTTCACCGAGCGGTACGACGCCTTGCTGGCCGAGCAGGAGGCCGGCATCTGCGCCTTCCACGTGCTCGTCGCGGAGGACGGTTCGGTGCTCGGCCGGTTCAATCTGGTCGACATCGAGGACCACGGTGCCGAACTCGGCTACCGGGTCGCGCAGCATGTCGCAGGCCGGGGCGTGGCGACCTCGACCGTGCTGGAGCTGTGCCGGCTGGCGGCGGACCGGCACGGGCTGCGCACCCTGCGGGCGGCCACCACCCACCAGAACGTGGCGTCCCAGAAGGTGCTGACCAAGGCCGGGTTCGTCCCGGTGGGCCCGGCCGACCCGGCCCACCTCGGCGGCAAGCCGGGCACCTGGTACCAGCGCCACCTCGTGCCGGAGCACTGACATCCCTGGTCAGGCGGGCGGATAGCGGGTTAGCGTCCGTCCATGACCGCCTTCGACCCGTGGGACCCGGAGTTCCTTGCCGATCCCTACCCCGCCTATGCCGAGCTGCGCGCCAAGGGCCGCGTGCACTTCTACGAGCCCACCGACCAGTGGCTCGTCCCGCACCACGCGGACGTCTCCGCGCTGCTGCGCGACCGGCGGCTCGGGCGGACGTACCAGCACCGGTTCTCGCACGAGGACTTCGGCCGCACCGCACCCCCTGCCGAACACGAGCCGTTCCACACCCTCAACGACCACGGGATGCTGGACCTGGAGCCCCCGGACCACACCCGCATCCGGCGCCTGGTGTCGAAGGCGTTCACGCCGCGGACGGTCGAGCAGCTCAAGCCATACGTCGGCAACCTCGCCGGGGAGCTCGTGGACCGGCTCGTCGAGAAGGGCGGCGGCGACCTGCTCACCGATGTCGCCGAGCCGCTCCCCGTGGCCGTCATCGCCGAGATGCTGGGCATCCCCGAGGCCGATAGGGCGCCGCTGCGCCCCTGGTCGGCCGACATCTGCGGGATGTACGAGCTGAACCCGCCGGAGGACGTCGCGGCCAAGGCGGTGCGGGCCTCGGTCGAGTTCTCGGAGTACCTGCGGGAGCTGATCGCGGCCCGCCGCGAAGAACCCGGCGAGGATCTGATCTCGGGCCTCATCGCCGCCCACGACGAGGGCGACCGCCTCACCGAGCAGGAGATGATCTCGACCTGCGTGCTCCTGCTGAACGCGGGGCACGAAGCCACGGTCAACGCCACCGTCAACGGCTGGTACGCCCTCTTCCGCAACCCGGACCAGCTGGCCGCCCTGCGCGCCGACCACAGCCTCATCCCCTCCGCCATCGAGGAGCTGATGCGCTACGACACCCCGCTCCAGCTCTTCGAGCGCTGGGTGCTGGACGAGATCGAGATCGACGGGACCACCATCCCCCGGGGCGCGGAGATCGCCATGCTCTTCGGGTCCGCCAACCACGACCCGGAGGTGTTCCAGAACCCCGGGTCGCTCGACCTCACCCGCAAGGACAACCCGCACATCTCCTTCTCCGCCGGCATCCACTACTGCATCGGCGCCCCGCTCGCGAGGATCGAGCTGGCGGCATCGATGACCGCGCTGCTGAAGCAGGCCCCCACACTCAGCCTGGCGGCGGAACCCGAGCGGAAGCCGAACTTCGTGATCCGGGGGTTGGAGGGGCTGAGTGTCGCAATGAGGTGATCACCTGTTTGGCTGATCACCGACCGATTCCGAGCGATGGTCGCGAACGACTCGTCAAGCTGGTGCCTGCCTGCGAAGGGAGGCACCATGACGGTTATGGCAGAACTCGCGTCGTCTCAGTTGTCGGTCGACATGTTCGAGCGGATCTCCGAATTCGCCGAGCGGGAGGACGAGACCGTCAGGTTCGAATTCATCGACGGACGGATCGGACTCAAGAAGGTGACGAACGGCAACCACGGGACGATCACGATGTGGCTGATCCGTCAGTGCATGCGTGCTCGGCCCGAGCTCGATCTCAATCCGTTGCAGGGCCTGAAGGTGGAGGCTTACCGCAAGGGCCGGGCGCGGCCCGACGGTGTGCTGGCACCAGTCGACCACTTCGTGGGGCAGGGCGACTGGGCTGAACCTCACGGCGTTCTGATGGCAGTCGAGATCACGTCGTACGACTCGGACACCCACAACCGCGACCGCGTGGAGAAGCCGCGGGCGTATGCGGAGGCGGGTATCCCCGTCTACCTGCTGATCGACCGTGACAACCTTTCGGTTCTCGTGCACAGCAACCCGCATCCTGAGGTCGGCTACCGCGACATCCACGTGTCCCGGCTCGGTGACAAGGTCAGCCTCCCCGATCCGGTGGGCATCGAGCTCGACACCGATGAACTCAAGCAGTACGTCGACTGAGCGGTTCGCGTCAGGCCGTCATGTCCCGCCGCCGCAACCCCGTAAGTCCCGCACCCACCATCACCACCGCCAGCACGGTCAGCAGCGCCACCGGCCCCCACTCCATCCCCCCACCCGGCAGCTTCGGCAGATGCCCGAAGGGGGACAGGTCGAGTACCGCCTGCGGAGCATCCAGTGCCGGGCCCACCCAGCCGATCAGCAGCACCGCCCCCGCGACACCCCACGCCGCCATCGCCGCCCGCGGCAGCACGCCGTACAGCAGCACCGCCAGCCCGCCGATCACCCACACCGCGGCCACCTGCACCAGGCACGCACCCAGGATCGGGCCGACCTCCTTGCCGTAGCCGACGGCGAATCCGAGCCCCGCGAGCAGCATGATCAGGACCGATCCGCCGAAGGCCACGACCAGATGGCCGGCGGCCCAGCGCAGCCGCCCCACCGCGTTCGCCAGCACCGGTTCCGCCCGGCCCGAGGTCTCCTCGCCGTTCAACCGCAGCACGGACGCCACCACGTACAGCGCGGCGATCAGGCCCAGCATGCCGACCATCGAGGACAGGAAGGCGTTCGTCAGCCCGCTGTGGCCGCCCATCCGCTCGAAGATCTCGCGGGCGTTCTTGTTGTCGCCGACCAGGTCGGCCACTCCGTTCGTGAGGCCGCCGTAGACGACACCGGCCAGGAAGAAGCCGATCGACCAGCCCAGGACGCTGCCCCGCTGGAGTCGCCACGCCAGTGCGCCCGCCGTGCGGAGGCGGCCGGTCGCCGGCCCGGGGCGGGTCGGCAGGAAGCTCATGCCGACGTCCCGGCGGCCCGCCAACTCGTAGGCGACGACAGCCTGTAGTCCCACCGCCGCCGCGAACAGCAGCAGCACCCACCAGCGTTCACCGGCGTACGGGCGCAGGTTCTCCAGCCAGCCGAGCGGGGACAGCCAGGTCAACACCGACGAACCGTCGTTCCTCGCCGAGTCGCCCGCCGCGCGCAGCACGAAGGCCGCGCCGAGCACCGCCGCCGTCAGGCCCCGCGCCAGCCGGGCGCTCTCCGTCAGCTGGGCGACGATCGCCGCCATCGTGGCGAAGACCATGCCGACCGCCGCCAGGCCGAGGGCGAAGACCACCGACCCCGTGGCTCCCTGCCCCGCCAGTCCGGCACCGACGAGCAGCGCCAGTACGGCATTTGCGACCCCCGCCGCCAGCAGGGCGGCCGTCAGCGAGGCCCGACGCCCCACCGCGCCGGAGGCGATCAGCTCGTGCCGACCGCTCTCCTCCTCGTCACGGGTGTGGCGTACGACCACCAGGAGGCTGGTGGCGGCGGCGAGCGCGCCCGCGTAGACACCGACGCGCCAGGCCGTGAGCGCGCCCAGGGAGTCGTCGAAGACGGGACCGATCAGGGCGCGGAAGGAGGCGTTGGTGGCGACCTGGTGCAGCAGATCGGTGCGCTCGGCCTCGGTGCCGTAGAGGCCCTTGAGGGTGTTCGGCATGGAGAGGACCATCAGGGCGTTGACCGCCACCCACACCGGGATCATCAGCCGGTCGCGGCGCAGGTTGAAGCGGAGCAGCACCCGCGTGCCCGCGAGAGAGGTCATGACGCCTCCTGGTAGTGGCGCAGGAACAGCTCCTCCAGCGTGGGCGGGGTCGAGGTCAGCGACCGTACGCCCGACTCGCTCAACTGCCGTAGTACGGCGTCGAGTTTGTCCGTGTCGACCTGCAGCCGCACCCTCCTTCCCTGTACATCGAGGTCGTGGACGCCTGGCAGCTGCGCCAACCCGTTGGGCGGACCGGCGAGTTCGGCGGTCACGCTCGTCCGCGTCAGATGGCGCAGCTCGGCCAGCGAACCGCTCTCCACCGTCCGGCCCTTGCGGATGATGCTCACGCGGTCGCAGAGCTCCTCGACCTCGCTGAGGATGTGGGACGACAACAACACGGTACGTCCTCGCTCACGTTCCTCCTCCACACAGCGCTGGAAGACCTCCTCCATCAGCGGGTCCAGGCCGGACGTCGGCTCGTCCAGGATCAGCAGGTCCACGTCCGACGCGAAGGCGGCCACCAGAGCGACCTTCTGACGGTTGCCCTTCGAGTACGTACGGCCCTTCTTGGTGGGGTCCAGCTCGAAGCGCTCGATCAGCTCGGCCCGGCGCCCGGCGTCGAGGCCGCCGCGCAGACGGCCGTAGAGGTCGATGACCTCGCCGCCCGACAGGTTCCGCCACAGGGTGACGTCCCCGGGGACGTAGGCGATCCGGCGGTGCACCTCCACCGCGTCCCGCCACGGGTCGCGGCCCAGCACCTGCGCGGCGCCGGAGTCGGCGCGCAGCAGGCCGAGCAGGACACGGATGGTGGTGGACTTGCCCGCGCCGTTCGGGCCGAGGAAGCCGTGCACCTCGCCGGTCTCGACGTCCAGGTCGAGGCCGTCCAGGGCGTGCGTGCGGCCGAACGACTTGTGGAGGCCAGAGACGCTGATTGCCTTCGTCATGCTTCAGAACGTACGCTTCTTTCAGAAATTTGTGAAGTTAAGGAAGCGTATAAAGCCTATGAAGCCCGGTTAGGGTGGTGACCATGGCGGAGTCGAAGGCGGTGGGGCGGGACCCGGAGGCGGTCTCGAAGTTCGTGGAGAGTTTCGCGGCGCAGCTTGTCGAGGCCGGGATGCAGCGGATGCCCGCCCGTGTCTTCGCCGCGCTGCTCGCCTCCGACGAGGGCTCGATGACCTCGGCCGAGCTGGGGGAGCAGCTGCAGATCAGCCCGGCGGCGGTCTCCGGCGCGGTGCGCTATCTGACCATGACGCACATGGTCTCGCGCGAGCGGGAACCCGGTTCGCGCCGGGAGCGCTACCGGGTGCACGGCGACCAGTGGTACGAGGCCCTCACCAACCGCGAGGCCATCATCAAGCGGTGGGAGGTCGCCCTGCGCGACGGCGTGAGCAGCCTGGGCGCCGAGACCCCTGCAGGACGCCGCATGGCCGAGACGCTCGCCTTCTTCGAGTTCGTCGAGGGCGAGGTCTCGGCCATGATGGAGCGGTGGCGGGTGCACCGCCAACGGACCTTCGGGGACCGGTAGTTACCGCTCCTTGGTCTCCTCAAGCACCGTCCGCCCGAGCAGGGCGTACCGCTCGGGCGACCGGCGCTTGAGGTACTGCGCGTACCCGATGCCCGTCGCCGCGACCAGGGCCACCAGCCACGGCGTCGCCTTCAGCAGCAGCGAGCCGGACTCCGAGCCGGCCGCGACGCTCATGTTGGACACCAGGAGCAGCACCACTGCGAGCATCGCGATGCCGCCGACCAGCGGCGCGGTGAACGTCTTGAACCAGTGCCGGCTCTCGGGGTGGTTCTTGCGGAAGTAGACGAGGACCGCGAAGGAACAGACCGCCTGCACGATCAGGATCGCCATCGTGCCGAGGATGGCGAGCAGGACGTAGAGGGCGTTCGCCGGGTCCTTGCTGGTGGCCCAGAACGCGAGGATCAGTACGGCGCTCACCACCGTCTGCACCAGGCCCGCGATGTGCGGGGAGCCGTGCCGGGGGTGGGTGCGGCCGATGGTGTTCTTCAGGGAGGGGAGGACTCCCTCGCGGCCCAGTGCGTACATGTAGCGGGCGGCGCAGTTGTGGAAGGCCATGCCGCAGGCGAGCGAGCCGGTGATCATCAGCCACTGCATGAGGTCGACCGCCCAGTGGCCGACGTAGTGCTCGGTGGGGTTGAAGAACAGGGCGAGGGGGTTCGCCGACGAGGCGACCTTGACGGCCTCGGTCTCGCCGTTGCCGATGATGGCCATCCAGGAGACGAAGACGTAGAAGACGCCGACGCCCAGGACGCTGATCATCGTGGCCTTGGGGATGATCCGCTTCGGGTCGCGGGACTCCTCGCCGTACATCGCCGTCGACTCGAAGCCGACCCAGGACCAGAAGGCGAAGAAGAGGCCGAGGCCGGCGGACGTGCCCTTGAAGGCGTTGACGGGGTTGACCGGGCCGAAGGTGAAGCCGTGCGGGCCGCCGCCGTGCAGGGCGACCGAGATCGCCATCGCCGCGAGGACCGTCACCTCGGTGCCGAGCAGGACCACCAGGAGCTTCTCGGCGACCGAGACGCCGAACCAGGTGCCCGTCGCGTTGACGGCGAGCATCAGCAGCGCGAAGGCCCACCACGGGATGTCGAGTCCCGTCTGGTCCTTGAGGGTCCCGGTGGCGAAGGTCGAGAAGATGCCGATCAGCGCGGGCTCGAACACGGCGTACGCGAAGGTCGCGAGGAGGCCCGACGCGAGACCCGCGGTGCGTCCCAGGCCGTAGGAGATGAAGCCGTAGAAGGCGCCGGTGGACGTGATGTGCTTCGCCATCGAGGTGAAGCCGATGGAAAAGATTGCCAGGACGACCATTGCGACGAGATAGCTCGCCGGGGCGCCGATGCCATTGCCGGACGACACCATGAAGGGCACGTTGCCCGTCATCGCGGTGATCGGGGCCGCGGTGGCGACGGCCATGAAGACCACCCCCAGCAGGCCCACGGCGTTGGGCTTGAGCCGGTGGACCGTGCCCTCGCCGTCCGTCTTCGTCGCCGGGGCGACGCCCTCATCCACTGCCATCGGGGTTGGCCCCTCTCCTGGTGATCCGCTGTGATGCGCCCTGATCTGTTGGTGCACTGGACCGGAACTCTGTAGCCCGAATGAGTCGGTCAAGGGTGTCGGGGCGTTAAATGTTTGTCAACCAGACCTTTAGAACTCCGACGCAATCTGATGCAATCTGTCGGCAACACGCGGCTCGTACGGTCGCCGCCATGAGCTCGTACTCCTCCACCCTCGGCGGCCACCGGTACCGCTTCGACTCCCTCGCGCGCCTGCTGGCCGCCGCGAGCCCGGAACGCTCCGGCGACCGGCTGGCGGGCCTCGCCGCCGCGAGCGCCCAGGAGCGGGTCGCGGCGCGCTGGGCCCTGACGGAGGTGCCGCTCGCGACCTTCCTGGCCGAGCCGGTGATCCCGTACGAGACCGACGACGTGACCCGGCTGATCGTGGACACCCATGACGCGGGCGCCTTCGCGCCGGTCGCCGGGATGACGGTCGGGGAGCTGAGGGAGTGGCTGCTTGCGGCGGACACGGCGGCCCTGGCCGCGGTGGCGCCCGGGCTGACGCCTGAGATGGTCGCCGCGGTCTCGAAGCTGATGGGCAACGCGGACCTGGTCGCCGTCGCCCGCAAGGTGCAGGTCGTCACCGCCTTCCGTTCGACGATCGGCCTGCCGGGCCGCCTCGCCACGCGCCTGCAGCCCAACCACCCCACCGACGACCCGGCGGGCGTCGCGGCCGCGCTCCTCGACGGTCTGCTGCTGGGCTCCGGCGACGCGGTGATCGGCATCAACCCGGCGACGGACAGCCCGAAGGCGGTACGGGAGCTGCTGGAACTGCTGGACGGAGTGATCGACCGCTACTCCATCCCCACCCAGTCCTGCGTCCTGTGCCATGTCACGACGAGCGTGGACCTGATGGAGCGCGGCGCACCGGTGGACCTGGTCTTCCAGTCCATCGCGGGCACCCAGGCCGCGAACGCCTCCTTCGGCGTGACGCTGGGCCTGCTGGACGAGGCGTACGAGGCGGCACGCGGACTGGGCCGGGGGACGGTCGGCGACAACGTCATGTACTTCGAGACCGGCCAGGGCAGCGCCCTCTCGGCGGACGCGCACCACGGCGTCGACCAGCAGACGGTGGAGGCACGGGCGTACGCGGTCGCCCGCCGCTACGACCCCCTGCTGGTGAACACGGTGGTGGGCTTCATCGGCCCGGAGTACCTCTACGACGGCCGGCAGATCCTCCGCGCCGCCCTGGAGGACCACTTCTGCGGCAAACTCCTCGGCCTGCCCATGGGCCTGGACATCTGCTACACGAACCACGCGGACGCCGATGACGACGACGTCGCCACCATGCTGACGATGCTCGGCGTCGCGGGCGCGTCCTTCGTGATCTGCACACCGGGCGGCGACGACATCATGCTCAACTACCAATCGGCCTCGTACCACGACGCGTTGTACCTGCGCGAGGTGCTGGGGCTGCGCCCGGCACCGGAGTTCGAGGCATGGCTGGGGTCGATCGGGCTGCTGGACGAGAGCGGGTCCATCAAGGACGTGTCGGGCGCGTCGGGGGCCCATCCCCTGACGGCGATCGGAAGGGAGCTGGCGGCATGACGGATCGTCAAGTAGCAGTGCCTACAGACGACTTGGCGCTGTGGGCGGCCATGCGCCGGCACACCCAGGCCCGGATCGGCCTCGGCCGCGCGGGCTCGGCCCTCCCGACCCGCCACCGCCTGGAACTCCAGACCGCGCACGCGGCCGCCCGCGACGCGGTGCACTCGCCGTTCGAGCCTGACGCGGTCGCGGCCGGGCTGGGCGGGATGCCGACGGTACGGGTCCGCAGCGCCGCCGGTGACCGGCTCACGTACCTCCAGCGCCCCGACCTGGGCCGCCGGTTGCATCCGACGGACCGTGCGCACCTCCCCGCCGGGGACTGGGACGTGGTGTTCGTGGTCGCGGACGGGCTGTCCAGCCGGGCGGTGCACGAGCATGCGGCGGCGGTGGTGCGGGAGACGGCGGCGCGGCTGCCTTCCTGGTCGATCGCCCCGGTGGTGCTGGCCGAACAGGCCCGAGTGGCCCTCGGCGACGACATCGCCCACGCGATGGGCGCGACGATGGTGGTCGTCCTGGTGGGGGAGCGGCCCGGGATGTCGGCGGCGGACTCGCTGGGCGCATACCTGACGTACCGGCCCGTGCCGGGCGTGACGACGGACGCCGACCGGAACTGCCTGAGCAACATCCGGCCGCCGCTTGGGCTGACGTATGAGGTGGCGGCGGGGAAGTTGGCGGGGTTGATGGGGAGGGGGCGGGAGCTGGGGCGGACCGGGGTGGATCTCAAGGACGAATCCGATCACGTCCGGGTGAGCGACCAGCTACTCTGAGTTGTGGCTGGTCCGCATCAAGGGGAGGGCGCATCATGACACTCGTGGCGGAGCAACCAACGATAAGCGGCACTGAGCCCGGAGGCAGCTTCGAGGAACTCCTGGACCTCCTCGAAGAGCTGCATGTGCCCGACGGCTACAAGGCCGAGATCATCAGGGGGAGCGTCGTTGTGTCGCCGTGGTCCAAGGGCTACTACAACCGTGTGATGAAGCTGGTGTGCAAACAGCTGGAACCGCATCTGCCCGCGGGACACGAGATCGACCGGGCGCCGACGTTGTTCGTCTTCCCAGGGGACGAGTGTGCGTACGGGCCGGACATTCACGCGGTGCACGAGCAAGTTCTCGAGACGGAGAGCAATCACCTGGACGGCGAAGGCCTGTGTTTCGTCGCCGAACTGACCTCTCGCTCCACGAGGAAAGACGACCTGACCGACAAGGTCGACGTCTACGCCAAGGCAGGCATCCCTGTGTATCTGATCCTCGACATGCAGGAGGAGCGGGCCGTTGTGTATGGGTCCCCCTCGGCAAAGGGCTATGAGGATCGCTCCATCAAGCCGTTCGGCGAGAAGATCTACATCCCGGCCCCGTTTGACTGCATGCTCGACACCGCCGGCTTCCAACGGCCCGGCTCACGCTGACGGCACCGTCAACCCCCAAGCCCCCTCCCAAACCGTCCACGTCCGCCTCCGCACCGGCCCCCACACCCCCGCATCCGCCCGGTACCGGAAGTCCGCCCCGGACACGCTCACCGTCCGGCCCTGGGCCCGTACGGGCGAGGCCTCCGCGCCCACCGACAGCGGCCGTACCTCCACCTCGGCCAGACCGCAGTCACCCGGCGTCACCGACACCGCCTCCACCGGCTGGTCCAGGTCCAGCAGCGTCACCCCGTCGACCTCCACCCGCAGCCGGGCCGGCCGGGGCGCCGGGATCGAGGTCTCGCGGGCCGGTACCAGGGTGCGTACGAGCGACTGGGCCGTGCGCAGCCAGGGGCGCCCCGCCTCCAGCGCAGGGGTCTGCACGGTCACCGGCGGGATGTGGAGCGCGCCGAGCACCACCCCGTCGCTCTCGTCCACCAGCAGGTCCCGCCGCCGTACGACCCCGTCGAGGACCGCCCGCGCCGCCGCCACCGCCCCCGTGGGCACCCCCAGGGAACGGGCCACCGACAGCGCACCGCCCACCGGCACCACCGACAGGGCACATCCGGCCAGCTCCCGCTGCCGGTGCAAAAGGGACACCGCGCGGACCAGGGCGCGGTCGTCGCCGATGACCACCGGCCGTCGGGACCCCCGCCGGGAAAGTGCCCGGGCGAATTCCTCCGGGCCCTCCGGCAGGCACACCTTCGCGTGCGCACCCGCGCTGAGCACGTCTTTTGCGATGCGTACCGACTCCCCGTCCGTCCGCCGGGCGACCGGATCGATGACCACCAACAGCTGATCGGAAGTCGCGGAAGTCACCACCTCGGTCCTGCCTCGCTTCCTCGGGTAGCATCTTTGTGCAAGAGCCCCTTGCGCTATTGCGCCAGGGGCTTCGTCTATTCCGGGGCATCCGGTCCGACGGTTTGCGGCCAACGACGGCCGCGGTGCACGCGGCGGTGAACCTTACGCGTACGCCCCTGACCTTGGACATGCCCCGCCCGGAAGGGGTGTACGCGCGTGCCCGCACTTGTGCTGCTCGGTGCTCAGTGGGGTGACGAAGGCAAGGGAAAGGCGACGGACCTGCTAGGCGGATCCGTCGACTACGTGGTGCGATACCAGGGCGGCAACAACGCCGGCCACACGGTAGTCGTGGGCGACCAGAAGTACGCCCTTCACCTGCTCCCTTCCGGGATTCTCTCCCCCGGCTGCACGCCGGTCATCGGCAACGGTGTCGTCGTCGACCCGTCGGTCCTGTTCTCCGAGCTGAACGGGCTGAACGAGCGCGGCGTCGACACGTCCAAGCTCCTGATCAGCGGTAACGCTCACATCATCACGCCGTACAACGTGACGGTGGACAAGGTGACCGAGCGCTTCCTCGGCAAGCGGAAGATCGGGACCACCGGGCGCGGCATCGGCCCGACCTACGCGGACAAGATCAACCGTGTCGGCATCCGCGTACAGGATCTCTACGACGAGTCCATCCTCACCCAGAAGGTGGAGGCGGCTCTCGACGTCAAGAACCAGATCCTCACCAAGCTCTACAACCGCCGCGCGATCGCCATCGACCAGGTGGTCGAGGAGCTGCTGGGCTACGCGGACAAGCTCAAGCCGTACGTCGCCGACACGGTCCTCGTGCTCAACCAGGCCCTGGACGACGACAAGGTCGTGCTCTTCGAGGGCGGTCAGGGCACGCTCCTCGACATCGACCACGGGACCTATCCCTTCGTCACGTCCAGCAACCCCACCGCCGGTGGCGCGTGCACGGGCGCAGGCGTGGGCCCCACCAAGATCAGCCGGGTCATCGGCATCCTCAAGGCCTACACGACCCGCGTCGGCTCCGGCCCCTTCCCGACCGAACTCTTCGACGAGGACGGCGAGGCGCTGCGCCGCATCGGCGGCGAGCGGGGCGTGACGACCGGCCGTGACCGCCGCTGCGGCTGGTTCGACGCAGTGATCGCCCGCTACGCGACCCGCGTGAACGGCCTGACCGACTTCTTCCTCACCAAGCTGGACGTCCTGACCGGCTGGGAGGAGATCCCGGTCTGCGTGGCGTACGAGATCGACGGCAAGCGCGTCGAGGAGCTCCCGTACTCGCAGTCGGACTTCCACCACGCGAAGCCGGTCTACGAGACCCTGCCCGGCTGGTCGGAGGACATCACCAAGGCGAAGTCCTTCTCCGATCTGCCGAAGAACGCGCAGAACTACGTGAAGGCGCTGGAGGAGATGTCGGGCGCACCGATCTCCGCGATCGGCGTGGGTCCGGGCCGGGACGAGACGATCGAGATCAACTCGTTCCTGTAAATCCCATATGTCCGCTAGCTGTTGGGCCGGTCATGGACTTCCTTGACCGGTCCATGGCTTGTTCCTGGTTCCGGATGTAACTAAGGGGCGCAACTATCTACGCGGGTAGTCCCGCCGCGCCCTCCTCCACTTCCCCTCCATGACCAGGAGCCCCGTATGCCCGCCAGTCCCCTGAACCGCCGGGAGTTCGTGAAGAAGTCGGCCGTCACCGGTGCGGCCGTCGCCGCAGCGGGAGCGGTGGGCACCGGCACCGCCCAGGCCGCCGACCGCACGACCGAGAACGCCTCCAAGCCCTCCAAGACCTGGACGTTCTCCATCCTGGGCACCACCGACCTGCACAGTCACGTCTTCGACTGGGACTACTACAAGGACGCCGCCTACAGCGACAAGGCCGGCAACTCCGTCGGTGTCGCCCGTGTCGCCACCCTCATCAAGCAGCAGCGCGCGGCCAAGGGCGAGGAGCACGTGCTGCTCGTCGACGCCGGTGACATCATCCAGGGGACCTCGCTCGCGTACTATTTCGCGCGGGTCGACCCGATCACCGGCAAGGACGGCAAGAAGGGGCCCAAGCACCCCATGGCCGTCGCCATGAACCACATGCGCTACGACGCCGCCGCCCTCGGCAACCACGAGTTCAACTACGGCATAGAAACGCTGCGCAAGTTCGAGAAGCAGTGTCACTTCCCGCTGCTCGGCGCCAACGCCCTCGACGCGAAGACCCTTCGGCCGGCCTTCCACCCGTACACCGTGAAGCGCATCCGCGTCCCCGGCGCCCCCGACATCAAGGTCGGCATCCTCGGTCTGACCAACCCCGGTATCGCGCTGTGGGACAAGGACAACGTCAGCGGGAAGATGGTCTTCCCGGGGCTGGTCGAGCAGGCGAAGAAGTACGTGCCGCGGCTGCGGGCGCTGGGTTGTGACGTCGTCTTCCTGACGGACCACTCGGGCCTCGACGGCTCGACGTCGTGGGGTGACTCCCTGCCCTACGTCGAGAACGCCTCCAACCTCGTCGCCGAGCAGGTCCCCGGCATCGACGCGATCCTGGTCGGCCACACGCACAAGGAGGTGTCCTCGTACATCGTCAAGAACGATGAGACCGGCGAGGATGTCCTGCTCTCCGAGCCGTACTGCTGGGGCTACCGTCTCACCGTCTTCGACTTCGAGCTCGAACTGCACTGCGGGCAGTGGAAGGTGACGAAGAAGACGGCCCAGACCCTCGACCCGAAGGGCGTCGAGGAGGACCCGGAGATCACCAAGCTCCTCAAGGCCGACCACGACCTCGTGGTGAAGTACGTCAACACGGCCGTGGGCAAGTGCACCCAGGACCTCTCGGCGGCGGAGTCCTGCTGGAAGGACGTCCCGATCATGGACTTCATCCACGAGGTCCAGATGCAGTCGGTGAAGGCGGGCCTGTCGGCGAGCGATGCCGCGCTGCCCCTGATCTCGGTCGCCGCGCCGTTCAGCCGCACCGCCGACATCCCGGCCGGGAGCGTCACCATCAAGGACATCGCCGGGCTCTACATCTACGACAACACCCTGTACGGCAAGAAGCTCACGGGTGCGCAGTTGAAGGACTACCTGGAGTTCGCGGCGAAGTACTACCACCAGGTCCCGTCGGGCACGAAGGTCGACACCGCGACGCTGACCAACGCCAACAACTTCTGGGACTACATGTACGACACGGCCGCCGGCGTCTCGTACGACATCGACATCGCGCAGGCCGAGGGTTCGCGGATCAAGAACCTGACGTACAACGGCAAGGCGGTCGCCGACGACCAGGTCTTCGTCGTCGCGGTCAACAACTACCGTGCGAACGGCGGCTCCGGCTACCCGCACATCGCCACCGCCGACATCGCGTACAGCTCGACCAACGAGATCCGCCAGCTGATGATCGACTACGTCACGGCGAAGGGCACGCTGAACCCGGCGGACTTCGCGGTCACCAACTGGAAGCTGACGCAGGACGGGACGGCGGTCTTCTAGACGGCTGTCGTCCAGATCAGCGGCCGAAGGCCGCCACATGGGCGCCGGCCCACTCCGTGAACGTCCGCGGCCGGCGCCCCAGTACCTTCTCCACCGTCGGCAGTACCTCCGCGCCCCGGTCGCTCTCCCGTGTGCGCTGCATGATCGCGTCGACCACCTCCGGCGGGAAGCCGTAGGCGGACATGCCCGCGCGGGCCGCGTCGTCCGGGAGTGGGCGGATGCGCAGGTCGCGGTCGAGGACGCGGGCGAGGATCGCCAGTTCCTCGGTGGGGGTCAGGGACTGAGGGCCGCTCAACTCATAGGCGGCGCCCGTGTGTTCGGCGGTGGTCAGGGCCAGGGCCGCGATCTCCGCCACGTCCGCCGGGTCGATGCTCGCCGCCGGGCGGTCCGCGAAGGGGACGCTCACCTCGTCGCCCGCGCGGAGCCTGCCCGCCCACTGCAGGGCGTTCGACATGAAGCGGCCGGGGCGCAGCAGGGTCCATGCCCAGTCCCGGGACGGGTCCGTCACCGCGGCCTCCGCCTCCGCGTGCCAGCGGGCGATCACGTCGGAGCCCGCGCCCGCGTCCAGGACCGACAGCTTCACCAGGCGTTGTGTACCCGCCCTTGCCGCCGCCTCGGCGAGGGCGAGGTCATGGGTCGGGCCGGGGGTCGTGCCGACGCCCTGCGCCGACATCAGGAAGGCCCCGCTCGCCCCCGCGAACGCCGCGTCCAGGCTCGCCGGGTCGTCCGCGTCGCCGTACACCGCCTCGACGCCGGCCGGGAGCCGTGCCTCGGCCGGGCGGCGGGTCATCGCCCGTACCGGGTGGCCCGCGGCCGTCAGCCGTCGTACCAGCTCGCCGCCGACGTGCCCCGTCGCGCCGGTCACCAGGATCATCGCCGTCTCCTCTCGTCGTGCCCCCAGCCTGTGCGCACCGGCCGGTCGGCGCGTCGCACGCGGGGATGCTGCTCCGCTGCTCCCTGGGGAGTAGAGGGAAGCACCGGTTGGTGCATAACAGGGCAGCGTGCGCAAGTCGGGCATACGGTGGAGTTGTACGCGTGTGTGCGTCGACCAGAGAAGGTGAGAGCTATGCGTGTACTGCTCAGGGCGCACTTCGACACGGAGAAGTCGAACGAGGCCATCCGCAACGGCACCCTCGCGAAGATGATCCAGTCGTCGGTGGAGCAGATAAAGCCCGAAGCGGCCTACTTCACCGCCGACGAGGGCGAACGCACCGCCTTCCTGGTCTTCGACCTTCAGGACGTCTCCCAGATGCCCGTCATCAGCGAGCCGTTCTTCCTCAACCTGGGCGCCAAGATCGACTACACGCCGTTGATGAACCTTGAGGATGTCGAGAAGGGCCTCTCCCAGGTGCACTGACCACGGTTGCTCGGCTTCGTCTCGTACCGG
The DNA here is from genome assembly GCF_053598255.1 of Streptomyces sp. NPDC001157. Lineage (NCBI taxonomy): Bacteria > Bacillati > Actinomycetota > Actinomycetes > Kitasatosporales > Streptomycetaceae > Streptomyces > Streptomyces sp. NPDC001157. The sequence goes on from NZ_JBSFJW010000023.1 coordinate 86,675, forward strand.
CCGCGCCGGTGATTCGGGCTGACGTGCTTTTCTGCCGGGGGTCCGGGGGGCGTCCCCCGGGAAGGCGCAGTATCAGCCCGACCAGGCCCGCGCGACCTCGCCGAGCGCCGTGACCAGGCGGGAGCGGGCCGCCGGGTCGGAGCGCAGGCTGTAGCTGTTCTCCACATGCAGGAAGTCCACGCCCAGGTCGGCCGCCGTGCCGGCCTGGACGTTCGTCCGGCCCTCCAGTCCGTCGCAGTCGTCGGACCAGGCCCGGCAGACCCTGAAGCCCTGCGCCTCGATACGGTCGGCTGCCGCGCGGGCCGTCGGGGTGCGTCCGGCTGGGCCCGTCGAGAGCACCACGTCGTGGCCGGGGGAGCCGGCGTCGGCGAAGCCGTGCACCTGGAGGGCGGGGATGCGCCGGGTGACAAGGGCGTCGCAGACCGCGTTGAAGACCGTACGGCTGCTATGGGCCATGTCGGCCGTGCGTCCCGCGGCGGCGTCCCGGGGCGCGCCGGCGAGGATGAGCACGCCGCCGGGCACCCGGGCGAACAGCTCGGCACCGATCAGTTCGGTGTGCAGGTCGGAGCGGGGGTGGGGGATCTGGACGCTCCAACGCAGGGGGGCGCCGAGGTCCACGTAGACCCGGCCCCAGCCGCGGCCCGTTCCCACCATGTGCTCCGTCGGCTCCGCGATCTCGGCCACCTCGCGGCCGGAGTCGGCCAGTTGATGCCTCGTCAGCCGGTAGTCGATCTGTCGCAGCAGGTGCTGTGCGGCGAGGGAGCGACTGCCTCGCAGGGTGCCCGTCACGGCCTCGGCCACGGCCGTGCGTTCGCTGCGGGTGGGCGTGCGGTAGCCGCCGCTGCGGGGGAAGTGATCGACGTACTCGCGGAGTTCGTCGGCGAGGCGGAGTCCTTCCGGGGCCTCGGCGGGGGAGTCCGGGGGCAGCAGGGCGTACGTCGTCGGCACCGCGGCCGCCGTACTCACCGCGGCGAGGGCGATCAGGAGGGTGCGGCGGCGTGGCTGAAAGGCGCTCGCGAATTGCATGATGCGCCGAGCGTAGACCCCGGCCTCTTCTGAACGGCCTGGAGTCGACCGCACACAGGCCGCCGCCGACTGATCCCGACGACAGGGCCTAGCTGAAGACGATCATCGACCCCTGCGCCAGGCTCCGCGTCGCCGCCGCGTGCAGGCCCAGCCACACATGGCGTTCGCGGGCGAAGGGGCTGGGGTCGTACGGCGCGGGGACGGCGGGCTCCTCCAGCTCCGTGGGCGCGCGCGGTGGTTCGGGCGGCGTCGGAGGGTTGGCCGGATCTATGCCGATCGCCGGGGCCACGTACTCCAGTTCGCGCAGCAGCGCCTGGGCGGAGCCCAGCGGGCCGCCGCCGGCGAGAAGTTCTTCGTTCGACAGGGGCTGGGGGAAGTCGACCGGGACGTAGGCGCCCGCGTGGTCGTAGTGCCAGACGAGGTGCGACTGCTGGGCCGTCGCCTCGAACATCTCCAGCAGCTGCTCGTAGTCGCCGCCCAGTTCGTCGACCGGGGTCACCGGCAGCCCGCACACCTGGAGCAGGTAGACACGGCGCAGGAAGTGCAGCGCGTCGTAGTCGAAGCCGGCCACCGGGGCGACCTCGCCGGACAGGCCCGGCATGTACTGGTACACCGGCACCGGCGGCAGCCCGGCGGCGGCGAGCACGTTGTTGTACTGCGCGAGTTCCTCGGCGAAGGGATTGTCGGGGGTGTGGCACAACACGTCGACGAGCGGTACCAGCCACAGGTCACAGGCCAAAGAAGGCTCCTCACACGGCAAGTCGGTCAAGGCAGGGTAATCGGTACGGCTGCGGCCGCGCCCCGAAGAGGCGCGGGGCTGTATTCATTTGCGGCTCCGCCGGGTGGGCGCGACAAGCCACGACGAAGCCGTGGACAAGCGACGGCCCAGCCCCGCACACCCAGCGGAGCGCCTAGTGCAGGTCCCATACCCACACCCCAGCCACCCACTTCCCGGGCCGGCCCACCAGTTCGGTAACGGCCCTGCGCAGGGCCTCGTCGTGCGGGCCGGGGGCCACGACCAGCGCTCCTGCCCGCCAGTACGCGAAGTCGCGCTGCGCCTGCGCGTGCCAGGTCGCGTCGAGCTTCGGGACGACGCCGGTGTCGCGGACGTCACTCAGCAGGTCGGAGGTGTAGCGGGGTGAGGCCCCGTAGATGCCGATGCGGTCTTTGCCGTAGGGGCCGTTGAAGTAGCCGCCGGGGAGCCTGAAGCCGAGGCCGGCCTGCTGCTGCCAGTGCAGCGCCTCCGCGTCGCCGGCGTCGGGCAGCGGCACCGTGACGAGCGACTCGCCCTTGCGGACGTACGGCCGCCACGCCCCGTCGGTGAAGAAAGCGGGCGTCGCGGGGCGTTCGACCGTCTTCAGCGGGGCCGGGACCAGCGGGAGCAGGGCCAGGCAGACGCCGAGCAGGCCGAGGTACTGGGTGCCCGGGGTGCGGGTGGCCGTCAGCCGGTCCAGGGCGACGGCGAGCAGCATGCCGAGCGCGGGGGCGCAGATCATCGCGACCCTGCCCTCGATGACCGATTCGAACAGCGGCAGCCTGGCGAGGAGCGCCCAGGGGCCCGGGTAGACCGTGTCCGTCATCGGGATGCGGAACTGGGGCCCGAGCGAGAGCAGCGCCGCGCCGACCGCCGTCACCGCGAGCGCCTTGACCAGGGCCTGCTCCCACAGCCGTACGACGATCGCGAAGGCGAGGAGGACCAGCGGCCAGCCGTAGAAGGCGTTCTGCTCGGTGGGGTTGGACGAGAGGGCGTTCGCGCGCGGGGCGTTCCCCGCGATCAGGGAGCGTTCGGCGAAGGAGAGCAGCGCGAGGGGGCTGTTGCCCGAGCTGGCGGCGTGCGGCATGTGCGCATAACTCTGCGGCCCGGCGAACTGCCAGACCAACGGGTACGCGACGATCGGAAGACAGACCGCGGCAGCGATCCCGAGCCCGCGCAGCAGCGGTCGCCAGACCTGCTTGGCCACATCCGGGCGTACGACACCGTAGGCACCCGCGAACAGCACGAGCCCGATCGCGGTGAGCAGCAGCGGTTCTTCGCCCAGGAAGACTTGGTACGCAGCCATAATCCCGAGCACAACCCCGTCCTTCAGGGGCGCGGGGCTGTATCCATATGCGGCTCCGCCGCGGGGCGCGACCAGCCCCGACGGACCCGCAGACGAAAGACGGCCCACCCCAGCACAACCCGCGGAGCACAACCGCAAGGCCCGATCAATGATCAGCGGGATCATGAACAGCACCACGAAGTTGGGGTGCGCGTTGGCGTGGCTGACCATGGGCGGCGCAAACGCCGCCAGCGAGGCACCGACGAAGGCCGCGGACCGCCGCCGTACAACCCGCTTCACGATCAGCCAGTACCAGGCGGCCGCGGTGGCGGCGAGGCCCAGTGTCATCATGACGCTGAGGGAGACCGCCGGGCCCGCGAGGAGGGTGAGCGGGGCGAACGGGACGGTGAGGCCGAGCATGACCGTGTTCGCCATGAGGTTCACGCCGTCGGGGAAGCCCTGCAGATCGGAGAAGAGGGGATTGTGCAGGTGGGCGAGGTTGTGGGCGGTGACGTCGAAGAACCACTCCCACTGGTTCTGGTCCTGGAGGGAGTCGGGGAGGTAGCGGTGGTCCGGGTCGAACAGGCGGCCCGAGTACAGGGCCATCGACATGAGGAGGAAGAGGGTGACGGCGAAGACGTCGGCGGGGCGCAGGGAGCGGGCCCGGAGGCGGGCCAGTTCGGCGAGGACCCGGACGTAGTCGAGACGGCGCAGCTTCGAGCCGGGCCGGTGGGACCAGCGGATGGGGACCTCGGCGACCTGCCAGTCGGCGCGGTGGAAGTGCCACAGGACCTCGACGTCGATGCCCCAGCCGTTGATCCGGGAGGCGGCGAAGGCCTCGCGGGCCTTGTCGCCTTCGAAGAGCTTGAAGCCGCACTGGGTGTCGCGGATGCCGGGCACGGTCGTACGGCGTATGAGTAGGTTCCCGGCGCGGCCCAGCACTTCGCGCACCGGGTGCTGACGGTCCCCGATCGTCGCGCCGGGCACGGAACGGGAGCCGATCGCCGCCGCGTTCCCCTCGCCGAGCGCCTTGTCGAGCTGCTCCAGCTCCTCGATCGGGGCCGCGAGATCGGCGTCCGTGACCAGCACGCGCCGCCCCCGGGAGGCGGCGACCCCCAGGCGCAGGGCATGGCCCTTGCCGCGGTGGTGAGGGCCGGTGACGAGCTGGACGCGAGGGTCCTTCAGGCCCGTGACGACCTCCCGTGTGCCGTCCGTCGACCCGTCGTCGGCGACGACGACCTCCCACTCGCCCCAGCGGCCCTCGTTCTCGCGCAGATAGCGCGTGACGGCGTCGAGAGTGGGGCCGAGGCGCTGCTCCTCGTTGAAGGCGGGGATGACGACGGTGAGGTCCACGGCCCAGGCAGGAGTGCTCCTGGCCGGCTTGCTCATTCGTCAGCCAGCCGCTCGATGAGGGCCAGCGAGTGCTCGTTGTACGAGGCGACGATCGCCCGTGCCGTCCTGGTGTCGCGCTTGGCCAGGGCGTCGACCAGGTCGGTGTGGCCGGACCACAGGGCGCCGCGCAGATCGGACAGCCGGCGCAGATGCTGCACCGCGCACACCCAGGACTGGACGCGCAGCCGGTGCAGGAAGTCGGCCAGATAGGGGTTGCCGAAGAGGGTGCCGAGCTCGTGCCAGAAGCGCAGGTCGTAGCCGATCAGCACGGTGAGGTCGCCGGCCAGGGAGGCACGCTGCGCCTCCTCGCCACGCCGCCTGACCCCGGCGAGGGCGGCGACGGCACGGGGCTCGTCGTGCGGCGGGAACCGGTCCTGGTCCAGGTCCAGGGCGATGAACATGCCGTCGGTGACCAGGCTGCGGGCCTCGATGATGCCGCGGTAGTCGGCGACCGAGTACTCGTGGACGTGGAAGCCGCGGTGCTGGTCGGCGTCGAGGAGGCCCTGCGCGGACAGGTCGACGAGCGCCTCGCGCACGGGCGTCGCGGAGACCCCGTACTGCTCGGCGATCTCCTTCACCGTGAACTCCTGACCCGGCTGAAGCCGCCCCGCGAGGGCCTCGTCGCGAAGCGCGTCGGCGATCTGCTGCCGCAGGGTGCTGCGGGTCACGGAGCCGTTGCCGCTGCTGCCGGGCATGTGTCGGGCGTCTCCTCGTCGCGTCGGGTGGCGTGCACGTACCTATCTACGAGCACGCCACCTTACGCGTTCGACCTCCGGCTGTTTATCGGGTCTGCCTCGCGTTGTTCGCGCCGTTCATCCCAGCCGACCTGCCTTTCTGCTGGGGGTCCGGGGGCCTGCGGCGAAGCCGCTGATGTCACAGCCCCCGGAAAATGCAGCACCCGCGTAGCAGTGGCCGTTCGAGGCGGTTTCTCAGCGGTCGTGGGCCGCTACTTTGTGTACTCGTCCGCCACGGACAGCGCCGCGTCCAGCGCCGCGAGGCCCTCCTTCAGCTCGGCCTCGCTCACGTTGCACGGCGGCACGACATGGGTGCGGTTCATGTTGATGAAGGGCCAGATGCCGTGCTGCTTCGCGGCGGCGCCGAAGGCGGCCATCGCCGCGTTCGCCTCGCCGGCCGCGTTGTACGGCACCAGCGGCTCGCGCGTCTCCTTGTCCTTCACCAGGTCCAGCGCCCAGAACATGCCGACACCGCGCACCTCGCCGACGCTCGGGTGCCGCTCGGCGAGCTCGCGCAGCGCCGGACCGAGGACGGTCGCGCCCAGGTGCCGGGCGTTCTCGACGACGCCCTCCTGAGCCATGACGTTGATCGTCGCGACGGCGGCGGCGCAGGCCAGCGGGTGCCCGGAGTACGTCAGACCACCGGGGTACGCCCGCTTGCCGAAGGTCGCCGCGATCTCACCGGAGATGGCGACACCGCCGAGCGGCACATATCCGCTGTTCACGCCCTTGGCGAAGGTCATGAGGTCGGGTACGACACCGAACAGGTCGGCCGCGAACCACTCACCGGTCCGCCCGAACCCGGCCATGACCTCGTCCAGGATGAAGACGATCCCGTACTTGTCGCAGATCTCGCGCACCCCGGCGAGGTAGCCGGGCGGGGGCACCATGATCCCGGCGGTGCCCGGGATGGTCTCCAGGATGATCGCGGCGACGGTGGCCGGTCCCTCGAAGGCGATCGTGGTCTCCAGGTGCTCCAGCGCCCGCGCGCACTCCTGCTCCTCGGTCTCGGCGTAGAAGCGGGAGCGGTAGAGGTACGGCGCCCAGAAGTGCACGACACCGGCGGCCGCACCGTCGGAGGCCCAGCGGCGCGGGTCGCCGGTGAGGTTGATCGCCTGCTGGGTGCCGCCGTGGTAGGAGCGGTAGGCGGACAGGACCTTCGGCCGCCCGGTGTGCAGCCGTGCCATCCGCACGGCGTGCTCGACGGCGTCCGCGCCGCCGTTGGTGAAGAAGATCTTGTCCAGGTCGCCGGGCGTCCGCTCGGCGATCAGCCGGGCCGCCTCGGAGCGGGCCTCGATGGCGAAGGCGGGCGCGAACGTCGTCAGGTGCGCGGCCTGCTCCTGTATCGCGGCGACGACCTTCGGGTGCTGGTAGCCGATGTTGGTGTAGACGAGCCCGCTGGTGAAGTCCAGGTAGCGCCTGCCGTCGTAGTCCCAGAAGTACGACCCCTCCGCACCGGCGACGGCGAGCGGGTCGATGAGCTCCTGCGCGGACCAGGAGTGGAACACATGAGCACGGTCCGCGGCCTTCACGGCGGCGCCGGCCTGGGGGTTTGGCTGAGGGGTCATGCCGGTGAGCCTAGGAGCCCGCGATGCCTGCTCGGTATCGGCTTCCTGTCTGGCATGTGGGGGTTTCCGCGACAGGTTGTCGGGCCGGGTGGCCCGACGGGGGTGCCGCGCACGGCGTTACGGAACCGTAGACACCGCTCCCGGCGACTACCCCCGCGACCGCACTATTCTCGGTCTGTTGTACCTACGGGGGAAGGCGACGCGGCCATGGAGAAGCTCGGAGCGGGGGACCCGCAGCGCATCGGGGCCTACCGGCTGCTGGCCCGGCTCGGCGCCGGAGGCATGGGGCATGTGTATCTCGCGCGCTCGGACCGCGGCCGTACCGTCGCCGTGAAGCTGGTGCGGGAGGAGCTGGCCGCGCAGGAGGAGTTCCGGGCGCGGTTTAGGCAGGAGGTGCAGTCCGCGCGGCAGGTCGGCGGGCACTGGACGGCGCCCGTGCTGGACGCCGACACCGAGGCCGCGGTGCCGTGGGTGGCCACCGGGTACGTCGCCGGGCCCAGCCTGCAGCAGGTCGTCGGGCGGGATCACGGGGCGCTGCCCGAGCGCTCGGTGCACATCCTCGCGGCCGGGCTCGCGCACGCGCTGCAGGACATCCACGCCGCCGGGATCATCCACCGGGATCTGAAGCCGTCCAATGTGCTCGTCACCATCGACGGGCCGAGGGTCATCGACTTCGGGATCGCGCGGGCGCTGGAGACGGTGACGGACGGCGGGCTGACGCGGACCGGCGCGCTCGTCGGGTCGCCCGGTTTCATGGCTCCCGAGCAGGTGCGCGGTGACCGGATCACGCCCGCGTGCGACGTCTTCTGCCTGGGCTCCGTGCTGGCCTACGCCGCCACCGGTCACCTCCCCTTCGGCAGCGCCAACAGCGGTGTGCACGCCCTGATGTTCCGTATCGCCCAGGAGGAACCCGACCTGGAGGGGGTGCCCGAGGGCATCGCCGACCTCGTACGGGACTGTCTGAAGAAGGACCCGGGCGCGCGGCCGACGCTGGACCAGGTGCTGGAGCGCACGGGAGCCGAGGACACCGTGCTCGGCGGCCGTTCGCGCGACCCCTGGCTGCCGAGCGCGCTCGTCGCCCAACTCGGCCGTCACGCGGTGCAGTTGCTGGACGCGGAAGACCCGGAGGAGGGGACGGCGGCGCCCGCCGGTCCCTCGCTGCAGAAGCCGGCGCCCGAGGCCCCGCCCGAGCACGCCCCCGCCGCCGACGACTTGGCACCGGAAGCCGGCACGCCCGCCGGGCCGCCCCCGCCCGGGCAGCCGGGCAGCGGCGCCCCGCTGAACCACCTCCCCACCATGGTCGCCGGCCAGGCCCCGCCGACACCCCCGCCCGCCCACGCGCAGACACCCCCGGCCTACGGCTATCCGCAGCAGCACCCCCAGCAGCAGCCCGCCTACGGCTACCCGCCGCAGCAGCCCGGCGGCTACGGCTACCCCCCACAGCCCGGCGGCTACGGAGGCCTCGGCTCCACCCCGCCCTACGGCCCGTCCTACACCGGCCCGGTCCCGCAGGCCCCGCAGGAACCGCCCCGCCGGAGCGGCCGTTCCACCGTGGCGCTGATCGCCGTCGCGCTGGTCGTCGCGCTCGGCGCCGGCGGCTCGGTCTACGCCCTCATGAACGGTGGCAGCGACAAGGCCGACGACAAGCCGAGCCCGGCCCCGACCAGCGCGGCGCCCTCGAAGCCCGAGCCGAGCCCGACGACCCCGACGAGCGCGGAGCCCACCACCTCCGCACCCTCGGACGGTGCGGTCCCGACCGGCTATCTGGGCACCTGGACGGCCACCATCACCAACGCCGACGGCGAGAACACCCGTGAACTCACCATCCGGCAGGGCAAGGTGGGCGACCCCGTCCTCTCCCTCGTCGCCGACGGCCCCACCAGCAGCGGTACCTACCACTGCGTGTTCCAGGCCGATCTGACCGCGGCACCCGGCAGCGGTGGCCCCCTGGAGATCGGCCCGTCCACCGTGACGTCCGGCGACTCCGGCTACTGCAAGCCGGGCGACGCCACCGAGCTCAGCCTGCTGCCGGACGGCGGCCTGCAGCGTGAGAACACCAGCAACGGCGAGAAGCTGGAGTACACCAGGCAGTGAGGGGGGCGGGGCCGAAGGGCGCCCTTGTGCCGTAGTGGCGTGTCCATGACGATGAGCGGAGCGTCGGCATCGGCAGCCCCGGGAGAACACATGCGTCCCAGCCCCACCAGGAGAACGGTCCTGACCGCGACGGCGGCGGGCGCGGCGGCCCTCGGGACGGCGGCGAGCCCGGCCGAAGCGGCCGCACCGGGCCACCGCCCGCCCGCCACCGCACAGCCACCGAGCCGCGAACTCCGCACGCTGCTACGGGAGTTGGACTCCGCCCGCATCGAAGCGACCGTGCGCAAGCTCGTCTCCTTCGGCACCCGCCACACCCTCTCCGCCCAGGACGACCCGGACCGCGGCATCGGCGCCGCCCGCGACTGGCTCCTCGCCGAACTGCGCTCCTGCGCCGCCGCCTCCGGTGGCCGGATGACGGCCGAACTCCAGTCGTACGTCCAGGAACCGGCGTCCCGCATCCCCACCGCCACGAAGATCACGAACGTGCTCGCGACCCTGCGCGGATCGGTGACGCCGGAGCGCGTGTATGTCGTCTCCGGGCACTACGACTCCCGGGTCACGGACGTCATGAACGCCACCTCCGACGCGCCGGGCGCGGACGACGACGCCTCCGGGGTGGCCGTCGTACTGGAGCTGGCGCGGGTGATGGCGAAACGGCGCCCGGCCTCGACGATCGTGTTCGCGGCGGTGGCGGGGGAGGAGCAGGGGCTGTACGGATCGACGTATCTGGCCCAGCAGTTGAAGTCGGCCGGCACGGACGTGCAGGGGATGTTCACCAACGACATCGTCGGCAGCTCGACGGCGGACGACGGTACGAAGGACCCGTACACCATCCGGCTGTTCGCGGAGGGTGTCCCGACCTCGGAGACCCCGGAACAGGCTGCGATCCGCAGATCGGTGGGCGGCGAGAACGACTCCCCGTCCCGCCAGCTCGCCCGCTTCGTGCGGGACGTCGCCGACAACGAGGCGACCGGCATGCACGTCCGTGTCGTGTACCGCCGCGACCGCTACCTCCGCGGCGGCGACCACATCCCCTTCCTCGAACGTGCCTACCCGGCCGCCCGCTTCACCGAGCCGGCCGAGGACTTCGCCCACCAGCACCAGGACGTCCGCGTCGACGAGACCGGCAAGCAGTACGGCGACCTGCCCGAGTTCTGCGACTTCGACTTCGTCGAGCGGGTCGCACGGGTCAACGCGGCCGCCCTGTGGACCCTCGCCCAGGCGCCGGGCACACCACGCGGGGCGAAGATCGTGACCTCCGCCCTGACCAACTCCACCCGGCTGGTGTGGACGCGGGGCACGGAACCCGACCTGGCGGGCTACGAGATCGTCTGGCGCGAGACCACGGCACCGGAATGGACCCAGGTGGTCCCCGCCGGGGACGTCACCGCGTACGAGGTGGACCTGTCGAAGGACAACGTGTTCTTCGGGGTACGGGCCGTGAACCGGGCCGGTCTGCGCAGCCCGGTGGCCTTCCCGAGCCCGCAGTCCTGATCCGGCAGTTCCGCAGGAGCGGGGCGCACCGGCAGGATGCGCGGCTCAGCCCGCACACGGCACCCCCTGGCTCGCGCTCGACTCCCCCTGGCGGTACGCCCCACAGGCGACCACCGCCTCCGGCTGGTCCCCCAGCTGCCGCAGCAGGACGAGTGTCTTGTCGGTGGGCGGTGCGTGGACATCCTTGGCGTAGCTGACGAATCCGGTGGCACCGTCGAAGGAGACGCCGCTGCTGAGCGTGAGGAGGACGGAGGTGCGGCTGATGGCCGGGTCGTCCTGCCCGGCGTCGGTGACGGCCTGCGACAGCACATGGAAGGCGTCGTAGGAAACCGCTGAGTGGCCGTCCTCCCGCCAGGGGTCGGTGCCCTTCGTGGTGGTACTCACGAAGTCGTCGTACAAGCCCACGAACTGCTTGGTCTTCGAACTCGCCCGGGGGTCGTAGGAGGGCAGCCGGTGCGCGGAGTAGTAGAGGCGCAGCCAGTTCTTGTCCTTGAAGGCTCCGGTCTGTGCCACGTTGGTCAGTTCGTTGCCGCCGAGAACCGTGATGGCGTTCGTGGTGCAGGTTCCCTCCGTGTGCATGGAGTTGACGAACGCAGTGAAGTCCTTGGCCCGCGCCGACCAGTACACCACCGACTCGGGCCTGGCCTTCAGCGCCTGGCAGATCCGTCGGGCCAGCGCGTCGGGGTTGGACTGGTTCTCGGCACCGTCGGGCGCCGGGGGGTCGAAGTCGTCGTCCTGGTTGAAGTTGAAGATCTGGTGGGTGCCGGGGAAGTCCGCCAGGAATTTCGAGGCGAGGCTGCCGCTGTAGAGGTCGGCGGAGCTCTCGATCACGATGGCGTTCTTGGCGGGCGTGCACGCGTTCGGGTTGTCCGCCCGGGCCACGATGTTCTTCCGGCTCGCGAAGGACGACTCGATCCTGGCCTCGCGGCTGTTGCTCGGAGTGAAGGGCCAGTAGCTGCGGCCCGCGGCGCCTGACAGCATCTCGTCGGCGGTCGCGGTGGTGCCGATGGTGGGGATCCGGGCCTGGCCCAGTACGTCGAGGGCGGCGCGGGTCTCCTCCCGGCTCTGCGCGTACGCGAGGACGCCGACGACCTTGTCGGATCCCTTCGTGCCCGGTCGCTCGGCCCTGACCTCGGTGACGAGGTCGCGCGCCGCGGCGACCGCGTTGCGGAACCCCTCGCCGGTGCGGCGTACGGCGACGTACAGGGGGACCGCGGACTGGTCGGACTGGGCGTTGGTGTTCAGCGTGTTCTGCCACATCGCGATGCCGCGCAGTTCGGGGATGGTGCCGTCGAAGCGGACGTCGTTCTCGTTCGTCGGGCTGTTGGAGACGAACACGACGACCCTTCGTACGGTCCGGCCCTGTCTTTCGTAGTTGAGGACACGCGCGTTCTCTCTGTCGATCGCGTTCTGGGCCGCCTTGTACCAGCCACCGGGGTCCAGGGGGATGGGGGAGCGGCGGGCGGACTCGGCCACGGACTCGCTGCCGCCGACGCAGGAGGTGTCCGGGGTGGGACCGAGGGCCTCGGCGACCGCCAGCCCCCCGCCGACAAGTGCCAGTGCCAGTCCGCCCGCGAGAAGCGACGTCGTGGTACGCCAGCTGGTCTTGAAACGGCGGTCGATCTCGACCGGAGGGATGGGGATGCCCGGGCCGCGCAGCGCGTTCTCGTCGAAGGTCACCAGAACCGGTGGCCCGTCCTTCTGGCTGAGATGCATCCCGGCCTGCGAGAAATTACTCTCGCCCGGATTGCCCAGGTCGTTCAGCAGCGCCTCGGACGGCTGCCCCACGGCGATGACGAGCGGCCCGGGATCCTTGGGGTCCCTCATGGTGGCGCGGGCCTGGTGCAGGGCGCGCAGGAAGCGCTCGGCCGCGCGGGAGCCCGTCGCGCCCGCCGGAGGCAGCTCCACCAGCAGTACGGGACGCGCGGTGCGGCGCCTGCGCCGGGGCAGGGGCAGTCCGCCGACCTTGGGCGTGCGCAGGTCCTCCAGGAGGGCGCGGGTGACGAGCTGGTCGAGTTCCTGCAGCGCCTCCTCGTGGCGCGGGTCGTCGGCGGGCCGTTTGAGGCGCGTGGACTGCAGGTTGGCGACGTGGTCGACCACGCGGAAGAGCTTGCTGCCGCCGTCTGCCACCGGCTGGTCGCCGAGCCAGCGGCGCATCACCCGGCGGGACATCCAGTCCGACCAGAGCCGGCGGGGCAGGTTGCTGGTAGCCCACAGCCAGCAGATGAGCAGCAGCCAGTCCTTGAGGCTCCCCGGCGGCGGACCGCTCTTCGGCAGCACCCCCAACAGGCCGCGCTTGTTGGCCTTCTGCTGGTCACAGGCGTACTCGCGCAGCTGCCTTGCATGTGAGCCCGGCCAGAGCTGCGGGTTCGCGCGGATGTCCCTGCGGATGTAGTCGACGAGATCGCAGATCAGGGTGAAGTGCGGGAACCGGTCGGGCGTCATGTGCTCCGGCGGCGCGTCCTGCAGCACGAGCCCGGCGCGCTCGGACAACAGCACGTCGTCCTCCTCCGCGGCGCCGAGATGCGCATACGGAACGAGCGGTCCCCTTTGGTCTAGGGCCCGGCGAAGGGCTTCGACGACCCGGTGGGTACCTGCCTCGTAGGCGTCGCGGTCGCCCGGGACGCGCAGCAGGATCATCGGGGGCTTCGTGGCCAGGTGAGCGCGGTTCGCGGGAGCCACCGCCGTCGAGAACCGCTGTACGAAGACGTCGGCCTTGCTGTCGTCCGGGAAACCGTCGAGGTCGTCGTGCGCCGCAGCCATGCAAAAGCCCCCAACGTCGCCAACAGGCCTTTCCTTAAAGGATGTTGGAGGATACCGACAGGTGTCGTCGGATCACAACGCGTTATGTGAAGCGCTTCGATATCTTTCACACGCGCCTCGTTTCCTCCTCACGCCTCCCTCCTGCGTGCGTCGGACGCCCCGGCGGAACAGCGGGGCACCGGCTGTCACCGAGGCTCGGGCGGCCGCTGGCGCGGCATGTTCGGGCGCGAGCCCGCCCCCGGAGGCAGCGGGAAGCGCCCCTGCGCGCTGCTCATCTCCTGCCGACCGCCCCCGGCCGACGCGGACTGGATCCCCATCGGCGCCGAGCCGGTCCGGAACTCCACCATCCAGTCGGCCGTCTCCGCGCGCACCAGCTCCGTCACGTCCTCCGAGAAGCGCCGCAGCACCGACAGGCACCGCTCGGTGGCCTCGCTCGCCGTGCCCTCCGCGGGCCCCAGCACCTCCCGCACACTCTCCGAGGCCCAGTCGAACTGCAGCACCTGCAGCCGCCGCTGCACGGCCTGCGCGGTCGCCACATCCCTTATCCAGCCCGAGGTCACACCGAAGAACCGGTCCACGGCCACACACGCCACGGCGAACAGCAGCGCCAGATACCCCCAGGCGGCCAGCCCGGCGATCACCCCGGTCAGATCCAGCAGCGGCAGCGCGGCCCCGGTCACTGCCCCCAGTGCGGCCCCCGTGCGCAGCGCCCGCGCGGTCCGCCGCTTCCACACGCGGTCCGCGAGATACCAGGCCGCCGTCTGCAGCGCCCCTCGCTCCACCCACAGATACAGCTCGTGCAGCCGCTCGGCCGGCTCGCCCCAGTCCCCCAGCGGGAACGACCGCCCGATCAGATCGCCCGGCCGCAGTCCGGCCGCTCCCTCGCCCCGCCCGTCCTGAGCCGGCCCCTCGGGCTGCATCTCCGGCTGACCCACACGGCACTCCCTACTGATCACGACTGATCACGACGCTGATCACGAGACTGATCACGAGGCTGACCACGACCGAACACGTTGCGTGACACCCGATCCTGATGTGCCCGACCCTTCCTACCGCCCAATGGGTGGCTGAGCCCCCGAATTCACCTCTATTCCGCCCGGAAGAGGGGCTTGATCAGGTATAGGACTCGGCAACACCTCACTCGAAAGAGTGCTGGGGCGATGGCTGCCTGGACCACGTAGGCTCAGGGCAGGCGGGAAGACCTCGCCCATACAGCCGTACGAAACCAGGAGCTGATCGTGATTCCCGGTGGTGGCCAGCCCAATATGCAGCAGCTGCTCCAGCAGGCCCAGAAGATGCAGCAGGACCTGCAGCGGGCGCAGGAGGAACTGGCGCAGACCGAGGTGGACGGACAGGCGGGCGGCGGCCTGGTGAAGGCCACCGTCACCGGCTCCGGCGAGCTGCGCGCTCTGAAGATCGACCCGAAGGCGGTCGACCCGGACGACACCGAGACGCTGGCGGACCTGATCGTCGCGGCGGTCCAGGCGGCCAACGAGAACGCCCAGAACCTCCAGCAGCAGAAGCTGGGCCCGCTGGCCCAGGGCCTGGGCGGCGGCAGCGGTATCCCGGGCCTGCCTTTCTAAGAGGGGCGTGGGCCAACTACCGTACGTACTTGTAAGGAACCCCGGGAAGGACGGCAGTCCGTGTACGAAGGCGTGGTGCAGGACCTGATCGACGAGCTGGGGCGGCTGCCCGGCGTCGGTCCCAAGAGCGCCCAGCGGATCGCCTTCCACATCCTGCAGGCGGAACCGACGGATGTACGGCGGCTCGCGCAGGCCCTGATGGAGGTCAAGGCGAAGGTCCGCTTCTGCGCGACCTGCGGCAACGTCGCACAGGAAGAGCTGTGCAACATCTGCCGCGACAGCCGCCGCGACCCGTCGGTGATCTGCGTGGTCGAGGAACCCAAGGATGTCGTGGCCATCGAGCGCACCCGCGAGTTCCGCGGCCGTTACCACGTACTCGGGGGCGCGATCAGCCCCATCGAGGGTGTGGGTCCCGACGACCTCCGTATACGGGAACTTCTCGCGCGGTTGGCCGACGGGACGGTCACGGAACTGATCCTGGCCACGGACCCGAACCTGGAGGGCGAGGCCACAGCGACCTACCTCGCCCGCATGATCAAGCCCATGGGCCTCAAGGTCACCCGCCTGGCCAGCGGCCTCCCGGTGGGCGGAGACCTGGAATACGCGGACGAGGTGACCCTCGGCCGCGCCTTCGAGGGGAGACGACTCCTAGATGTCTGACGCCACGCTGCATGACGCGACGCAGGACCCGGACGACTTCGCGGTCCAGATCGCGGACCAGGTAGAGAGCTTCCTGGTGGCCGTCACGGAGGTGGCGAAGGGCGACGAGCCCGACTCGGCCGTCCCCTTCCTTCTCCTGGAGGTCTCCCAGCTCCTCCTGGCCGGCGGCCGCCTCGGCGCGCACGAGGACATCGTCCCCGACGAGCGCTACGAGCCCGACACGGGCCCGGACGTCGACGTGGACGAACTCCGCGAGAACCTCGCCCGCCTCCTGGACCCGATCGACGTCTACTCGGAGGTCTTCGACCCCTACGAGCCGCGCAAGGCCCCGGTCCCGGCCCGTATCTCCGACGACCTCACCGACGTCATCACCGACCTCCGCCACGGCATGGCCCACTACCGCGCGGGCCGCACCACGGAAGCCCTGTGGTGGTGGCAGTTCTCCTACTTCTCCAACTGGGGCTCGACGGCCTCGGCAACCCTGCGCGCCCTGCAGTCGGTGGTGGCCCATGTCCGCCTGAACCAGCCCCTTGAGGAACTGGACGGCCTGGACACGGACCAGACGCCGATGGGCGACGAGACGCTGGAGTTCGAGGCGGGCAAGGTCATGGCGGAGGAGATCGGCGGGCCACTGGGCATGGGGTCGGGCAACTAGCGCGATCCGGTCGAGCAGCCCGATCCGGCGCGGATTCGAGCAGGATCGAAGGGCGTTGCCGGGGCATGTTCCGGGCTGCGATCTTCGGTGACAGACCAGCGACGCTGCGGTCGTACAACGGGGGCTTCGAAGAGGCCTGGCAGGCAGCGGAGCACGGCCACAACCCTGTCATCGAAGGAGACGTCATGCCCGTCTTGCGCACGTTCGCGGCCACGGCCGCGGTCCTGGCCGCCACGGCCGTCACCGCCTACCCGGCATCCGCCCAGGCCCTCACGTCCTCGTCCTCCCACGCCCGTCTGTCGACCGGCAGCTGGACCGCCTACTCGGACACCGACTGGGAGGGCCCGAACACGACGTTCACCGGAAACACCGGGGAGTGCCACTACGTCGGCGACAACTGGAACGACAACGTCCGCTCCGCCCGCGCCAACGGCGCCGACGTCAAGGTGGAGCTGTGGGACAACGCCGACTGCACCGGGGGCTCGATCACCATCGACGGATCCGGCTACCACGCCATCGGCGGCTGGGTCAGCGCCTACCGCGTCACCAGCTAGTCCAGCTGGTGCTGACCGTTCCCTGAACCCCGTCCCATAGCTGTCACCGCGGGGCTACGCTCGGTACACCTGGAGTGATGCACTCCAGGTGTACCGGTCGGAGGTGCGCGTCGTGTCGGGGCAGTCCAACAACTCCAACTCCCAGCCGCCTGTCGCCTGGCGATACACCGGTGACCAACTGAAGCGGTGGCGAACGAAGGCGGACGTCACGCGCGAGAAACTCGCCTCCGCCGCCAACTACTCCCCGGACACCATCACGTCCATGGAGCGCGGGGTACGCAGGCCGACCTCCCGCGTGCTGGACGTGGCGGACGAACTCTGCGATGCGCGGGGGATGTTGAGCGCCGCCAAGGAGTTCATGAACCGGGAGCGGTTCCCTGCGCGGGCGCAGGACTTCATGGAGCGGGAGAAGGAGGCGACCAGTATCTGGTCGTACGAAGTCGCCCTCGTGCCCGGCTTGTTGCAGACGGAGGGGTACGCGCGGGCGCTCATCGACAACCGCATCCCACCGCTGGACGAGGAGACGGTGGAGGAGCGCGTTGCCGCTCGCATGGACCGGCAGGCGGTCCTCAACCAGCGGAAGCCGCCCGTGGGGCTGAGCTTTGTCCTCTACGAGGCCGTGCTGTGCAGTCCTCTGGTGGACGCCGAACAGCTGCGCCACCTACGGGAGGTGGCGGGCCTGCGCAATGCGGTGGTGCAGGTGCTCCCGTTCGAGCGGGCCTTCAGCGACGCGCTCATGGGGCCCATGGTTCTGCTGGAGACACGTGACCATGAGCGATTCGCCTTCACAGAAGGCTCGTTCGCCAGCGAGCTTTCGGCGGATCCGGGGGTTGTCAGCCGTGTGACCGAGCGGCTTAGCATGATCCGCACGAGGGCTCTCGACCCCGATGAGTCGGCCCGTTTCATCGAGCGGATGGTGAATCAGTCGTGAGCGACCAGCTGAAGTGGTTCAAGTCGAGCTACAGCGACAACGAGGGCGGCAACTGCGTCGAAGTCGCGTTCGCCACCGCCATCCACGTTCGTGACTCCAAGATCCCCGCGAGCCCCGAGCTCCGGGTCGCCGCCCCCGCCTGGGCGGCCTTCGTTTCCGCAGTTCAGCCCGGGGCTTGAGCCGCGGGCTTCGAGCTCCTCCTATGGGTTTTTGGGCTTGTGGTCTGGTTGAAAATCCAACCCAACCAACCAAGTCTGTACGTGAGTTGAGGCGTCGTACCTCGAATGGGTGACTTTCCGTGATCGGCTTGCAGCGGAACGTAAAGCGGCTCTAGGTTCGCGGCAAACGACCAAATAGTTCGGCCCCGGTCGGTGCGCCAACACCGGCTCCGGGGCCTGACCTACGGGTCGAGAAACCTCAATTCCTACCAATCGAGGAGCCCCAACCGTGGCTTACGCCCACCCTAGTCCTGCGCTGCCGTCCCCGTCGCACCCCATGGCCAAATCGGGCTACGGAAAACGCGCCGTAGGTGACGAAGACCCGCACGCCGACCCGGACTTCGCACACCTGAGCCCCCGCGATCGCGAGATCGCTGTCTTCGTCGACCACCTCGAAGAGGGCCACGCGATGGGCTACAAGGCCATCGCGGCGGAGCATCCCCACTACGGTCAGCAGGCGGTACGCACCTCACTCGGCCGCATCACCCTCGCCGGCCATCTGCGCTGGATCAAGGAACACATCGTCCTTGAGGACACCTCGATGCGGTGGGTGACGCGTACGTACTGGTCACGTACTCGCAGGTCGGAAGAGTGGTGGGCCGACTTCGCGCGGGACCGCGACGGCAAGGACGTGACCGAGCGCTACCAGCCGGGGCTGGCCCGGGTCGAGGAAGAGCCGGAACCCTCCCCGGAAGCCGGACAGCCCGAGCCGGACGAAGAGGCCGCCGAGCAGCCCAGCACCGCCTACCTGACCCTCGCAGAACTCCGCGCTTTCGACGCCCGTATGTCCCTGTCCGACGACGAGTGCCGGTCCCTTGAGTCCAAGGCCGCGGCATGGCTGGCGCGTGGCGCGACGACGTACGACATCACGAAGGCCCTGACCGACGGGCTCCCGCCCGTCGTCGACAACCCAGGCGGGTTCGCCCGCAAACGACTGGAGGACAAGATGCCCCCGATGCTGCCCCCGAAGAAGGCAAAGGTACGGCAGAAGGCCGCCCGCCGCTCCTACGTGAGCCGCGTGATCATGGCCTGCGGCCTGTGCGACGCGGACGAACGCACCGTCGAGATCGTGAACGGGCTGTGCCGCGAGTGCATCGCCCTGTGCGAGGCGGAGGGGCCGTTGTACGAGCCCGTTCCGCAGACGTTCCTCCCAGGGCCTCGCGATGGCGGACTGCCGGGTGCCGACGAGGTCATCGACGTCACCGAGCGAGTCGAGGCCCTGCGCCGTGCGGCGGGGCTGCGGTGAGCGCGCTGGGTGTTCCGGTCGGGGTGCCACGGGAAACTGTGCGGCGGCTGGCACCGGCTGACTACTTCGTCGACTGCGATGAATGGGCGGATCCCGGCGGGGTCTTGATGGCAGTCACCGTTGCCCCGTCCACCTCGTGGTTGACCGGGCCGACCGCTCGGCGACGGTGTTCTTCGATCCGGTCGACGGCCGGTACCGCCTGATGCCGGCAGGAAGGAGGAGACGTGATGTACCGGGTAGCGGAGGCGTGTACAGCGTTACCGCTGTACAGTGATTTCATGTCGCGACACGTCACCATTCGTCTGGACGAGGAATTCCATGACCGCCTCAAGGCGCGCGCGGCTGCCGAGGGGACAACGGTCACGGCGCTGATCACGGACGTGGTCAAGCGGGAACTCGACGAGGACCGCGACCAGTTCCTGGCCGGGGTCGAGGAGTTCGCCGAGCACTGGGACTACTTTCAGGAGCGGTTCGGGAAGCAGGGGCCGCCCAGAGAGTCGGTCACGTGAAGATCACCATGGAGTGGGCGTGGGAGGCGATGGCCCACCACCTGCCTTCGGACCCGGCGGTCTGGGACCCCTCCGGCTTGATCGCCGCCGTTGCGCGACACCAGAACGACCTGGTGCTCGTCGCGGAACAGCCCGCGCCGGACATTGCCTGGAGGGCCGCCGCGTTCCTGCACACCCTGGCGGTCTGCCCGCCACTGGAGTCGCCGATGAACGAGTTCTACGCGGCTGCGGCCACGCGCTCGTATCTCCGCGTGGCGGGGGCGAAGACGCTGCCCTCGCCGGTACTCCTCGGTGATCTGGTCGAGGCCTCCGGTGCAGGGAGGGTCGATGTGTTCGGCGTGGCGCGGGAGCTGCGGAATGCGATGCGGCCGGTCTGATTGGCTGCACTGTGATGTCCCGAGCGGGATCACGCTCCACATAGTCGGTGAAAGACGTTGAGCCAGGCGGGTGTTGGGCTGTGCCTCATGGGTGCGGTGGAGTTGATGTCCAGCGGTGTGGTCGATGTCAACACGGCTGAACGCTGGGCGAGCGTGGCCGGTTCGGACGACTCGAGCGACAACCGGCGGACGTTTCACAGCCCCCACAACCCCTTGCCCACAGCCGTGACCCCACCCGCCAACGCCAGCCCCAACACCAGCAGGCGGGCTCGCCCCTCGGGTATCCGCTCCGCGAGCCCCCTGCCGACCCCCGCCCCCACAACCATCGCGGCGATGACCCACCCCCACCGCGCCCCGCCCAGCTCCGGCACCCCGTTCGCCGCCACCGAGAACGCGTTCACGACCACGCCGTAGAACTGCGCGTTCGGCACGAACTCCCGTACCGTCCAACCCGCGTTGACCGCGTACAAGGACACCGGCGGCCCGCCCACCCCCGCCGCCGAGTTCATGAACCCGCCTACCGCGCCCGCCGCGACGGCCCCCTTCGTGCCCCGCAAGGCAGGCACCCGCGCGCCCCGCATCACCAGCAGCACGGCTACCGTCACCAGCCCGCCCATCACCAACATCAGTGCGGGTTCGGGGAGTTGGCGGGTCAGCCAGGCCCCCGCCGGTACCGTGCACGCTGCCGCCGCGCACAGCGGCACCATCGCCCCCGGCCGCACCCGCCGCCAGCCGCCCGCCAGGCCCACGACGCTGATGGCCCCCGCCGCGCAGTTGGCGAGCACGACTCCCTCGGCCGGCCCGAGCAGGAGCACCAGTGCGGGTACGGCGACCAGCGCGAACCCCATGCCGGTCAGCCACTGCACGGAGGACCCGAGCAGCACGATGCCCGCCAGCAGTACGTCCGTCGTGATCAAGTGGTCACTCCACGTGAGTTGGATGGGTCCTGGATCTGCGCTGTACGACCGTTGCACGGGCCCTAACCAGTGAAAAGCGAGCCTGGAGTCACTCCCCCGGCAGGGAGGTCAAGCACCCGGAACCGCACCGAAACTGGAGACAGCTATGACCCGTCGTTCCCTCAGCAAGCGCGTAGCCATCGTCACCGCCACCGCCCTCGCCGCCGTCGGTACCTTCGCTGCCGGAGTCGGCGTCGCCGGCTCCGACCCCGCCCCGAAGGCGAGCAAGAAGCAGATAGCCGGGCTGTTCAACACCTGGAACAAGACGCTGCAGACCGGCGACCCGGAGAAGGTCGCGGACCTGTACGCGGACGACGCGGTCCTGCTGCCCACCGTCTCCAACAAGGTGCGGACCGACCGCGCCGGGATCGTCGACTACTTCCAGCACTTCCTGGAGAACAAGCCGGTCGGCAAGAAGATCCAGACCATCGTCAACGTCCTCGACGACAACTCCGCCATCGACACCGGTGTCTACCGGTTCACGCTCACCGACCACGAGACCGGCGAGAAGAGAGTCGTCAAGGCCCGCTACACGTACGAGTACGAGAAGCGGGACGGCAAGTGGCTGATCGTCAACCACCACTCCTCGAAGATGCCCGAAGGCTGATCCTGACCTCCAGCCCGCCCCCGGGCGCATCCCGCAGGGCCACGGTCCCGCCGTCGTCGGTCACCAACTGCTTGACGACGGCGAGGCCGAGGCCCGAACCGGAGCGCCCGGTCAGGCCCTGGCCGCGCCAGAAGCGGTCGAAGGCGCGGGACTTCTCCGCGTCGGTCATGCCGGGGCCCTGGTCGAGAACCGACAGCAGCACTTCGGCGCCCTTCGGTTCGATCTGGACGGTGATCGTGGAGCCGTCCGGCGAGACCTCCAGCGCGTTCGAGAGCACGTTGTCCAGCACCTGGTCCAGATGACCGGGACTGGCCAGCACAGACGGCCGGCCGTCGACACCACTCCCCCCGAGCGCGATGGTGACTCCGCGCTCGTCGGCGGCCGGTCTCCACACCGACAGGCGTTCTTCCACGATGTCCGCCAGGGGCAGGGGTTCGGCCGCGGTCACCTTCGCCTCCGCCCTCGCCAGCACCAGCAGGCCGTTGACCAGCCGGCTCATCCGGACCACTTCGGCGGTCGCCTGCTCCACGTCCTCCCGTACGAACTCGTCGTCCACCCCGTCCGCGATGTTGTCCAGCGAGAGCCTCAACGCCGTGAGGGGGGTGCGAAGTTGGTGGGAGGCGTCCGCCACGAAGATCCGCTGGGACGCCACCAGGGTGTCGAGGCGTTCCGCGCCCTGATTGAGAGTGCGGGCGAGCGTCTGCGTCTCCGGCGGGCCCGTCACCGGGGAGCGGGCGGTCAGGTCGCCGTCGCTGAACTTGCTTGCCATGCCGTTGAGTTCGCGCAGCGGGGCGGTGATCCGGCGAGCCGCGACCGCGCCGATCAGTGCCGCCACACCGAGCACCGTCACCGCAAGGCCCGCTCGAAACGCCCAGATCGTCCACAGCCTGTGGGTGAGGCTCGACGTGGAGTAGACGATCCGTACGGCGCCGACGACCCGGTCGTCGTTCGTCGCGGGTTCCGTGATCACCAGGTTGCGGCCCCAGATGAACTGCGAGCCCCAGTCGGTGGTCGACCGCCCCTGCTCCAGCGCCTTCGTCAGGGCCGCGTCCCCCGCGGGACGCGGGACGGCCGCCGCGCACTGGTCGGTGGCCGTGACCTGGACCTCGTCTTTCTTGTTCTCCTCGGCGTACGCCTTGGCCATCGTCGTCAGTGCCTGGCACGACGCCTTGTCGCCGTTGCCCAGCAGCTGCGCCATGGTGGTCGCCTCGCGCATGAGTGACGCCTTGGTGTCGTCGCGCAGCTGCTTGGTGAGCGTGAACGCCACCGGCACGGTGAACAGCAGGATGGCGACTGCGACGAGCAGGATGTAACTGCGGATGAGCTGGCGGTTCATGGCGCCTCGGCGTCCTTGACGATCTCCAGCCGGAAACCGACCCCGCGCACCGCCTCGATGGTGATGATCCCCGTGAACTTCCGCCGCAACGCCGCCACATGCACATCGAGCGTCTTGGTCGGCCCGAACCAGTTCGCGTCCCAGACGGCTTCCATGATCTGCTCCCGGGACATCAGCGCGCCCGGCTCCTCGGTGAGGAAGGCCAGCAGGTCGTACTCCTTGGGGGCGAGGGTCACCTCCTCGCCGTCCAGGTGGACGCGGGCCGCCTTGCGGTCGACGGTGAGGCGGGTGCCGTAGCGGTCGGGGCCGGCGGCCTCGGCGGCGGGGGTGCGGGACTGGACACGGCGCATCACGGCTCGTATCCGGGCGATGACCTCCCGCACGCCGAACGGCTTGGAGACGTAGTCGTCCGCGCCGAGCTCCAGCCCGACCACCCGGTCCGTCTCGTCACTGCGCGCGCTGATCACGATGATCGGCACGTCGCCGCGTTCGCGCAGCGCCTTGCAGACGTCCAGGCCGTCGGTGTCGGGCAGGCCGAGGTCGAGCAGGACGACGTCGTAGGGGGCCTCGTGGCGCAGCGCGTCGCCGCCCGTGGTGACCCACGCCACCTCGAAGCCGTAACGCAGCAGTCCGCGCCGGAGCGACTCGGCGACCGGTTCGTCGTCTTCCACCAGCAGTACGCGCACAGCCGAACGATAGTGGTTGAAACTTAAAGACGATGGTCGTGGAGCCGCCTGTCGATCAAGAGTCGGACGCCCATGGCCGACGCGGGCACGCGAAAGGGGCCCGCACCTGGCGGGCCCCTCAAGGGTGGCGTGGTGGGCGGCGGGTGCCGGCCCCGGCCGACCGTGTTACCTCGTCAGCAGCCCGGGAAGGTCGCCGACGGGGTCTCGTAGACCTTGCCGTTCTCGAGCTTGAGCAGGCCGACGGCCGAATTGCAGGGCCAGCTCATGGTCCAGGTGCTGGTGGCGCGGTCGTTCTTGTCGATCTTCTCCAGCTTGTCGTACGTCGACGTACCGCGCATGCGGTACCCCAGGTGCGCCTTGATGGAGTCGCCGTCCTTCTTGGTGTAGATGGTGGTGATGGACTGCGGACTGTTTTGCATGACGATGCAGAGCTGCCCGTTGTCCAGCGAGGTGCACTTGACATGGTCTCCCGACCTCTGCGCCACCGGGGTGGGCGCCTGGGTGCCGACTGCGTGAGCCGGAACCGAGAGAAGCGAGAAACCGACGGCCGCAGAGGCGGCGACGGCCAGCGAGACACGACGAATCATGGAGATCTCCCCCGTTCAGTGATGGTCGGCTCGGACGATACAGAATTTCGATCATCAGTACGGGGGAATTTCCGGCCAAGATCCAGGTTTGCTGGATTCTGTTCGATCCGAAGGTGCGGGGAGGGGTGAGGTGACCTGCACCACTTCCCGCGTACGGGGCCTGCGACCGGGCAGATGCCCTCCCGGAGCGCCCGAATCTCACCATCTGGTATCCCCAAGGTCGTTTTCGGACGCTCGTTAGACTGAACCGACCGCCGTACTCATGCGTACGTGCGGAAAGACACGGACTGAGCGAGGAGCGCACGTGGGCCTTGTCGTGCAGAAGTACGGAGGCTCCTCCGTAGCCGATGCCGAGGGCATCAAGCGCGTCGCCAAGCGGATCGTGGAAGCGAAGAAGAACGGCCACCAGGTGGTCGTGGTCGTTTCCGCGATGGGCGACACGACGGACGAGCTGATCGATCTCGCCGAGCAGGTATCTCCGATGCCGGCCGGGCGTGAGTTCGACATGCTGCTGACCGCCGGAGAGCGGATCTCCATGGCACTGCTGGCCATGGCGATCAAAAACCTGGGTCACGAGGCCCAGAGCTTCACCGGCAGCCAGGCAGGCGTCATCACCGACTCCGTTCACAACAAAGCCCGCATCATCGACGTCACGCCCGGCCGTATCCGTGACTCGGT
The DNA here is from genome assembly GCF_053598255.1 of Streptomyces sp. NPDC001157. NCBI lineage: Bacteria > Bacillati > Actinomycetota > Actinomycetes > Kitasatosporales > Streptomycetaceae > Streptomyces > Streptomyces sp. NPDC001157. The sequence goes on from NZ_JBSFJW010000023.1 coordinate 111,368, forward strand.
GGACGAGGGCAACATCGCCATCGTCGCCGGGTTCCAGGGCGTCAGCCAGGACAAGAAGGACATCACCACGCTCGGTCGCGGTGGTTCCGACACGACCGCCGTCGCGCTGGCCGCGGCCCTCGACGCCGAGGTGTGCGAGATCTACACCGACGTCGACGGCGTGTTCACCGCCGACCCGCGTGTGGTGAAGAAGGCGAAGAAGATTGACTGGATCGCCTTCGAGGACATGCTGGAGCTCGCCGCCTCCGGCTCCAAGGTGCTGCTCCACCGCTGTGTGGAGTACGCCCGCCGCTACAACATCCCGATCCACGTCCGGTCCAGCTTCAGCGGACTGCAGGGCACCTGGGTCAGCAGTGAGCCGATCGAGCAAGGGGACAAGAAGGTGGAGCAGGCCATCATCTCCGGTGTCGCGCACGACACCTCGGAGGCCAAGGTCACGGTCGTCGGCGTCCCGGACAAGCCGGGCGAGGCCGCCTCGATCTTCCGCGCCATCGCCGACGCCGAGATCAACATCGACATGGTCGTGCAGAACGTGTCCGCCGCCTCCACCGGGCTGACGGACATCTCCTTCACCCTCCCCAAGACCGAGGGCCGCAAGGCCATCGACGCCCTGGAGCGGGCGAAGACGGCCATCGGGTTCGACTCGCTGCGCTACGACGACCAGATCGGCAAGATCTCGCTGGTCGGCGCGGGTATGAAGACCAACCCGGGTGTCACGGCGTCCTTCTTCGAGGCGCTGTCCGACGCCGGCGTGAACATCGAGCTGATCTCGACCTCGGAGATCCGTATCTCGGTCGTCACCCGCGCCGACGACGTGCCGGAGGCCGTGCGCGCCGTGCACACCGCCTTCGGCCTCGACTCCGACACCGCCGAGGCGGTCGTCTACGGCGGCACCGGACGCTGATGCCCGGGCCCGTACGGCCGACGCTCGCGGTCGTGGGAGCGACCGGAGCCGTCGGCACGGTCATGCTCCAGATCCTGTCCCAGCACGCGGACATCTGGGGCGAGATCCGCCTGATCGCCTCACCGCGCTCGGCCGGCCGCAAGCTGGCCGTGCGCGGTCAGGAGGTCGAGGTGGTGGCCCTCACCGAGGAGGCCTTCGACGGGGTCGACGTCGCCATGTTCGACGTACCCGACGAGGTGTCCGCGCACTGGGCGCCGATCGCCGCCGCCAAGGGCGCGGTGGTGGTGGACAACTCGGGCGCCTTCCGGATGGACCCGGAGGTGCCGCTGGTCGTCCCGGAGGTCAATCCGCACTGCGCCCGCCGCCGGCCCCGCGGGATCATCGCCAACCCCAACTGCACGACCCTCTCCATGATCGTGGCCCTGGGCGCGCTGCACGCCGAGTTCGGGCTGCGCGAACTGGTGGTCTCCTCTTACCAGGCGGTCAGCGGGGCGGGACGTGCCGGGGTGGAGACCCTGCGGCAGCAGCTGTCCCTCGTCGCCGGTACGGAGCTGGGGACCAGCCCCGGGGATGTGCGGCGGGCCGTCGGCGACAACACCGGGCCGTTTCCGGAGCCGGTCGCGCTGAACGTCGTACCGTGGGCCGGATCCCTGCGCGAGGACGGCTGGTCCTCGGAGGAGATGAAGGTGCGGGACGAGTCCCGCAAGATCCTCGGCCTGCCCAAGCTGCCCGTCGCCGTCACCTGCGTACGGGTACCCGTGGTCACCACGCACTCCCTCACCGTCCACGCCCGCTTCCAGGGCGAGGTCACCGTCGACGGGGCTCGGGAGATCCTCGCGACCGCCCCCGGAGTCGTCCTCTTCGACGACCCGGCCGCGGGCGAGTTCCCCACGCCCGCCGATGTCGTGGGCACGGACCCGACCTGGGTGGGCCGGGTGCGGCGCGCGCTCGACGACCCCACGGCGCTCGAACTCTTCGTTTGCGGCGACAACCTCCGCAAGGGCGCCGCCCTCAACACCGCACAGATCGCGGAGCTGGTGGCGACCGAGTTCAGGTGACGGGCCGTGACGGTGGTCGCGCTCCCATGACGTGCCGTGTTGCGTGCAACACATGTACAAGTAAGGGGTTTCTGCCGGAAAAGCCCTGGCCGTGGCCTGTTTGATTTGTAGGATCTGTGGGCGGCGTGTGGCCCGGTCAATGGTTCGTACCACTTGCCCCAGGCCACCAAGACGTCCGAAGATTTCCCTCCCCGCTCTCCGCAACCGCGCGAAGGGCGGGGAGCGTCTTTGCGAGCGCCCTTCGGGGGCACGGGGGATGCGCGGCGAGGCGTGGGGACGCCTCGAACATTCGTGACATAGGGGAAGAGCGGGTAGGCATGAGGGCGTTTGACGCACGGTCAGTTGCGCTGCCTGACACCGGACGGCCGAGTGCGGCACATGACGCAAAAGTGACGCCCGGCACGTACAACCCTGACGGGGGGGAGCGTGTCCAACTGGCGTGGCAGAGGTTCTCGACTTCCAGGCGGCGACCCGCGGTATGGCCCTACGGCCACCCCGTCCGTCGCTCCGACCCCGCATGCCCGGTGCGCCCGGCGGCATGCCGGTGATCGCGCCCATGCCCGCAGCGCGGCCCGCCCGCATACCGAATCAGCGTGACGGCGCCGACTACGCCGAGGACACAGCGGCGGCCGGTACGACCGTCGACCACCTCACCGAGACCTACCGCGCGCACTACCGCTCGCTGCTCGGTCTCGCCGCCCTCCTGCTCGACGACACCGCCTCCTGCGAGGACGTCGTCCAGGAGGCCTTCATCCGCGTGCACTCGGCACGCAAACGGGTCCGCGACCCCGAGAAGACGCTCGCCTATCTGCGTCAGACGGTCGTCAATCTCTCCCGCTCCGCCTTGCGCCGCCGCATCCTGGGCCTCAAGCTCCTGTCCAAGCCGATGCCCGACATGGCGAGTGCCGAGGAGGGTGCGTACGACCAGCTGGAGCGCGACTCCCTGATCAAGGCGATGAAGGGCCTGCAGCGCCGCCAGCGCGAGGTCCTGGTGCTGCGCTACTTCGCGGACATGACCGAGGCGCAGGTCGCCGAGACGCTCGGGATATCGCTGGGCTCGGTCAAGGCGTACGGCTCCCGCGGCATCGCGGCCCTCCGTCTCGCGATGGAGGAACCGGCATGAACAAGGACGGCGAGGGACGTGATTCCCATGAGCGCCATGAGCCCTTCGCATGGCACGAGCCGACGGCAACACAAGAGCAAGAGCAATCGCACGCTGGGAACGGAACTGTGAACCACGGCCCCGACGACCAGAGCCCCGAGAACGGGCTCGACTCGGACGAGCTGGCTCTGCGCAGGATGCTGCACCAGGCGGTGCAGACGGTCGAACCGCGCGACGGCACGCTGGACCTCCTGCGGCGGGCCGTACCCGCACGACGCGCCCGCAAGCGGCAGGCAGTCGTCGGCATGGCGGCCGCCGCGCTGTTCATCGGCACCGCCGTCCCGGCCCTGTGGCACGTCTCCAACTCCACCGGCTCCGACGTCAACCCGTCCGTCGCCGGCCAGGCCTCGCAGGCCCAGGGCGGGGCGAGCCAGGGAAAAAACGCGGGCGGCGCTGAGAGCACCGCAGGCGGCAACCCGGGAAAGTCCCCGGGCAAGGGCAAGGGCGACTCGAAGGGCGACGGCAAGGGCCCCGGTACGGGCCCGGGCAGCAGCACCAACCCCGCCTCCACGAGCGCCCCCGCCGCCCCCGTGTGCACGGCCGACCAGCTCGGCTCGCCCACCCAGTCCGTCGCCGCCCCCGATGCCGGCGGTGTGGTCTACGGCACCTTCCGCGTCGTCAACATCTCCACCTCCGCCTGCACCCTCGGCGGGGCGGGGACGGTGAGCACGCTCGCGCAGGGTGCCGCGGACAGCACCAAGATCACTTCGGCGCGGCATGTGTCCGGGGACGCCGCGGCCGGGCTGCCCGACCCGTCCACCGAGGTCACCGGGCTGCAGCTGCAGCCGGGCGCGGCCTACGAGGAGAAGTTCGCCTGGGTTCCCTCCCAGACCTGCCCCACCACGGGCGGCACCACCGGCGGCACCACCGACGGTGGTTCCACCGCGAGCCCCACCCCGACCCCGACCGCCGACGCCGGCAGCACGTCCGGCACCGGCACCACCGGCACGGACAGCGGCGTCACCACGCAGATGATGGCGGCGGACGGCACGGCGGACGGCAGCGTGGTCGTGTCCCACACGACGGCGGCCGGGTCCCCCACGGTGTCGGCGACGGTGTCCAACGCGTGCGCGGGGACGGTCATCTACACCGGGGTGCTGGCCGGGTCGTAACCGGGGGTTGCCGCCCCCAGACCCCCGCTTCGGCCTGGACGGCCTCGTCCTCAAACGCCGGACGGGCTGAGACTACCGACCGGCGGCCTCAGGCGGTCACCGTCTCCTCTTCCGCCACCAGCCCCATCGCCGCATCCCGCGCGAATTCCGCCTCACGCCGCAGCAACCGGAACCACATGAAGACCACGAACCCGGCGAAGACGAACCACTCACCGGTGTAGCCCAGGTTCTGGAACGCCTTCAGGTCGAGGCCGGAGTCCGCGGGCGCCGTAGCCGGCACGGCGGTCATCCCGGCATCGGCCTTGTCCAGCGTGACCCACGCGTCGTACACGTCGTACGGCACCAGATTCACCAGCGACGCCGAGCTGATCGCCGCGGTCTGGCCGGACGGCAGGCCACCCTGGGCGCTCACCCCGTTGTCCCCCGGCGTCTCGGACGCCTGCAGCGCACCGGTGACGGTGACCTGACCGGTGGGCGCTGCGGGCGCCCTGGCCGCGTCGGCGGAACCCGGCAGCCAGCCCCGCACCACGGGCAGCGCCTTGCCGCCGTCGGTGCGCAGCAGCGTCAGCACGTAGAAACCGCGCTTGCCGTCGAGCTGCCGGTCCGGCACGAGCAGCTGCTTGCCGTACCGCCCGGTCGCGGTGGCCTGTCTGCCGGACGTCGCCTTGTTCACGGGGAGCAGCTCCCGCAGCGGTCGGGCCGTCTCGTGCCGGTCCGTCGTGACCTGCTCCGTCGCGTCCCGGTGGGCCTGCACCCGGTCCTCGAACCGGCTCAGCTGCCACGATCCCATGAAGATGCAGAAAGGGATGGCGAGCAGCACGAAGACGTTGATCCCCCACCAACGGGGCGTCAGCAGAAACCGGTACACGCCTTCAACGGTACGGGGCCGCTGCGCCAGGCCGGGCCGCGGGGTTCAGTACCGCTCGGCGAGGTGGTCCCGGCCCGCGGGCGGTTCGTAGGACTCGGGCCAGAAGTCGGTGATGGTGGATATGCGGCCGTGCTCGTCCTGAGTGAAGAAGGAGATCGCGTACATCTCCTCCAGCCCCACGGTGAAGTGTGCCCAGCTGACCACCTGTCCCGGCTCGGCAACGATCCGCTCGATCCGCAGGTGCCAATCACCTGGATACTCCCGGTTGAACTGCACGTACCGCTCCCGCCCGCTGATCCGTTCCCGGGTCTGGGGGAGCGTATATACCACGTCCTCGGCGAGGGTGCCTGTGAACGTGTCCCAGTCCCGGGCGTCGGCGGAGGCCCAGAACGTCTCGACTGTCTTGCGCAGATCGGTCATGTCGACGAGTCTGCATCCCGCCACTGACAGTCAGCCCTTGGCCGCCCTCAGCGAGTACATCAGCGGGATGCGCGGCCGGTCCGCCGGAAAGCGGAAGTAGCCGTCCCGCTCCTCGAAGGCCTCGAACTGCCTGAACACCGAGACGTCGTGCTCGCGCAGGAACTCGATGCGCAGGCCCGCCGCGGCGAGCGCGGAGACGACCTCGCCGAGCGGGTGTGTCCACTGCACGGTCCGGTTGTGGACGGTTGCGGTGCTCTCCGCCGCGTACGTGCCGGGGAAGTCGTAGACCTGCGGCTCGCGGTCGAAGTAGTCCCGCACGATCCGTGAACCGGTCTCGTCGTCGAGGACGTCGGTCAGCGGATGGAACTCGGCGAGGTAGAGGAATCCGCCGGGCGCCACGAGGGCGGCGGCCGTCTCGGCCCAGCGCCGGACGTCGGGCAGCCAGCACAGCGCGCCGGTGCCGGTGTAGACGATGTCGTACGAGGGCTCGGGCATCGCAGCCGGCGCGGAGGCCGCGTCGTATACGTCGGACGCGACGAACTGCGCCCGCTCGGGTCCGAGGCCGAGGTCGGCGGCGAGATCGCGGGCGACCGCGACGGCCGGTTCGGAGAAGTCCAGGCCGACGACGCGGGCGGCGCCGTGCCGGGCCCAGGACAGGGTGTCGGTGCCGATGTGGCACTGCAGATGCAGCAGCGACTTACCGGTCACGTCGCCGACCTCGGCCAGTTCGAAGGGGCGCAGGGGGTCCTTGCCGGCCCGGAAGCCGTCGAGGTCGTAGAAGTCGCCGGCGGTGTGCAGCGGGACCCTCTCGTCCCAGTTGGCGCGGTTGGTCTCGCGCCAGTCGGCCGGGGTGGGGGAGGGGCTGGGGGAAGGGCTGGCAGCGGACATGAGTCGAGGATCCTGACCTGCTTGGACGTGCGTTCGGTAAATGCCCGGTAGAAGTTATCCACAGGCTGGGGGCCCCGCCAGCGATTTGTCTGTGGGGACAGGCACTATGGGGCCATGACTGAGAGCAACAGGTCGGCCGCGCCGGAGCGGAACGAGGACATGCCGGACTGGGAGAAGCGCTTCCGGGCGCCGCGGGTGTCGCTGCCCGACTGGGCGGAGGACGCACCGGACCGCTCCCTGTTCGTGTCGAACGCGACGGGGACGTACGAGCTGTACGCCTGGGACCGGGCGACGGGTGGGCAGCGCCAGGTCACGGACCGGCCGAACGGCACGACGGAGGGCCTGCTCACCCCCGACGGCGCATGGATCTGGTGGTTCGACGACAAGGACGGCGACGAGTTCGGCGTCTGGCGCAGACAGCCCTTCGCCGGCGGTGCGGACGAGCTCGCGGCGCCCGGCCTGGAGCCCTCGTACCCGGCGGGCCTGGCCCTTGCCCGGGACGGCCGCACGGCGATCGTCGGCCGCTCCACGGACGAGGACGGTACGACGATCCATCTCGCGCGCACCGGCGAGGCCCCGGTGGAGATCTACCGCCACCGCGAGTCGGCGGGCGTCGGCGACGTCTCCCACGACGGTTCGCTGATCGCCATCGAGCACACGGAGCACGGCGACGCCATGCACTCCGCGCTGCGCGTCCTGCGCCTCGACGGCACGGCGGTCGCCGAGCTGGACGACACCAAGGGCGGCACGGACGAACTGGGCCTGGAGGTCCTGGGCTTCGCCCCCGTCGAGGGCGACACCCGGCTGCTCATCGGCCACCAGCGCCGCGGCCGCTGGGAACCCCTGGTCTGGGACGTGGCGACGGGCGAGGAGACCGACCTGGCCCTGGAGCTGCCCGGTGACGTGAACGCCGAGTGGTTCCCGGACGGCACCGGCCTGCTCATCGTGCACAGCTTCGAGGCCCGCAGCGGACTGTTCCGGTACGACCTGGCGAGCCGCGCCCTGACGGAGATCCCCACTCCGCCCGGCACGGTCTCCGGCGCGACGGCCCGCCCCGACGGCAGCGTGGAGTACCTCTGGTCCTCGGCCGCCGAGCCCTCGGCGGTCCGCTCGACCACGGGCGCCGTCGTCCTCGACCCGCCGGGCATGAAGTCCCCCGGCTCGGTGCCGGTGGAGGACGTGTGGGTGGACGGCCCCGGCGGCCGTATCCACGCCCTGGTCCAGAAGCCGCAGGGCGTCTCGGGCCCCCTGCCCACGGTCTTCGACATCCACGGCGGCCCCACCTGGCACGACAGCGACGCCTTCGCGGCGGGCCCGGCGGCCTGGGTCGACCACGGGTACGCAGTGATCCGCGTCAACTACCGCGGCTCCACCGGCTACGGCCGCGCCTGGACCGACGCCCTCAAGCACCGCGTCGGCCTGATCGAACTGGAGGACATCGAGGCGGTCCGCGCGTGGGCGGTGAACTCCGGCCTGGCCGACCCCGACCGCCTCATCCTCACCGGCGGCTCCTGGGGCGGCTACCTCACCCTCCTCGGCCTCGGCGTCCAGCCGGGCGCCTGGACGCTCGGCATCGCCGCGGTCCCGGTCGCCGACTACGTCACGGCCTACCACGACGAGATGGAGGCCCTGAAGGCCATGGACCGCACCCTCCTCGGCGGCACCCCCGAGGAGGTCCCCGAACGCTTCGAGGCCTCGTCCCCCCTGACCTACGTCGACCAGGTCAGATCCCCGGTCTACATCTCGGCCGGTGTCAACGACCCGCGCTGCCCCATCCGCCAGATCGAGAACTACGTCAAGCGCCTGGAGGCCCGCGGCGCCACCCACGAGGTCTACCGCTACGACGCGGGCCACGGTTCGCTGGTGGTGGACGAGAGAATCAAGCAGGTCCGACTGGAACTGGAGTTCGCGGAGCGGTACTTGGGCGGTGCCTCCCGGTTGGCATAGCCGCGGGCACTGGCGCCGTTGCGGCGGCGCAACCGTAGCCTGCGCTCGGTCGTGCCGTCGTAGCCTGCCTGGCCTGCGGGCAGTCGTGCCGCTGGGGCGGCACGGGTGGGCGCAGGCGACACCCGGCCAGCGCCGGTCAGCGCACCCGCCCCAGCCCCGGCGCCGGGTGCCGCTCAAGCCCCGGCCCGCTCCCGCGGCCGCCGCCCCAACAGCTCCGCCAACCCCCGCCGAGTAGCCGCCAACACCACCCGGTCCGACCCCTTCAGCACCCGCCCATCCGGCAGATCCCACACCAGCCCCGACCCCGCAACCGCCCGCACGTCCTCATACGCCTCCTCGGCGGCCGGCTCCTCCCGCCGCCCGCCGGAGGACACCCCCGTGTCCAAGGCGAGCACCCGCCAAGCCCCCGCCCGAAACGCCTCCGCAACCGTCTTCCCCTCCAGCTGCGGATGCCCGGCCACATCCATCGCGGCGAACAGCAACACCCGCCTCTCCACCGGAATGGCCCCCAGAATCTGCCGCCCCATCATCGCCCCGGCAAAAGCGGGCGCCGCCAGATGGGACACACTGCGGCTCCGCGTGGAGGCACGCGGATGAGCAGCCCGCAGCGTCCGGTACACGGCGGTCGCGAAGTCGTCGTCGTACAGCCGCAGCACGACCCGCAGATCGGGCCGCACGGACCGCGCGTACAGCGCGGCCTCGAGGTTCGTCGTGTCCGCGCTGGTCACCGCCAGCAGCGCATGCGCACGGTGGATCTTGGCGGCCTCCAGAACGCCCTCCTGGGTGACGTCCCCGAGCACCACAGGAACCCGCAGCCGCCGCGCCGTGGCCAGCCCCCGTGCATCCGGGTCGGACTCGACGCACACCACGGGGATGTGCAGTTCCCGCAGCCTGGTCAGCACCCGCGTACCGATCTTGCCGAGCCCGAGGAGGACCACATGCCCGCCCAGCCCCCGCGGCGGCTTCCGCAGCGCGCCCGCGGTCCGGAAGGTGCCCAGCGCCTCCAGCACCGCGGCCAGCAGAACCGGCAGCAGCAGCAACCCCGTGAGCCCGGAGAGGAGTTGAAGGATCTGCCGCCCGACGGACTCGCCGATGGCGGGGTTGTCGATGGCGAAGAGATCGAGCAGCGTCAGATAGAACGCGCTCAGCGGATGCATCCGCGGCGTCACCAGCCACAACGCCACCGCGAGCGCCACCACGCACCCGACCATGCCCGCCAGCGACCACCGCAGCCGCCGCGAGAACAGCGAGGAGAGCGCCACCGACCCGCGGGCCGGGGGCAGTTGGGGCCCGGCGTACGACACCTGCTCCAGTACGACGGTGCCGCGGCCGGTCGCGGCGCGGACCGCCGCCGCGTCGGGCAGCAGCTCCGGCCCCTGCTCGCCGCCGTTGTCGGCACCGTCCGCGGACAGCAGCGCCAGCGTGGCCAGCCCCGGCCGGGCCAACTGCCCCACGAGCGGCGTCCGTTCCACCGCCCGCAGCAGCAGCCCGTCGGTCTGTACGACCTTGCTGGTGCCGGCGACGGCGGTGGCGGCCAGCGCGGGCGCGGCCGTGTCGGCGTCGGAGAGCACGGTGGTGGACGTGTCGCTGCCCGAGGATCCGCCGTCGCCGGTCGCCAACGCGGCGGCCTGGTCGAGGAGTTCCTCGATGTGCTGGCCGAGCCGACGGTTGTAGAGCCTGAGGACGAGCCGCAGCCGGGGGTTGAGCCGACGGGCGGTGAGGGCGGCACGGATGTTGGTCTCGTCGTCGTCGTACATGAGCGCCAGCGCGGCGGCCCGCTCCACGCCCGCCGCGCCGAGCACCTCCTCGGTCGCCTCGGCGGCCTCCACGACCTGGGCGTTTGCGACGACGGGTTCGGCGGCGGCGCCGTTCGCCCGGTTGACCGCCGCGTTCACCACCCGGTCGAGGAGTGCCGCTGTCGTCGCCCGCGCGCGCCCGACCACCGGCGGTCGCACCCCGCGGTCGGCGGGCGGGACGACGAGCGTGACCTGTTCGCCGTACACACCCCGCAGTTCGGCGGCCAGCCGATGCGCCAGTCCGTCGTCGCCGCACACCACCATGTGCGCCGACACGTCACCACTCGCCACACCCTGATTCGGAACGCTCCCCACGAGTGAGAAGAGTGCCAGGGTGCAAGAGGCGGTTCCAGAAGCAACTGACCGTAGTCACTGAACGGGTGCGCCTTCTCCACCGTATGGAAGGGGAGGGAAACCAGCGCCCTTCCCCACCACCGGAGGTACCTCGCCCGTGGCCATCACCAAAGCAGCCCCTGCGGGGGCGGACAGCCATGAGCCGGTGGGCGGCCCACCCACCACGAGGCCACCCGACCTGAAACCGTCCGATTCCAAACCGTCCGATCCCAAACCGTCCGATCCGAAGCCGTCCGAGTCGAGGTCTCCCCTCGTCCTGACCATGCTCCTGCTTCTGCTGGTGCTGCTGCAGGGCCCCATCCGAGGGGCGCTCTCCGCACCCGTCATGCAGAGCTGGATGACGGTGTTCGTGGCCGTGCTCGTGCAGGCGCTGCCGTTCCTCGTCCTCGGGGTGCTGCTGTCGGCGGCGATCGCGGTGTTCGTACCGGCGTCGTTCTTCGCCCGCGCGCTGCCGAAGCGGCCCCTGCTGGCGGTCCCGGTCGCCGGGCTGGCGGGCGCGGTGCTCCCGGGCTGCGAGTGCGCGTCGGTGCCGGTGGCGGGCGCGCTGGTGCGCCGGGGTGTCACCCCCGCCGCGGCTCTCGCCTTCCTCCTCTCCGCTCCGGCGATCAACCCGATCGTGCTGACGGCGACCGCGGTCGCCTTCCCCCGCAACCCGGAAATGGTCCTCGCCCGTTTCGTCGGCAGCCTGCTGGTGGCGTGCGTGATGGGCTGGCTGTGGCAACGCCTGGGCCGCACCGACTGGCTGCGTCCGCCGGAGCGTCCGCACTACGACGGCCAGAGCAAGGGGGCCGCCTTCTGGGGCTCGGTCCGGCACGACGTGATGCACGCGGGCGGCTTCCTGGTCATCGGCGCGATGGCCGCCGCGACGCTCAAGGCCCTCGCCCCGGCGAGCTGGCTGCGCACGGCGGCGGCCAACCCGCTGGTCGCGATCCTGGCCCTGGCGATCCTCGCCGTCCTGCTGTCCATCTGCTCGGAGGCGGACGCGTTCGTGGCGGCGTCGCTGACCCAGTTCTCGCTCACGGCCAAGCTGACGTTCCTGGTCGTGGGCCCCATGATCGACCTCAAGCTCTTCGCGATGCAGACGGGCACGTTCGGCCGGGGCTTCGCCCTGCGTTTCGCCCCCGCCACCTTCGCCCTCGCGATCGCCGGCGCGGTCCTGACCGGGGCGGTGCTCCTGTGAACCGGCAGGCACAGGCGGCGGTCCTGTTCCTCACGGGTGCGGCCCTGCTGCACGCGGGCTTCACCAACCTGTACCTGCGCTACGTCAAGGCGGGACTGCAGCCGCTGTTGCTGCTGTCCGGCGGGGTCCTGATCGCGGCGGCGCTGGCGACGGTCTGGTACGAGTGGCGGGGGCGGAAGGAGAACCACGGCGACGGACACAGCGACGGTCACGGCCACGATCATGGGGACGGTCATGTCCACCGAGAACCCCGGGTCTCCTGGCTCCTCGTCCTCCCTCTGCTCGCCCTCATCCTGGTCGCCCCGCCGGCCCTCGGCTCCTACAGCGCCATGCGCACCGGTACGGCCCTGCAGCAGCCGTACGGCTACAACCGGCTGCCCGCGACCGGCCCGCTCGACCTCACCGTGGTCGACTACGCGAGCCGCGCGGTCTACGACCACGGGCGTTCCATCGACGGCCGCCAGATCAAGGTCACCGGGTTCGTCGCACTGGACCGCACCGGCAGCCCGTATCTGGTCCGGATGGCCCTCAACTGCTGTGCCGCGGACGCCCAGCCGGTGAAGATCGCCCTGACCGGCACGATCCCACCGGTCCTGCAGCCGGACAAGTGGCTCCAGGTGACCGGGACTTACACCGCCCAGCAGACCAAGGACCCCGTCAACAACGGCCCGATACCGTACTTCCGCGTCACGGCGGCCACCCCGGTGCCGACGCCGAAGGACCCGTACGACGAGTCCTGGAACAACTGACCGACCCTGGATATCTGACGTACCGTCAGTTACCGTCCTCTGCTGTGCAGCCTGAAAGCAGGTGAGGGAAACGGGTGAATGAAGGGGTGAGCGCAGTGGAGACCACGACACGTCCCGCCAGTCCGCAGCCGACCGGGGCTCCCCGCTGGGTCGCGCAGTTCTACCGGCCCTCCTCGGCGTCGTGGGAGGTGTGTGCGGAGTCCCCGCATCGCGCCCCCGTGCAGTACGCGCTCGGCGAGATGGCCCAGACCGTGCGGGCGCGCGGCGGCGAGTTCGCGGTCAGCCTGTGGGGTCCGGACGACGGCGCGTGGCAGCGCCACGACGTGGCGACCGCGAACGCCCCGGCGCCGCAGCCGCCGTCCGCCGGCCCCGAGGAGCCGAGCACGCTGACGGAGCGGATGAGCGGCCGAAGGCAGCAGGTGCTCATGGCCGGGCTGAGCAAGGCGGGGCTCTACGACCTCGGACCGGACGACCACGCAGCCGTACAGACCCTTGTCGAGCGACTCGACGAGACCACGGTGCGCAAGGTCGCCCAGTGGCTGACCGCCGGCCGGGCATGAGAATGCCCGACCGCTGGCGACGGGGGATGCACCAGCGATCGGGCTGTGGCCAAGCGTAACAAGGTGGAAGGCCCGACGGGAGTCGACTGTTCTGCCGCGTCGCGGGGATGTGGCCGGGATCACTGGGTCGGCCCTGTTGGACAGGGGCGGCCACCAGGGATTCCACCAGGTCGGACTATTGACCGCACGGAGGCTTGTACGAGAGCCGTGGCAGATATTCGTGCCATTTCTCCCGTGTCAGAACACGCTGCGTGGTCGAACAGATGTGCCGGATCGCGTCGTCCGTGTCCAGGTTCCACAGCCGCACGGTGTCGGCGCCGCTCGACACCCCCAGCAGATGGCTCGTGGGGCTGAACGACAGGAAGTTGCCGGTCTTGGCATTGGGGCTCATGGACTGCCCGATGGCAGCGGCCTCCGAGGGGCGGGCCACGTTCCAGAGGCGGACGGTGTTGTCGTTGCCGCCGCTGGCCAGGGTGCGGCCGTCCTGGCTGAGGGTGAGCGACACGACCGCCTCGGTGTGGCCGGTCAGGGGGCTGCCCTCCTCGCTCGCCTCGCGGGGGTCGGTGACGTTCCACAGCCGAACCGTGTCGTCGTCGCTGCCGCTGATCAGCGTGGAGCCGTCCGGACTGTAGACGAGGACGTTGACCGGTCCGCCGTGCCCCGTGAGCGGTGTGCCGAGGGGCGAGACACGGCGGGGGTCGGTGACGTTCCAGAACCGGATGGTGGCGTCCGCGCTGCCGCTGGCGAGGGTATGGCCGTCCGGGCTGAAGACGAGGCTGTTGATGAAGCCCTTGTGACCGGTGAGCGGTGCGCCGAACTTGGCGGCGCGGGACGGGTCGGCGACGTTCCACAGCTGGACGGTGCGGTCGTCGTAGGGGCTCGCCAGGATGCGTCCGTCCGGGCTGAAGGCCAGCGCGTCGGTGCCCGTGAAGCGGGTCCTTATGGTGAGGGGCGTCCCGTAGGGGACCGGCCGGGCCGGGTCGGCGACGTTCCACAGGTACAGCTTCCGGGCCCCGTTCATCACGGCGAGCGTGTGGCCGTCGGGGGAGAACGTCAGCTGGCGCTGGTGGCCGTCCGCGGGCATGAACGGTTTGCTGATCGCCACGGGCCGGCCGGGAACCTTCACGTTCCACAGCCGGATCCGCCCGTCGCGCGCGGCCATCGCGAGCACCTGTCCGTCGGGGCGGAACGCCCCGAAGGCGCCGACCATGTCCGACGTCGGCACCGACCACAGGCGGACCTTGCTGTCACCGCTGCCGGTGGCAAGGGTGCGGCCGTCGGGGCTGAAGCCCACGGCGTACATCTCGCCGCTGCTGCCCGCGAGCGGCTCGCCGACCTGGGAGGGGGATGCCGGGTCGCTGACGTTCCACAGACTCGCCGTGCTGTCCGCGCTGCCGGCCGCGAGCATGCCGCCCTTCGGGCTGAAGGCCACGGACCACACGGGACCGGTGTGGCCGGTGAGCGGCGAGCCGAGCTCGGCGGCGTTGCTCGGGTCGGTGACGTCCCAGAGCCGGATGGTGTCGTCCGCGCTGCCGCTGGCGAGGGTGTGGCCGTCGGGGCTGAAGGCCACCGAGTGCACGGTGTCCGTATGGCCCTTCAGCACCCGGTCACCCGGCTTCGGACGGTGCGGATCGGACGTGTCCCACAACATGATCGTGTCGTCGTCGCCGCCTGCCGCCAGCAGCCGGCCGTCGGGGCTGAAGGCCACGGACCGCACCGCGGCGGAGTGCCCGGTCAGGGCACCGAGCGTCTTCGGCCGGGCCGGGTCGGTCATGTCCCACAGCCGTACGGTGTCGTCCTCGCCGGCAGCGGCGAGCGTGCGGCCGTCCGGGCTGAAGGCGAGGAGATAGATCGTGCCGGTGTGGCCGGTCAGGGGGCTGCCGAGCGGCTTGGGGTGCGTGGGATCCCGGACGTCCCACAGCCGGACCGTGCCGTCGTCGCCGGTACTGGCGAGGGTGTGGCCGTCCGGGCTGAAGAGTGCGGTGCTCACCCAGCTGGTGTGGCCGGTGAGCGGCTTGCCCAGCGGCTTCGGGCGCGAGCGGTCGCTGACGTCCCACAGCCGGACCGTGCGGTCGTAGCTGGCGGTGGCCAGGAGTTTCCCGTCCGGGCTGAACGAGGTGAGGTAGACGGCGCCGGTGTGGCCGAGCAGCGGCGTGGCCAGCGGCGCGTTGACGATGGAGACCAGCCGGTTGTTGGTGCCCGCGTCGTCCGGCCGTAGATCATGGGCGACCAGGTCCAGCTGGGCGGAGAGCGAGGGGTCGGTGTACTGGACGCGGTCGGCCTCGGCGACCACCTGCTCGAACACCGCGTCGTTGCGCTGCTGCCAGGCGAGGACCGCCGCACCGACGGCCAGCACCGACATGACCACCAGCGCGGCCACCGCCCCGCGCCGCATCACGAGGGTGCGCTTGCGCAGCCGTACCGAAGCGGCCAGGAACTCCACCGCGCTGCGGGTCAGGAAGGTGTCGCCGGCGGACTTCGCCCAATCGCGGGCCCGGGCCAGCCGCGAACCCCGGTACAGCAGCGAGGAGTCGCGGTCCGAGCCCTCCCAGGCCCGGCCGTCCTCCTCCAGCTGCTGGCGCAGCAGATGGTCGCCCCGGCCCTCGTCGATCCAGTCGCGCAGCCGCGGCCAGGCCGTCAGCAGCGCCTCGTGGGTGATCTCCACGGTCTCCGCGTCGAGCGTCACCAGCCGGGCACGGACCAGCGCCTCCAGCGACTCCTCCGTCTTGCCGGGATCCGTCGACTCCTGCGCCAGCTGCCGCCGGGTCCCCCGACGGCGGGTGGCCTGGGTGTCCTCGCCGAGCCGGACCAGCCGCAGCAGCAGCAGCCGTGCGGCCGTACGCGCCGCCGGGTCCAGGCTCGACCAGGCCCGCTCGGCGGTCGCGGCCACCGCGCCCTGGATGCCGCCCGCGGCCCGGTAACCGGCCAGGGTCAGCCGCCCCGCCTTGCGCCGCTGCCAGGTGGCGAGCAGCGCATGGGAGAGCAGCGGCAGCACGCCGGCGTCGTGCGCCCCGCGGGGCCCGTCGGCGCTCACTTCCCGGACGATCAGCTCCGCGAGACCCGGTTCGAGTTCGAGGCCCACGGCCTTGGCCGGCCCGGTCACCGCCTCGCGCAGTTCGGCGGTGCTCAGCGGCCCGAGCACCATGTGCCGGTGCTGCAGCGCGTCGGCCAGTTCGGGATAGCGCAGGCACTGCTCGTAGAAGTCGGCGCGGATACCGAGGACCACGAGCAGGGCGGCCGGGTCGTCCGGCCCGGCGGACGAGCACGCGGCGTGCAGGACCTGGACGAACGTATGCCTGCTGGTCTCGTCGGTGCAGAGGGTGAAGGCCTCCTCGAACTGGTCCACGATGAGGACCGGCCGCCCGCCGGAGGGCGTCTCGCGCCGGGCCCACTCCGTGACGGCACCCCGGACGGCGTGTGCGAACGCGGGAGTGCCGGGTTCCGTCGTCGCGGAGCCCTCCGCCTTGGACATGACGGGTGCGAGCTCGGGGATGCACCGGATCAGCTCCCCGACCGGATCGGCTCCCGGCACGAGTTGCACGACCGCCCTCGGCCGGCTGTCGTCGTCGCCCAGCGCGCCGTTCTGCGCGGCGGGCACCAGCCCGGCGTTGAGCAGGGACGACTTCCCCGCCCCCGAGGCACCGACGAGCATGACCAGCCCACCGGTCTGCTCCGCCGCGTGCAGCTGGTCGACGAGGGCGCCGGTGCTCCGCTCCCGGCCGAAGAACCACCGGGCGTCCTGCTGCCGGTAGGAGGCAAGGCCCCGGTACGGACACACACTGGGGGCGGCCGGATCCTCGGCCGGAGGCCGCTCGTCCACTTCGGCGGCCGCCGGGCGGTCACCGGCCGGGTCGGCCAGGGCACGCTCCCACAGGCGCTGCCACTGACCCAGGTCGTACAGACCGGCGGAGACCGGCGTGGGCCGCGCCCGCCGGGCCTGAGGGATCAGGACGTGCAGCACGGCGGCGAGCGCGGCGAACTGGGCCGGCACGTTCTTGGCCCGCCGCCAGTCGCTGATCCGCTGCGCGGAGACCCGTACGGGCCGCCCCCGCTCGTCCACCCGCTGAAGCTGTACGACCGCCTCGGCGACCCGCGCGAGGGGAGGGTTGCCGGCCTCCTTGTAGAGCAGCGCGAGCCGTTCCGCGAAGGCGGTACGTGCCCCTGAGTCGGAACTCAAGGCCTCCACCCCTCACTCCCCCCGCCTATGGAAAACCGGCCGGTCATCCGGACCGGAAAACTCACTTTATACGGCTGACCTGCGGCGAAGGCCTCCGGAGCGGCACCGGAATCTCCTCACGGAAAGGCACAGCTGGCAGGATCACGACGCAAGGACGAACCCACCGGGCCCCGTCCGCGCAGGCCATCAGCTCAGCGCTCAGGAAGACAGCGCACGGCGCCGAACCTTCTCAGCCGGATTCCGCGGAAGCCATGAGACGGCGCGCCGGGCCCCTCGCCTGAGCCCCCGAGATCCGCGCCGTTCGACACCGGTCCCCACGAGGGGAGGGACCGGGGCCGAACGGCGCGGAGTGCTTTTGATCACTATGGGGGCGGGTCGCTACGGGATTGATCACCGGAGTGGACCTTTTGATCACCGTTGACCCTCCTTTGCATCCGCTGTCACCGGCGTGACCTACGCTCCGCTCACTTCCCAGTGCCACAGGGGCTCTTTTCCGTTCCGGGGGTTCGAAACCACCGTGCGCACGCGCACCCGCACTCTCAGGCCCGCGACCGCACGCGCGGTCCTCTTCGGCTCCACCGCGCTCGCGGTCACCTCGGCCGCGCCCGCGCCGGCCGACCCCGGCGCCGTCCTCCCGGTCACCTCGGCCGGTGACGTCGTCGTGGACGGCGTCCACCAGCGGGTCTTCATCAGCGACCCGAGGAGCGGGAAGGTCGTCGCGACCGACTACAGCGGCACGGTCGAATCGCTGCCCGGGGTCCGCGGCCTGGAACTCTCCGCCGACTCCGGCACCCTGTGCGCGGCCGTCGAGGACGCCGACGCGATCGTCGCCATCGACACCGCGACCGCCACCAAGACCCACCCCTACCCGACGGGCGCCGACACCCAGCCCGAACACCCGGCCCTCGCCGGCGGCAAGCTCTGGTTCGGCTACCGCAACGGCGACAGCGCAAACATCGGCTCGCTCGACCTCAGCGGCACCACCCTGTCGTCACGCTCCGCCAGGACACCACCAAGATCTGGAACGACGCCCGGGCGTCCGCTTCCGCATCCGCTCGTCCTGCATCGACACGACGTCGGGCGACAACGAGAACTCGACGACCTAACGGGACGTGGCGGTACTTCGTCTTCACGAGCTGAGACCGCGGCGGTTGTGCCCCGGTGAATCGACGGTCCGGCCGCTGCCCTACGGTTCATCAGGTTGTGAACCGGTCCGTACCCAACCGGATCCCGCTGACCGACGCCTTCTGTTGCCCCCCACGCCACCCGCGTGCTCACGGATGAGGAAACCGTGCGAATACCCATCTTTCGCGACACGCTCGGAACCTGTGCCGCGATAGCGGCCTCCGTTCTCGTCCTCGCGTCGGCGTCTCCCGCTTCCGCGGGCCCTGGCGCCGGCACCAGGACGGCGTCCACCGTGTCGACCGCGCACGACGCGGGCCGGGGAGGAGCATGGACGAGTGCGGAGGCCGAGAAGTTCTGGACCCCCGAGCGGATGGCCCGGGCCACCCCCGACAGCCCCCGCGGCGAGGCGCCGGCCGGCGGGAAGGCCGAATCCACGCTGAAAGGGGCGGCCGCGCCGAAGAACGGCAGCTACTTCGCCGGTGTCCCCACGGTGGGAACGTTCTTCCACTACGTGACGGACCCGGCCACCGACCAGCTGATCGGACGTTTCTGCTCCGCGAGCGTCGTCGACAGCCCGCAGGGCAACGTCATCCTGACCGCCGCGCACTGCTCCGGCGGCACCAAGGGCATGTTCGTGCCCCGCTACAACGGCAGCGCGAACAACCCCGCCCCCTACGGCCGGTTCGCGGTGCAGCGGTGGATCCGTGACGCACGCTGGTACCAGGCCGCAGGCCACCCCACCCGCGACGCCTACTCCGACTTCGACTACGCCTTCGCCCGGGTCGACGTCAACGGGCAGGGACAGAGCGTGCAGACCGCCGTCGGTGCGGCGCTCCGACTCGGCCAGGTGAAGGGCCAGTACAAGCAGAACGTCACCGTCATCGGTTACCCGGGCAGCCACAACCCGAAGAATCAGCCGTTCATCTGCGCCGGCGTCACCACCCGCCAACTGCCCGGCTATCACCAGATGCGCATGGACTGCGGCGGCTTCTACGGCGGCACCTCCGGAAGCCCCTGGATCACCGGCCTGAACAGGACGACCGGCAGCGGAACCGTCATCGGCAACCTCGGCGGCTACTACGGCGGCGGCCTGGAGAACAACAGCGACCGCATCTCGTTCTCCACCACCTTCGACCAGCGGGCCCTCGAGATCTACGACGCCGCGCAGAACGACACCACTCCACCCCAGTACCCGCGCGGCTACAGCATGTACCCCACGGGCGGGGGCCGTTGGCAGCAGGCCATGAAGACCGCCTCCGGCGACTACACCGGCGACGGCAGGACCGACATGATCGTCGTCTGGGCGAGCGGCGAAGTCACCCTCTACACCGGAGACGGCAACGGCGGCTTCTCGGGCGAACACCGGATCGCGAAGTCCTCGACCTGGACCCACGCCAGGACCATCGCCGCCGGGGACTTCGACGGCAACGACGCCTCCGACCTCATGGTGGTCTGGTCGGACGGCGAAGTGACCCTGTACACCGGAGACGGCAACGGCGGCTTCGCCAAGGAAACCCAGATGGCCAAGCCCAGCAGCACCTGGAAGAGCGCCGTCCAGATCACCGCCGGACGCTACAGCGCGAACCAGCAGGCCGACGACCTCATGGTCCGCTGGACCGACGGCGAGACCACCCTCTACACCGACGTCGACGGCCACGGATTCCGCCACGAGCACCGGCTGCAGCCCCCCAACGACACCTGGCGCCACGCCGCCCTCCTCGCCGCCGGGAACTTCACCGGAGGCGCCAACTGGGACGTCGTCGTGCGCTGGTCCGACGGCGGACTGAGCCTCTACCGCGACTCCTCCGCCTCCGGCGTGGGAACGGAGATCAGGCTCAGGTCCTCTAACAAGCTGTGGACCCGCGCCACCGTCATGACCGCCGGCGCCTACACACCCGGAGGCCCCGACGACCTCCTGGTGCGCTGGTCCGACGGCGAGACCACCCTCTACACCGACACCACGACGACCCTCGGCCACGAACACATGCTCGTACCGCCGAAGGCCGGCTGATCACGACACTGGCCGGCTGATCACTTTCAGGAAGGCGAGGTACCACCGATGTACCTGCGCGCAGCCGGCATCCTCTGCACCGCAGCCGCTCTCGGTCTCGCAGTCGCCCCCGGCGTCCACGCGGCCGAGGACCCCGGCCTCGCCGTCAGCCTCGCCCCCACGGACGCCGACAGCACCCCCGAGGGGCCGCTCCGGCCGGGCGCGCCCGTCGAGGTCACCTCAGGAGTCGACCTGACGTCCCTGGCCGCGGACGAGAACGGCAGCTTCACGGTGACCTCGCCGGCCTTCGGGCACCCGGTCAAGGTGACCCTGCAGAAGAACAGCTACGGCCAGGGCGAAGGCACCATCCGCTGCGGCATCGAGCCGGGCAGCTACCCCGTCGACATCGCCGCCCCCCGCCAGGGATCCGGACTCACCGCCAAGCAGACGCATACGACCATCACCGTCGCGGGGGGCGGCTCGTACTGCGCCCGCGCATCCGGATCGTCCACGATGAACACCACCACAGCGGCGGCCACCGGCGGCGGCGCCGCCGTACTGGCCCTCGCGGGGTTCGCCGCCGTCCGGCACCGACGCCGCAGGACAAGGCCGTAGCTCGGTCACGGCCGTGAGCGGCTCTTGAGCGCGCTGCTCCGCCCGTGACGGGCGGAGCAGCGTCGATCTACCTCCGGCTCGGCCTTCTCCGCGAAGGCCGCAGCGCTAAATCTTGTAGACCGAGATCCCTGTAACGGCACCGGGATTGTCCGCGTAGTGGCCCGGGTTCAGAGTGGCCAGCTTGGTGCCTTGCTCACAGCCGGTGGTGATGTGCCAGAGTTCTATGCGGTAGGACGTCTGGTTCGAGACGGACCGATTGACCCTCGAGAGGGGATAGCAGCCGGGCGTCAGAGAGTTGACGTGCCTGCTTCCGGTCCTGTTTGCCCCCGTCCATCCACACGCATACCCCTTCGGGCAGGTATTTGGATCGGCCGCAGCCGGCGTGACGAACGCACCGCCCAACAGCGCACCGGTCACAGTCACCATCGTCAGACTTTTCTTGAGCACGCTCATACGAAATGCCCCCTTTTTTTGGTCGACAGCATTTCGATCTTAACTCAAGGGGCTTAGCGCAATGAATATTTGACGCAGCGTCAGGTCACGAGGGGGTAGAGGCGATCTCGCGTGGTGAGTTTCGCGAGCCTGCTCTAGCGGGTGGGGCGGTGGTCAGGCTGAGGAATTGGCTGAGACTGTGCGTAGCAGGTCACGTTTGCGGCGCCAGACGCTGCGCTGGTGCCAAGACATTGATTGTCAATGGACCATCTCTGCTTCGGCAGAATCGTATTCCTGCTCAGGCAAGATCGTGAAAATACCCGAACCTGCTGGAGTCTCCACAGAGGCCCTGCGGATGCGGTCAGCCCATTCGAGGGTCGGCCACCGAGTCTCTCGATTCCAGCGGATCCAAGCCAGGTCCATGACTGCGGGATCCACATCGGTCACGTCGGCGCCCAAGAAGTTATTGGCCGCATTGCTGAGATTTTCACATGCTTCCGCCAAGTCGCGTACAAGCGCGAGATCAATGATGTGGCTTATGACCCGGATAAGGTCGAAGGTGAGATTGCGGACAAGGATGAGGTCGCGGTTGGCAGGAAGGACGGATGCGCGGACGCGGACCAGCACCAGGTCGCGCGCCAGTGTGCCATCGACGAGCTCGTCCAATGTACGAGTGAGGAACTGTGCGAGGTCGCGGTCATCGGCCGGGCTCGGAGCGGATCGAAGATTATGGAGCAGTTCGCGAGCAAGGCCTTGGGCGTGCCCGAGATTTTCGACCAGATCATGGACCGCGCTGCGGAGGATTTCGAGGCGCTGCACTGTTGCGGTATCAAGCGCGTTGACGACAGCAACGTCCCGTGCAAGGGCCAGCTGGTCGGCCAGGCTACGAACGAAGTCGAGTTCTTCCGCAAGGTCGAGAGCAGCCGTGTGCTGGTGGGCAGATCTGAGGTATCCGAACAGTTCCAGGAGAACTCGGCGTTGCCGTAGCCGCGTGTAGGAGGAGGTGGCCTTCCACGGACTTGTCGCTCGCGCCAACCTCAAAGGTGGTGATTTGCCGGCATCTCTCCTGCTGCCAAGCGCGATGGTACTGGCCGACCTGTCAAGGCTGGAACCAGCCCCTTCCCTGCATGACTTGATGTGCGGGGGCGGGCGGAAGCCCGGTGACCGACGCGAGAACACAGCGAGCACGCGTCCGACGAACGACTCGGCGGTAAGCGTCACAGCGCACCTCCGGAGCTGGTCGAGTCTTGCTGAGACGAGACCTCGGAGCTCCTTTGTTGCCCGTTTCTCAAGGGACCGGCCGTTTCTGGTCCTTGCCGTGGCCCGGTCGCGGCTCCGTACACCTGCTGCGGGACCTGTCCTTGCTGCTGCACGGAGTCCGCAGCGTTTCCCAGGGCGGACCGTCCCATGTTCTTGACTGCAAGCGGCACCAGCGTTGCGACCTTCTCGACGCTCGACAACGCGCCCAAACCGATCACGAAGGAAACCAGAGGGTCTGCCACCTGCGGGTGGCTACTGGCGATAACACCGGTCAGCGCACCGCTCACGAACAGGCGAAGTACTCCAGCGACGCAATATGCAACCCAACCCGGCGCCGGCAGTCGTTCCTCGCCAGGTCTCACATCCGGATGGGTGCTGGGCGGATCGATGGTGTCGGGCTTGACCTCCCATGGCATCTTCCGGTGCCATCGTATGGATTTGATGACATCGACGGCCTCCATGGAGGCGCCGCCCGCTACTCCGACCAACGCGGCCATGTACCAGGTCACCCGTGGAGTCTAGAGATTGCTCGCCGCCGTACGGCGGGGTTTCCCCGGATGGGGACCCCCACAACAAAAGCCTGAAGAAGCTGCTCTCTCTGACCATCCGCGCATCTGGCGGTATACCCCGCACCTGACGGGCTGCCGCCCCCTCACAGGAACGACCAAGGAGTGCGCTGTGGAAAGTCGACGACTCCTGGCTGTGCTGGCCACTCTGGCCCTCGCATCCGGCTGCTCGTCCCCTCACGGCAAAGCCGCGCCCTCAAGCCCTTCGAGCACGGCATCCGCCGATGGAGCGCGCGAAGCCGTCGAAGCCTATGTGACCGCACTGAACTCCCGCAGTGTCACCGACCTGATCGCCGTCGGTGGCGTCAAGGACGCGCAGTGGTCGCGGCAGGAGGCGACGCAGATCCTCGCTGACCGGGGCGGCCGCGGGTGGAAGATCAAGGACGTGCAGATCGAGCACGACATGGGCCCGGACACCGGCTCGGCCCGCCTCGTGGCCGAGGACAAGGCGGGTAAGCCGTTGCAAGGCACCTTCACCGTGACACGGCAGAAGGGCACGTGGCACCTCGTGTTCTTCACGCGCCAGCCGAGCAAGCCGGGCAAGGAACCCGCCACGACAGACAAACCTGCTTCCTGACCTGCCAGTTGGGGCGACCTGCGCCGGAAGCCAGGTGCAGGCCGCCCGCCAGCCGGCGGCCTCCCCGCCAGAAGATTCAGCGAACCGCCGAATCCTGGCCAGAGCGTTCGGCACGGACACACGGCCCAAGTGCGGCCCCGTTGCACGGTCCCCGGCAGATTTACAGACCGCTCGGCAGAGTGCGCATGGCCTGGCCATACGGCGGCACGACGGCCGGACGCCCCATGGATGCCCCACCGCCCGGCAGGCGACAGCAAGGCTGCTTCCCTGGCCGACCCTGGCACCCGATGGGTCCCAGGCACTGGCGAGCGGGGATGCCGCGAAGCGATGTCGCGCGGCGTGCAACCCGCTGTGAGTGTTTGGGAGTACCTACGGGTGGACGTTCAAGCAGCGGCCACCGCTCCCGGTGGTTGCCGCAGGTCGGCACGCGGGCCCAGCGCGCCGGCCGTCGAGGAACGCCCGGCGTGGCGCCGGGCGGCAGCTTTGAAGGAGAAATGCTCCGTGGCTCTCAGTTTTGCCAGGAAGGCAGCCATGGCGACCGTCGCAGTCGCCGCGCTCGGAGGGATCTCGTTCGGTGCCTCCGCGAGCGAGGCGGCGTCGGGCCCGGCGGTACACCCGGCGTCAGCACCCGCATCCGTCGTTGCCAAGCGGCCTGCTTCCGCTCACCGGCAGGTGCCGCAGGTGGTCACGCAGGTGATCGGCAGCGGGCGAGTGGACGGGCACCGTTGGTCGGTGGCGCTGGAGTTCCACCGGACACTGCCCAAGGGCTACACCCTGCCCAGACTTCCCGACGGATCCTCGGCACAGGGCACATCCTTGCTGTGCCAGCGCATGTACATCGGCGGCGTCCGCATCGACCACCAAGGCGGCCCCTGGGCCGACTGCCAGCCCGTCACCGGCACGCAGGACCCCCACGCCTCAGTCGGAATGGGCCTGTGGGGCCTGCACGACAAGGGCCTCAGCGGCAGCCGGCTCATGGTCTCCAACCCCGAAGCCGACGTCGCCTACGGTGTCCTCACCCTCTCCGACGGCACCCACGTCAAAGCCACCACCGTCGCCGTCCCCGGCACCACCTACCGCGCCTGGGCCGCACCCATCCCCAACGGACAGACCATCACCGCAGTCGACCAGTACGACACCCACGACAACCGACTCACCCACGACACCAACTGGCGCTGACCAGTCAGACGAAGGACGGGCACCTCCTGCTGTGCAGCCAAGTGACCGCAAGGCCGCGGACAGCGGACCGGACTCGGAGTTCACCCGGTTCGTCACCGCCCGTTGGCGGGCCCTGACCCACACCGCGTACCTGCTCACCGGCGACTTCCACGAAGCGGAAGACCTGGTGCAGACGACGCTGGCGAAGGTGTACCCGCACTGGCAGCGGCTGGAACCGGAGGGCGCCGAACACTACGTTCGCCGCGCACTGGTCAACACCAACCGCAGCCGGCACCGCCGCCGCAGGATCACCCACCTCCTTCTCCCATCGCTACCCGACACCGGCCCCGTCCACGACGAGGGGGCCGGTGCCGGAGGCGTGGACGTGTACGACACTCTGGCCCGCGAACTCGCCGACCTGCCCGAGCGGCAGCGAGCGGTCGTGGTGCTGCGCTACTGCGAGGATCTGTCCGTCGAGGAAGTGGCAGACGTCCTCGGCTGCTCGGTCGGCACCGTGAAGAGCCAGGCGTCCCGAGCCCTGGCCAAGCTGCGCAGCCGGTCGACCCTCGCCTGCAACTACCCGCACAGCCGCCCCGCAGAGGCACGATGATTCCAGACCACGGCCAAGAAGACTGGGCACGCGCGGCCTTCGCCCGGTCACGCGAGGCCTACCCCTCGTCCCAGGCCCCCATCGGCCAGATCCTGACGGCAGCGCGGGCCCGCAGAAACCGCCGCCGTGCCGCGGCTGCCGTGCTGAGTGCCGCCTGCGTCCTGGGCCTCGGGCTGATGGCTGCGTTCCTGAAGCCACCGCCTGGTGAAGTCGCACCCGCGCGCCGGCCCTCGCCCGTCGCGAGCTCACCCCGCACCCCGACTCCCGGCACGGTCCGTGCCCGGGTGGCCGAAGGGACGACAGACGGGCACCGCTGGTCGGTGGCGCTGGAGTTCCACCGGACACTGCCCAAGGGCTACGCCCTGCCCACACTCCCCGACGGAACAAAAACACAGGCCACATCCTTGCTGTGCCAGCGCATGTACATCGGCGGCGTCCGCATCGACCACCAAGGCGGCCCCTGGGCCGACTGCCAGCCCGTCACCGGCACACAGGACCCCCACGCCTCAGTCGGAATGGGCCTGTGGAGCCTGCACGACAAGGGCCTCAGCGGCAGCCGGCTCATGGTCTCC
Source organism: Streptomyces sp. NPDC001157 (assembly GCF_053598255.1). NCBI lineage: Bacteria > Bacillati > Actinomycetota > Actinomycetes > Kitasatosporales > Streptomycetaceae > Streptomyces > Streptomyces sp. NPDC001157. Next base: position 137,448 of record NZ_JBSFJW010000023.1, read on the forward strand.
AACCCCGAAGCCGACGTCGCCTACGGTGTCCTCACCCTCTCCGACGGCACCCAGATCAAAGCCACCACCGTCACCGTCCCCGCCACCACCTACCGCGCCTGGGCCGCACCCATCCCCAACGGACAGACCATCACCGCAGTCGACCAGTACGACACCCACGACAAGCGACTCACCCACGACACCAACTGGCACTGACCAGCCACTGCCGGCAGCTGAAAAGCTGCATTCCAGCGCGTGACGCCGCTGCACGAGGAGGCGTGTGAGTACGGCCGCGTGTTCCAGACCCTGCGGGGAGGAACCGTGCAGGACCCACGCCCGCTACGGAGGCCCGCACAGCGGCGTCGACCAGGTGTTGACGGTGCCGGTGGCGAACGCCAAGACCCCAGCCCGCCTGCGGCACACCGGGCGGCGGGCCGGAAATCCCGTCAACGCTCCGTCCACACACATCGATACGGGGCGCTCGACCATGAGACGACGCAAGGCAGTCCACCTGATCGACCATGAGCACGACGAGGGGCCCGTGTAGCGGCGCCAGGATCCGAACCTGGGAAGGCTGAGCCGGCAGCTTTGCAGTCCTCCCAAGATCACCACTCCTCACCCGCTCTGACCTGCGGCTTAGTAGCGCCTAGGCACTGAGCAGGACTATCTCGTCCACGTCTCGTCCTGATCTTGGAAATCTGTGGTCGGCGAGGGCGTACTGTGCCGGGCTTGAACGTGCTTATATCGGGCTCCGGGGCCTCACATGCCGGAGGCGTGTAGCCAGGAGTGATGTTGGGGAGTGGATTTCCTTGATCCACTCCCCAGTCACTCCCCAGGGACCCCGCGGAACGAGTCAGGGCCGGTTTCCCATGAAGGGGAACCGGCCCTGAACTGGTGTTTCGGCTGTCGGGGTGGCGCGATTTGAACCCACGACCTCTTCGTCCCGAATGAGGGTCGGGCAAGATCGACACCGGGTGGATTGCTGTTTTGCCTGGTCAGAGCTTTGGGGTGCGGTGGTCTCGGGTGGTCTCAGAGAGGCTGGGGGAACAGGTTGGCTCCCAGTTGGCTCCCAGCGATTCCGTCCCTTGGCGGCCTGCCAGCGGTGCAGCGCGGTCACGTTGGTTATTGCTGAGCGCCGACCCAAATGATGGTCGTGCACCGCACCTGACTCCACCGGCACCGGCCGCCTCGCGCCGTCTCACATGTCCGTGGCCGACAGACCGTCGATCTCCGCCTGTGCGGCCAGCGTGTCAGGGTGGTCCTCGCCGAGGACCCGTGCGCGGTCGTCCCGGACCTCGCGCAGCAGCGCCATGGCGCTCTCGACGTCTCCCTGCCGTGCGACGACCTGGGCTCGCCCGAACCGGGTCCTGATCACCTCGGGGTGTAGCGGGTTGCCGTAGCGGGCCAGCCGCTCCTCCAGCAGAACGTCCAGTTCGGCGAGCGCTGCGGTCAGGTCACCCAGTTCGGCCTTGAGCATCGCCATGTTGAAACGGGTGATCATCGCGGCGGGATGGGTGTTGCCGAGTGCCTTCCGTTGGTCCTCCAGCAGTTCCTCGTGCAGCACCAGTGAGCCTGCCAGGTCGCCCAGTTCGCCGGTGTAGCGGGCGATATTCAGTCGCGCGAGCAGGGTGTTGGGGTGGTCCTCGCCGCGGATGCGCCGCACGTCCGGCAGCAGCGCGCGGAATCCGTCGAGTGCTTCCTGCCGACGCCCGGACTCACCGAGGAACTTGTAGATGTTGAATCGACTGAAGAGCACCTGCGCGTGGTCCTCGCCGAACACCGCGATCCTGTCCCGCAGCAGTTCCTCGTGCAGCGCCAGCGCCGTGTCGTACCGGCCCAGCATGCCGTGCCAGTACGCAATGTAGTGACGGCTCTCCAACACTGCCTGGTCCGTCGGCGGGAGGACGCGGCGCTGGTATTCAAGCAGTTCTTCGTGCAGCCGCAGACCCCGCGCCATGTCTCCGCCGCGGCCCGTCCAGTACGCGATGTCGTGCCGGTTCTTCAGGGTACGAGGGTCGTCAGGACCGAACACGCGGATCTGGTCGGGCAATAGGGCCTGGTGCAGCCGCACCGCCTCGGCGAAATCGCCGGTCTCGCCGGTCGCGTACGCAATTCGGTACCGGGCCTCCAGCACTCGGGCGTCGTCGTCGCCGAGCACGCGGCGCTGGTCCTCCAGGAGATGGCGATACAGTTCGCGGCTGTGGCCGTAGGCTCCGGCTTTACCCGTCCAGTAGGCGGCCCGCTCCCGGGCAACCAGCGTGACCGGCGAGTCGGCACCAGGTCGCTCCGCCAGCCGGTCCGCCCAGGCCGCCCATCGGGCCCGGTTGACCGTCGCCTCGGCCGCTGGGCGCCGTTCCAGACATTCCAGTAGCCGGTCGTACAGTGATGAGTTGCGCGCGGCCGCCTGCCACAGGTGTTCTGGCTCCGCCTGCTCGGCGTAGGCGTGCAGGGGGTCGTCGGGCGAGTGCTCGTCCATAGGGGCCATGGTCTCAAGCGCCCGGCAGAGGGCCTGGTGGCCCACCACCACGTCCTCTTCCTGCTGCACGTATTCGATCAGAGAAGGGTGGTGCACGCCGAACAGCGCGATTCCGGCCGGGTGCGGTGATTGCACCACCAGTCCCGGTACCAGGTCCAGAACCTGATCCAACGCCTCGTCGTCCATGGGACCGTCCAGCTCGGCGGACGCCCGGACGAGCAGCGGGCGGGGCAGTGTGGGGCTCGACCCGGCGGCGGCGGTCACGACCAGGACGGCATCGAGCCACCAGCCACGCCCACCCGGGACCTGCGCCTTCTTGGCGAGCAGCGTCTCCCGATACATCTCGGTGAAGGACACCTCACCTGTCCGGTCCAGCGGGCCGCTCTCGCCCAGCACCCGGGTGACCTGCCAGTTTCCGTTCGCCTGCTGGAGAATGGCGTTCTGCGTCCGGTCGAGGGCATGCTGGGCCGCCCGCAGGTACGCCCGTAGCTGCTCCTCCCCTGGCGCGGGGACCGGCGCGCGGTGCCAGTCACCGGGCAGCGGCACCCCGTCCCGGACAGTCGCCACGATGCCGAACCATTTCGGCGCCGCATCGGCCAGTGCGGTCAGCTCGCGGACGAGCTCAGGGCGGTGCGGAGCGTCGACCTGATCGAGTCCGTCCACGATCACGCGCACCGGATCGCACGGTTCCATCTGCCCGAGCGGGCCGCCGATCTCGGCCACGGCACGTGGCAGCAGGGTCCGCTCGCCTTCCGGCACACGGGCGTTGTACGCCTTCTTCCCGTCGGCGAACCCAGGGAGGTACTTCTTCAGCTGGTCGGACAGCAGCGGCCACACCGAGCCGGCGGTCCAGCGGGTGGTGTCGAGGCGGATGAGCCCGCAGACGGCCGGGGCACGGTCCGCCTCTTCCGGTGGCAGCAGCTCTGCGCGGCACAGCGCGGAGGCGAGCGTGGTCTTCCCGGTACCCATGGTGCCGAGCACGGCGACCAACCGGTTCCGGCCGACCGCCTTGACGAACTCTCCCAGTTCGGCGGGCGCCTGGAAGTGTCGCAGCGGCGGCATGAGCACTCCTCCGTCGACTGACCCCGCCAGCACACTCAGCTCCCGCTGGTACGCCACGTTGCGGGCGAGCCAGGTGTCGTACGGGGCCTCGGGAGCGCCCCCGCCGCCGTCGTAGGAGGTGGCCTGCGGCACCTGCCGCGTCAGGCGGGCCTCCAGCGTCTGCCGCACTGGCCCGGTGCGCAGGATCTGTTCGAGTCGGATGTCCCCCTGCCGGATAAGCCCGTTCAGGGCTCTCGAGAATTGCAGCCCGTACGAGGCCCGGCCGTCCGAGGAGGTCAGCACCTCGATCTGCCGGCCGGTCTGCATAGCCGGTTTGAACCACCTCTGCGTCGCGAAGAGCCCCGCATACCCCGATAGGCATGCGTCGATGACGACTGTCAGCTCACGGACGCCGCCGTGGCGCAGCACCAGATCGCCCAGCCCGGAGGGGAGGTCGAAGGCCGTCTCGGGACGGGGCGCAGCGGGAGTGGAGTGGACAGGGAAGAGGAACTCGCCATCGCGGACGACGTAGCCGTGCCCGAGGAAACCCAGCACCAGGGGCGCTCCGGAGGCCGACGCTCCCTCGAATGCCTCTGCCAGAGCCGAGGTCACCTCCGTCACGGTCTGCGGATTCATCAGCAGGCCGTCGCCAAGGGCGGGTTCGCAGTCACCGCGCAGTGGGTCCAGCAGGAGCTCCGTCAACTCCGCCGCACAGGACTCCAGCAGCTCCAGCCGATCCGTCGGCTTCCGCTCCCGGGCATCCCAGTGGGAGGCAATCACCAACGCTCTGCGTTCATCCGTCACGCTGGCATTATCGGCACAGAGGATCGGCCAACTGATGCTCAATCTAAGATTAGTTGGCCGGGCCGGCGCGGCACGGCGCCAGGCGGACGGAGACAGATGGCTGACGTGGTGATGGTGCACGGCATTGGTCCCGAGGAGGAGACCGAGGAGCAGCTGCGTGATGACTGGATGGGCGCGCTGGCCAGGACTCTGAGGAACAACGGCCGTGCCGAGCAGGCCGCCCGGCTGGAGGATGGTTCCGTCTCGACGGCGATGGCGTACTACCGCCACCTGTACGCCCCCTACGTTCCGCGGGACGACTGGGACATGCCGCTGCCCGACCCGATGGCAGCGACGGGCGAAGAAGTCGCCGTCGACATCATGGACAACATTCAGCAGCACGCGTCCGATCCGGCGGCCCGCGCCGAAGCCGCCCGTGCCTTGGACGAACTGCGGGCCGAGGTCGGCCCCGAGCAGGGCCCGGCCGAGCTGCTGCGCATGTTCGTCGCGGTGCTGGGGCGGCTCGGCCCGGTTGCCCGCTCCGGTTTCGCGGCGCTGAGCAGCACGGGCGTGTTCCACCTCGGACAAGTTGCGGCCTACCTGGACGACGAGGCCGTCCGCGAGGACGCGATCGAGGCCGTGCTGTCCCGGGTGGCGCCGGACACCAAGGTGGTACTTGCGCACTCGCTGGGCACCGTCGTCGCCTACGAGGCCCTGCACCGGCTCGAACAGCCGTTGCCGCTGCTGATCACCTTCGGGTCGCCGCTCGGCCTGCGCTCCATCATCCGTCGGCGTCTGCGCCCACAGCCACTGCGCTCACCAGGCCACCTCAAGCGCTGGGTGAACGTAGCCGACCGCGATGACTTCATCGTCTCCACGCTGCGGCTGCGGACCCTGTTCCCGGACAACGACGCCGTGCTGGAGCGCACCCGGTTGGTGAAGAACCGCAACACCAACCCGCACGCGGCCGTCGAGTACCTCAAGCATTGGGAGACCGTCGAGCCACTTGCGCAGCTGGTGTGACCCGCGTCGGCGCTTGGGCGGAGGCAGGCTGACACCACACGTATGTGCCTCGGCTGCCGCTTCTGAGTCAGGAGGAGACCCGACCTGTCGGCGGTTGATCCTGGCGATCTTGCGGGCGCGCCCTCGGGAGCCAGTTTCCGAGTCGCCCCCCAAACGGCCCCACAACTACTCAGGGGCCCGATACACGATGCGGATTAGGCCCTCGAGCTGGTATTTCACTGTCGGGGCGGGCGGTTTTGAACCCAGGACAGTCCCGAATGAGGTTCGGGCGTGATCATCACCGACCTATTTGCGGACGGCCGCGGGGTTAGCGAGCGTCGAAGTAGCGGCTGGCCAGGTCGGCGAGACCTTCCATGACACCCGAGCCAAGAGGCTCCCGCGCCGCCGTGACGGCGGCGCGGGAGCCCACTCTTACAGCGCAGCCAAGGTCTCCGGGCGGCGGATCACTGCCGAGATGCCTCGGATGCCTGCTGCGAATCCGGTCTCGCGCAGGCATGTGCCGCCGGTTTGCAAGGCACTGCCCTCAGAGCCCTGCGGACCCTGGGCGTGCTCGTCATCCACGATCAGCTCGGCGAGGACCAGGTCCTTCCGCAGCGGGCCTCTCCGAGCCGCGGAGACGGCCGTGTCGTCCTGGCAGCGGTTCGCGACGCGCCGCCAACGGTCGGCGCAATCAGGATCACCGCTCCACATCCACAGACCTGCGGCTGCCCGTGCCACCTGGGCCATGAACTCGGTTCCGCTCACGTGGACAGAGCGTGCCGGTTTTGAGCCCGGCGACCCCGCCCACGCGTAGTTGCCGATGATCGCTTCGAGCCCTTCCTCCCTCCCATCGAAGACCAGGAGGGAGGCGCCACTGCCTGTCGGCTCCTTCGCCGGCTTCAGGAGTTCCCGGCCCAGACGTTGTGCGGCGTCGTAGCCGAGCCGGTGCAGCAGGTCGACGACATCCTGCGGGGTGGTTCCCTCTTCCGTGGCGCCATAAAGGACGTCCACTCGCACCCCACGTGTCACTGCGGCCTGGATTGCGTCTCCGAGCTTCGACAGGCTCTCCGCATTTACCGTGGGCGAGGCGATCAGGACGTGGCTCGTCGCCGTGGCCAATGCCTCGGCAAGCAGGAGGTCGTGGGCCTCCTCGCCGGACACCTCGGAGTGCAGGATTGCTTCGATCGACTGGTCAGGGGAATCGACACCGCCGTGCCCGATGGAATCTGCCTCGTCCAGCCAGGGGAAGGATCCGCCTACCTGAGGGAACTCTGAGGCTCCGACCACGGCGGGCTGGGGCTTGCGCGCCGCGATGCTCAGCGGTGTTGGCTTTGCCGGGCCGGTGGCGGGTGGCTGAGCCGGTACCAGGGGCGTTTCCTTCCTGGCGGTCGTCTGCGGCGTTGGCTGGAGGTCCGGGGTGCTCTCCAGTTCCTCCTGCCTGGCCTGTGCCACTGCCAGGATCTCGGTCGACAGGGCCTGGTGCCAGCCCCGGGGGAGCCCCGAGATGGCCTGGTTGGAGAGGTCGACGCGCACAGGAACGTACCTGCGGAAGGTCACAAGCCTGGGCCGTCCGATGCCGCGCACCCACTCGCCGCTGTTGCGCGGCAACAGCTTCTGGATTTGGGACTCGTCCAGTGTGCTGCGCACGATGCGCCAGGGAGTCGACGGGTTGAGGTCCGGCCGTGCCTCCTCCTTCGGGACGGTCAGCACTTCGCCACGCCTGGCCAACTGCCCTGCTGTGCGATCGAAGACCACCGTGCAGGGCGGGGCCGGTGCCACGACGACCGATGCCGGTTCCTTTCCGGACGAGCACGCCTGCTGGCCTTCGTCGGTGAGAACGAACGTGGCCTCCCGGCCGCTGGTAACGGCGACCCAGCCGGCACCGACCAGGGTCACCACGGCTTCGACCATCAGTCGTTCGTGGACCCGGAAGGTGTCGCACAGCGAGGTCAGGGTCGCACCCTCGTGGGGGGCGACACCGGCCCGTGCGGCGATCTCCTCCAGGACCCGCTGCTCCAGACGGCTGTACGGGCGGCCCCGAGCTACGTTGAAGTTGACGCTGAACATGCTGACAGGTACGAGGACGATCACGAGTTCTCCCTGAGGTCAGCCGGGATGCGCACAGCCCTGCCGTCCAGGAACCATTCGTCGAGCAGGGTGACGATCTTCTTAAAGTGCCATAGAGGGTGAACCTCATTCGCGAGCGGTACTGCTTGCATCTGGTGGACGAAGAAGTCCCAGGACCCGGTGAGGATCAGCAGGCGCTCTGCCCGCGAGAGAAGCACGTTCATCCGGCCCGGGTCGTCGAGAAACCCCAGGCCGCGGCCGATCTCCTCCTCGTTGTTGCGGACCAGGCTGATGGCGACGACGTCCGCCTGATTGCCTTGGAAGGAGTCGACTGTGTGGGCGGGGAACCAGTTGCCGTCAATCGCTTCGGCTTTGAGACCCAGCTGGACCTGAAGTCCGGCAGGCAGGGGCGTATCCCGCAACTGCTGGCTGAGCAGGCTCACCTGCCGGGAGTACGGGGCCAGCACCGCGAGCTTGCCCTGACACCCACCGTCCGGTCCCAGGGCCCGGAGGAAATTGGCGAGCGCGCGAGCCTCCGCCGGATTGGTGTACTTCGACTGGCCGCTGTTCGGGCCGACTTCACGGGTGGCGGCTTCGTTGCGGCACCACGGCACGTCGAGCCAGACCACGGCACGGTCACGGATGCCACTCGGGGTGTGGAAACTGTGACGCACCCGCTCGGCCGGTTCACCCTTCTTGTCCAGGGTGCGGTTCATCAGCCGACCCTGGTAGTACGCCTCGGAGATGAGCCGGCCGATGTCCGGGTGCATGCGATGCTGGCCGATCAACTGCCCCGCGGACGCTCCCTTCGCCTCTGTGTCCGTGACAAGCCGGTCCGCACCCGTGGCCACGGCGCAGTACTCGTACAGACGGTGGAAGGTCCTCAGCCATTCCTTGGCGTACTCGCGGAACTCGTCTCGATCCGCCTGGCTGCGCCGATCCCACGAGTCGAGCCATTCCTGGTCGAGCATGCCGGACGCTCGCAGCTTGAGGCGGCCGAGAATGTGCGCCACAGGGTCCAGCTTGTCGATTCCCTTGTGGTAGTCCTCGTACCGGTAGGGATCCAGCTGCTTGTGGTCACCGATCAGCAGCCAGCGATGACCTGCCTGCAGTGGAAGTGCGAGATCGAACGCGTGAGCTTTACCCGCCTCCTCAACGATTGACCAGTCGAACGCTTGGCCGGCGGCGAGGGCAACCAGGTCGCCGGCGCTGGTGGTGCAGTACGTGAGGTTCGCGCCGCGTTTGACCAGTTCGACGAAGTCCGACGAACGGGGGCCGAGGTCCTCCTGCTCCTGCATCATGTTGATCTCGCTGATCATGGCCTTCGCGTCCTCCAGCCAGGCGAGTTGCACCTCGCTGGGCGAACTCATGGCTCCGAGCTGGGAGATGCTGCGCTGGAGCACCTGCCTGGCCACGCCTTCGACGCCGTCCTCCGGCAGTGTGGTTCCTGCCTTGTGCGGACCCCGCAGCCGGATCTGCAGCGGCCTGTCGGCTTCGGGTACATCCTGGAACGCCTCACCCACCTTCGACTTGAGCACGTCGACGGCTCCGTGGGCCTGGGCCGTTACCAGTACCTGGACGACGGGATCCTCCGTGAGGATCTCGCGCAGCAGCCAGGCGACGAGGGTGGTCTTGCCTGTGCCGGGCGGTCCTTGCAGCGTGTAGATGGGCCGTACCCGAAGGATATCCTCGATGCTGGCGCGTTTGGGCTCGTCGACCCGTTCGTGGTCGAGTTCGACGGGAAGCTCGGTGGCGCCGGTGTCCATGCGGACGTGGCTCGGTGTGGCCAGCGAACGCAGGAGGTATCCGTGCTGGTCGAGGGCATCGATGGCCTTCTTGCGGCGCTGGAACAGACTGATCTGCCCGGGCATGCCAGCGCTGCGGAGGAACCCCTCCTTGTCCAGCTTTACCCGGCCTTTGCTCAGGCCCGGGCGGCTGAGTGTGACGCGCTCGGTCGCCTGGTCCATGGCATCGACCTGCCACACATTGCCGTCGTCATCGGACTGGCGGTCCCGGGGCGGGAGCTTCAGGCGGGCGCCGTCGCGGGCCCCCGACAGGATGACCTTGCGGTCGCTGCCCCGTACCTCCTTCTGTAGGAAGTCGATCAAGTCCACGCGGAATGGCTCGAAGACTTCGTGTCCTTCTGGGCGCGCGCGCTCCTTGACCACGACCCACTCCACGCCGTTCTCCAGCCACGGGCCGCGGACGACTTCGTACGGGAAGATCTGTGAGTCGAGGAGGAGCAGTTCGATCTGATTGCTCACCCGGACGAACTCGTGGAAGCGGCCGAGTTCGCGTGAGACCTGCGCACTGCGGTCGATCTTCGGAAGTGCGGGTTCCCACGACGTGGCGTTCTGCGCGATCGTACGGTCGCGGCCCACCTCGTCCCTGGCATAGGCGAACAGGCGGCCGGGCGGAAGTTCGCGGAAGCTGTCGTCGCCCTCGCTGTAGAGCAGCGGCTGGGCGGACCGGCAGTCTGCGACCTGCCAGCTAGCCGTGCCGTCTTTCCCTCGGTACGCGGTGATCTTCAGGCTGAGCCGGCCGCCGACGAGGATGAAGTACGGCCGACCCGGGACGGCGTACAGAAGGGGCCTCTGCAGGTCCTGGCGGACAAACTCGCACGCCTCTTTCCGGTGGACCGGGTCCCCCGGGATGAAGGTCCCCATGGGGTCGAGTCGCAGGCGGTCACGCAGCCCGCTCTCCAGCAGGTGATCGATGAATTCCGGCCGCCGCAGATCGAGTGCCAGGACGTACTGCGCGTCCTCCCGCGGGATACGCAGAGGGTTCGCCAGGGCCCGCGTGATGTCCTGGATCCGGCCGATGATGTCGTACGGTGCGGTCAGGCGCTCCAGCGGATCCGCGGCAACGAGGTCCAGGAGCAGCTTGCGCTCGGCCTCGGTCAGCTCGTGTTTGGCTGTGTCGATGGTCTTGAGCACCCGTGCGTGACGCTCGTGCGGGGCATTGGTGGTGAAGCGTTCAAGGTCGAGCAGGAGCCGTGCGCAGAGGATGCCGAAGGCGAACCAGTCGTCGTCCTGACGCCAGGCAGTCACGCCTCCCGTGGTGCGCTCCGGTGGAACCGGCCAGCCGGCGGGAGGCTGGGTCCCCACCGGACGGCCCAACTTGACGGACCACTCGAAGCCGCCGAGCCGAAGGGATTCGGCACCGAGGTCCTCGTCGAAGAAGAGGGAGTCGAGGTCCACGCCCCGGTGCAGGACCTGTCGCTCGTGCAGCAGGTTCAGCCCTGTGGCGACGCGCTGTAAGCCGCTCCACAACTGTTCGCGTGCGGCCGTCCCGCGGTTCGAGAGCCATGGGTAGCGGGCGCGGTGCTGCAGCGCGTCGGCGACGCGCTTATAGCCCGGTGCCTCCAAGACCATGACGAAACACTGGTGGTCCCGGTCGAGGCCGGCGTCCTTGAGTACGACCAGTGCGTCGTCTGACCTCGGGCTGCTCGCGACCTTGTACAGGGTGCGCAGTTCCTGGTCCCATAGGGCGCGTTGCACCCGGTCTGGTTGCTCCCCCTCGTACGTCCAAGTCTTGAGCAGGTACGTGTAGCCGTCGCTGAACGCCTCCCAGACCTGGGATTCACCATCACCTGCATGCGGACCTCCGGTGATTTCGTACCTGTTCCGCAGAAGCAACGCCCCGACGGTGGGAGTCGTCATGCATCCACCTTTACGAGCTGGAGAGCGGGTAAGTGACCCCGCGGCAGCCCGACTTGGCCGCACGGGTGAAATGTGATCGTACTCACGCTTGCTGACCGCTGTGGGCGGTTCCGAATATGCGCTCTTGTCGGTCTTGGTATCGACCTCGCTGGCGCGCGGACCATCGCGCTGGACTTCGACACGGTGCAGACCCTCAAGCGGCATCGCGCCCAGTAGGAGAAGGACCGCGAGGAGTGGGGGAGTGCTTGAGTGGAGACCGGACGCATCTTCACCAAGGAGAACGGCGAGTTGCTCCACCCCGGCAACGTCACGCGGCGCTTCGTCGAGCGATACGAGGAGATCGATCTCCCGCCCGTCCGGCTCCACGACCTCCGCCACGGGGCCGCGACCCTCGCCCACGCGGCCGGGACCGACCTACTGATCTCTTCGGACTGTTGTCGGATGCTGATCCCTGCGGTAGGCCGGTGGCATGCGGTACGCGCAGGGTGGCGGGCTGACCGCCGAGCGGCGGCGGTTTCGTGAGCGGATCCGGTACCAGGCCGGTGAGCGGTTCGCACGTGGTGAGAGGACCGCGGTGATCGCGAAGGATCTGCGGGTGAGCGAGCGGTCGCTGGAACGCTGGCGCCGTGCCTGGCAGGAGGGCGGGATGGACGCCCTGGCCACCACGGGGCCGGCGAAACTTCCCAAAGTGTCCGACGGCCAGTTCGCCGAGCTGGAAAAGGAGTTCGGCCTCGGGCCGGCCGACTTCGCCTCACACCTGGACGCCGCTGCGATCGCGGTGGAGAGGGCACGCGCAGACATACTGCTGGTCGCCGGTGCGGACGACGCGATGTGGCCCTCCCTGCCGTACGCGCAGCAGCTGGCCGCCCGACGTCACGCGGTCGGCGCCCCAGTCGAGGTGGTGGCACGCGACGATGCAGGCCACCGGCCGCGCCTCCCCGGCGAGGATCCCGCCGCACACTCGACGTCCTTCCTCTACGGCGGTACAGCTAGCGGCGACATCATGCTTGGCCAGGCCGCCTGGCTACCCATCCTTGATCGGCTCCGGTCGTAGTCGTCTTCCAATGGGTTCGCTTGGGCTCCGCAATGCCAGGTCAACCAGGCGCGGAACGAAGAGCGAGCCTGGGGATTTTCACAGCACCGTCCGCAGTTCCATGAATCCCCAGGTCAGCAGCAGGAACGCGGGATCGTCCCGGGCGCGTGGGAGACGACGAACGTCACCAGCCGGGGTACCGGTTCCACCAGTGGGGATCCCACCCCCGGACATACTCGCTGCCGCTGGGTGAGTCTTCGAGTTCCATCAGCAGGTCGCGGGCCAGGGTGTCGAGGACCCATGCCAGTTCGTGACGGCTGGCCAGGTCGACGGGCAGGGCCTCGACTCCGTGCACGGCGCCGAGCAGCGCGCCGGCCACGCAGGCGACGGACTCACCGTCCGGTGCGCCCGCCGCGAACTCCAGTGCAGCGCGGAAGCCGGCTCGGTCGGGGAAGGAGGCTGCTGCGTAGAGGCCGCCGAGCAGCGCCGAGGGCGCGGTGGCATCGGGCGCGAGCCGTGCGAGCCGTCCCGTGTCCGCCGGCTCGTCGATGGCGTGCCGGAATGCCGCCACGAGACGGTCGTGCTCGTCGTCGGTGATGCGCTGACCGAGGGAAGGGAGGGCGGTGATCCCCGCGCGCAGCGCGTCCCGGGCGGATGGGCCGGAGTGGGGCGATGGGCCGTGTTCCGCAGCGGAGTTCGTCAGGCAGTGG
>NZ_JBSFJW010000024.1:0-146597 GCF_053598255.1 Streptomyces sp. NPDC001157
GGTCCGGCAGCAACGGCTCGATGCGTGCCCACTGGGCGTCAGTCAACGACACACCAGACCAACGATCCGATGATCTGAAGGAAACGGCCTAGGGCACCAGCCGCTCAGGGCTGCAACCCGCGTCCGCCCCATGCATCCGGCAAAGGGCACGCTCAGCGCGTGTCTCCCGGATGCGGCTCCCCGGTCGCGTACGGGTTCTCCTCCCCCTCGGCGAGGACGCCGACGAACGGTGCGCCCTCGCCCGCGAACGTGTACGCCCCGCTCTCGATCCGCGCGATCAGCCCCTGGGTCCACTCGGCCTCGGCATCGGCCGTGTGGACCCAGAGGTTCATGATCTCGCCGATGTGGCCGAGCTGTTCGGGGCCGTCCTGAGGGATGTAGTGCTCGGTGACGGCCCCGCGCCACTCCTCGATCCGCCGGATCCGCTCCTTCAGGAGCGCCACCGCCTCGGCGCGCGGCAGGTCGACGATGAAGCCGATGGACGCCGACTTGACGTCCATTTTCTGGTCGTACGAGGTCAGGGCCTCGCGCAGCAGCCGGAAGTACTCCTCGGTGCCCCGGTCGGTGATCTCGTACTCCGTGCGCGGCGGGCCGCCGGCCGTGGACGGCGCGATCTCGTGCGCGTGCAGCAGCCCTTGCTTCGCCATCTGTTTGAGCGCGTGGTAGATCGAGCCGGGCTTGGCGTTGGACCACTCGTGCGCGCCCCAGTACTCCAGGTCGCCCCGCACCTGGTAGCCGTGGGCCCGCCCGTGCTGGCGGACCGCGCCGAGCACGAGGAGACGGATCGCGGACATGCCGCCCAGCTTATTGTCAAGGGCTCAGCCCGCTTGCTCCAGGGCGACCAGTTCGAACGCCGTCTTCCCGTCGAGGGACTCGCGGATGATGTCGGCGTGGCCCGCGTGCCGGGCCGTCTCGCGGATCAGGTGCAGGCAGAGCCAGCGCACCGAGACACGGCCCTCCGGCGGGAACCAGGGGTCGTTCGGGAGCGGGAAGCTGTCGTCGAGGCTCGGCACCGAGCGGATGTACGCCTCCGTCTCGGCGGCGACCTTCTCCCAGTACGCGAGCTGCGACTCGACGGTCTCGCCGTCGACGAGCTGGAAGGTCTCGTGCCAGTTGGTCTCGTCCCGCTTGATCGCCGGGGGCTCCTGCTTGGCCCGGGCGATCCAGCCCTGCTCCACCTCGACGACATGCTTGAGCAGACCGGAGAGGGACAGCTCGCTTGCGCTCGGCCTGCTCGCGGCCTGCTCCGGGGTGAGTCCGAGCAGCGCCCGGCGGATGCCGCCGCGCTGCTCCTCGATGAACGCGAGCAGTGCCCCGCGCTCGTCGCCCTGCGCCTCTGCCGGTACGTGCATGACCATGACCGTCGCCTTTCGATGGATCGGAGCCTCGGGAGGCCTCCTGACACCGATGAAGTTACGGGGCCTTTAGGTCAGGTCCTGTCCTCAATCGGAGGGCGCGCAAGGAAGTTCCACCCGGGGAAGATCATGACGGCAGAAACGTCAGGGGAGGGCTGGGAGGTCGGCCCGCCAAATTCCACGGAACCCAATCAGAACGGGAACCCGCTCCGCCCGTGCTGCACCGAGATCCACTTCTGCGTCGTGAAGCACTCGACGGTGCCCTCACCGTTCAGGCGGCCGAGGCCGGAGCTCTTCTCGCCGCCGAAGGGGACGAGGGGCTCGTCGTGGACGGTGCCGTCGTTGACGTGGAACATGCCGGTGTCGATCTGCTTGGCGAAGGAGACGCCCCGCTCGATGTCGCCCGTGTGGACGGCGCCGCTCAGGCCGTACGGAGTGTCGTTGACGATGCGTACGGCCTCCTCTTCGCCGTCGAAGGGGATGAGGAAGGCGACCGGGCCGAAGACCTCCTGCCGCAGCAGGGCGGAGCCGGCGGGGACGCCGGTCAGGACGGACGGTTCGACGAGGTTGTCGGTCCGGCCGCCGCGTACCAGAGCCGTGGCGCCCTCGGCGAGCGCCTGGTCGATCACGCCTGTCACAGCGTCCGCCTTGGAGCGGTTGATGAGCGGACCGATGACCGTCTCGGGCTCGCGGGGATCTCCGGTCTTGAGCGTCTTCACCTTGGCGACGAACTTCTCGGTGAACTCGTCGAAGACCGAGCGGTCGACCAGGACGCGGTTGGCGGCCATGCAGATCTGGCCCTGGTGGACGTATCGGCTGAAGACGGCCGCGTCGACGGCGTAGTCGACATCGGCGTCGTCGAGGACCACCAGCGCGCTGTTGCCGCTCAGTTCGAGGACCGAGCGTTTGAGGTTCGCGGCGCATACGGCGGCGATGTGGCGCCCGACCTGGTCGGAGCCGGTGAAGGAGATGACCTCCAGGAGAGGGTGGTCGATGAAGGCGTCACCGATCTCGGCTATGTCGGTGATGACGACGTTCAGCAGGCCGCCGGGCAGACCGGCGTCCTGGAAGATCTTGGCGACCAGTGAGCCGCCGACGATCGGGGTCTCCTGATGCGGCTTGAGGACCACGGCGTTACCGAGGGCCAGGGCCGGGGCGACCGACTTGATCGAGAGGAGGAAGGGGAAGTTGTAGGAGCTGATCACACCCACCACACCGACCGGAACGCGGTGGACGCGGTTCTCCTTGCCGTCGACGGGAGAAGGGAGGATCCTGCCTTCGGGGCTCAGTGCCTGGTTGGCCGCCTCGCGCAGGAACTCCTTGGCGAGGCGCAGTTCGAAGTCCGCCTTCAGCCGGGTGCCGCCCAGTTCGGTGATGATCGCGTCGGCGATCTCCTGCTCGCGCTCCTCGACCAGGCGCAGCGCCTTTTCGAGGACGGCTCGGCGGGCGTACGGGTTGGTCGCGGCCCACTGCTTCTGGGCGCGGGCGGCCGCCTGGTAGGCCTGATCGACCTCGTCGACCGTGGCTATGGTGATCGAGGCCAGCTTCTCACCGTCGTACGGGTTGAAGTCGATGACGTCCCAGGAACCGGTACCCGGGCGCCACTCACCGTCGATGTACTGCTGAGCCAGATCGGTGAAGTACGACGCCATGCGATCCCTCATCCCAACTTCACGGTGTGATCACACGTCATCGTACGTGCGTTTCAAGCGAGTTGGGTGGCTCCGCTCACATTCGAGGGGAAACCCTAGGACAGCTGGAGCAGGCCCCGCAGCACGTCCCGGCTCTCGTCCGGACCCGGGCTGTCCTGCTGCAACTCCTTCATCGCCTTCTCGTACTGGGTGACGTCCTCGTGCTTGTCGAGGTAGAGCGCGCTGGTGAGCTGTTCCAGGTAGACGACGTCCGAGAGGTCCGACTCCGGGAAACTGAGGATGGTGAAGGCGCCGGACTCGCCGGAGTGGCCGCCGAAGCTGAACGGCATCACCTGCAGCCGCACGTTCGGGCGCTCGGAGACCTCGATGAGGTGCTGGAGCTGGCCGCGCATGACCTCGCGGTCGCCGTAGGGGCGGCGCAGGGCGGCCTCGTCCAGGACGATGTGGAACTCGGGAGCCTTCTCGGAGACGAGGTACTTCTGCCGCTCCAGGCGCAGCGCCACGCGCCGCTCGACGTCCGCCTCGCTCGCGCCCTTCATGCCGCGCCGCACGACCGCGCGGGCGTATTCCTCGGTCTGCAGCAGGCCGTGCACGAACTGCACCTCGTAGACACGGATGAGGCTGGCGGCGCCCTCCAGGCCGACGTAGGTGGGGAACCAGCTGGGCAGGACGTCCGAGTAACTGTGCCACCAGCCCGCGACGTTGGCTTCCCGGGCGAGGGCGAGCAGCGAGGTGCGCTCCTGCTCGTCCGTGATGCCGTACAGCGTCAACAGGTCTTCCACATCACGCGTCTTGAAGCTCACCCGGCCCAACTCCATCCGGCTGATCTTCGACTCGGAGGCACGGATCGAGTAGCCCGCCGCCTCGCGCGTGATGCCGCGGGCCTCACGCAGCCGCCTGAGTTGCGAGCCGAGCAGCATGCGCCGCACCACCGATCCGGGCTCTCCCACGCTCACGTTCGCCAGCCTCCCCAACGCCTTCAGGGGCCGAAGTCTGCCACTAAATCACTCCGAGCAGTACTCGACCGATTACAGAGAAGCAAAGAACCCAAAGATTCTGCACAGGAAGAGGGAAGGAGTTGGCAAGCAGAGGGGGAGAAGATGGCGGAAAAAATGGCCAACAAGCGGTACGGGAGGGTCCAATTCGGTCGCGTGCACGTGCATCTGCACCTTGCATCTGCACCGCGCATCCAAGACCATGGTCTCGCGCAACCGCTGCATCGCAACGCAACGACCGCGAATTCCTCGGGAGTGCCTCGCATGGGGACGAATGGATCGACCATGCTCGAGCCGTTACGGCAGGGCCTTCCGCCGCTGGATCCCGCGGCCGTGTCCAATGCCGCCTCCTGCGCTCTGCCCGCCCGCTACGAAGCGGTGCGCGAGGCAAGGCTGTTCACCCGCAGAACGCTCGACCAGTGGGACATAGGCGACCGCTTCGACGACGTCTGTCTGGTGGTTTCCGAGCTGGTCACCAACTCGCTGCGGCACGGCCTGCCGGCCGGCACCCTGCGCACCGCCGAGCAGAGCCCGCCCGTGCGGCTGCATCTGATGCGCTGGACGGAGCGGCTGGTGTGCGCGGTGCGCGACCCGAGCCATGCGACCCCGACCCCGCGCGAGGCGGACGACTTCTCGGCGGAGTCGGGCCGCGGCCTGTTCCTGGTCGACTCGTTCGCCGACAGCTGGGGCTGGCACCCGATGGCCGGCACGCTCGGCGGCAAGGTCGTCTGGGCCTTGTTCCAGCTGTCGCACCCGCCCCAGCCGCTGGCCGCCGAATAGCGCACCCCGGCGCCGTCCGACGCCGGGTTTCTACGCGCGTTACTGGACGCAACACACCGATTGCCCCGAATTGCACCGGGGTGAAGGAGGAGTCAGCCCGCTATCAGGTGATCGAACTCGCCGTCCTTGATGCCCAGGAGCATCGCCTCGATCTCCGCGCGCGTATAGACGAGGGCCGGACCGTCGGGGAAGCGCGAGTTGCGCACGGCCACGTCCCCGCCGGGCAGCCGGGCGAACTCCACACAGGAGCCCTGCGAGTTGCTGTGCCGGCTCTTCTGCCAGGCCACACCGTTCAACTCCGTGGCTGCCATGCCGTTGTACACGTCGTGGTCCACAGGTCGCTCCCGGTGGTGCGGTGGCTTTGGAGCCAGTGATGCAGCGGTCAACTGGTCCGGATCATAGCTGTGTTCACGTGCGGGTGCATGAGCAGATGCACGTGCACGCGCGGTGGTTCTGTGGTTACAGCTGTGACGTACGGGGTGTGGCATCCGTTCCGGCGCATGCCCCAGGGGTCATGCGACATGCGCCGAACCGGAACTCGTACACAGGAAGAGACGCGTACCGCGGCTTTTGTGTTCCATCCCCCAAATGACGTTCGCAGGATCGGCCAGGGTCAGCGGCCGGCGTACGGCAACAGCGCCATCTCCCGCGCGTTCTTGATCGCACGGGCGAGCAGTCGCTGCTGCTGGGCCGTGACACGGGTGACACGGCGGCTGCGGATCTTGCCGCGGTCGGAGATGAACTTCCGCAGCAGATCGGTGTCCTTGTAGTCGATGTAGGTGATGCCGGCCTGGTCCAGCGGGTTGGGGCGGGACTTGGCGGGGGTGCGGTCGGGCTTGCGGGCCATGCGGGTCAGACCTCCAGGAGGGTGTCGAAGGCGGGCGGCAGCCGCTTCCATGCGGCGCGCCCGGCGGCGTACTCGGCATCGGTCAGCAGGCAGGACTCCAGCAGGTGTTCGAGTCCGTCGCGGTCGAGGCCGGGAGAGGTGAAGACAAGGTGCTGGCAGCAGTCGCCGTGCTCGGGATGCCAGTCCAGCGCGGCGGCGGCCCGGCGCACGGGCGGGACCATGTCCCAGGCGGCGTCCGGGAGCGAGGCCAGCCACGGCCCCGCGCTCTCCACGCACAGCGCCCCGCCCGCCGCGTCCCAGTGCAGCAAGGTGTCCGGCTTGTCGGCGAGCCAGAACCGCCCCCGGCTGCGGGCGGCGGCGCAGGTCAGGTCCTCCAGCGCCGCATACAGCCGCTCCGGGTGGAAGGGGCGGCTGCGGTGCCAGACGAGGGTGGAGACGCCGTGTGCGTCGGCCTCGGCGGGGAGGAGCGCGCAGGCCGGATGCTGGGCGGCGGCCGCCGCCTCGACGTCGAAGCCCGCGAGGGCGGCCGTCGCCAGGTCGCCGTGGCCGATGACGACCTGGCGGGCCGTCGGGTGCAGCTGGGCGAGCAGTTCGCGGTCCTCCTCGTCGGCCTCCTCGGAGTCGGTGACCGCGAGGACGGGGGCGTACTCCAGCTGGCGCGCGAACGTGTCCGCGACCGTCCGCTGGTCCGTGGCCGCCGCGGCGAGGCCGCCGTCGGCGAGGTCGTCGCCGTTGCCGAGGTAGGGCAGGACGAGGGCCGGGTCCACGGCGGTGATCACCCCGGTGACCGTCAGGCCTCCGGCCACGACCACCTCGGCCATGGCCTTGGGCTCCACGGAGTCCCACAGCTCGACGACGGCGAGGCGGGTGTCCCCCGCGTCCGCGAGCCGGCGCAGTTCGGGGACGAGGTCCTCCCTGAGCGCACAGCACGCGCAGTCGTTGACCAGGGGCGCCTCGCCGGCCGACACGAGGCCGGTGGCGTCGCGGACCGTCCGTACGACCGTGCCCGCCGCGGCCGTGGCGAGGTCGTGGTGGAGTACGACGCTGCCCGGGACGTCGGCGAGCAGTCGGGCGACGGCCGCCTTGCGGGCGTCGGCGTGCAGCCCGCCGACGATCACCACCGACAGGCTCACGCTCCGCCCCGCTTCCCGAACCGGCGCTCGAAGCGCTCCACACGGCCGGCGGTGTCCAGGACACGGGCGGTGCCGGTGTAGAAGGGGTGGCTGACGTTCGAGATCTCGACGTCCACGACGGGGTACGGGTGGCCGTCCTCCCACTCGATCGTCTTGTCGCTGCTCATCGTCGAGCGGGTGAGGAAGGCGTGGTTCGCGGCACGGTCGCGGAAGACGACAGGACCGTAGGCCGGGTGGATTCCCTTGCGCATGGCGGTGGTTCAGCGCTCCTCTCGGAAGTCGACGTGGCGGCCGGCGACCGGGTCGTACTTGCGCAGGGTCATGCGGTCGGGGTCGTTGCGGCGGTTCTTGCGGGTCACGTAGGTGTAGCCGGTCCCCGCGGTGGACCGCAGTTTGATGACCGGGCGGAGTTCGTTGCGAGCCATGCTGGTACCTTACTGAAAATGAATTCCATTAGCGACATCGCTTCGGGGTCGCTTCAGGAGAGGTACGTCACCCATGTCCGCGCACTGCATGCTGACCGGCGCCCGGCCGGGCTTCGGCAACCGCATCTCCCACTCCCACCGGCGGACCTCCCGCCGTTTCGACCCCAACATCCAGAGCAAGCGGTACTGGCTGCCGAGCGAGGGCCGGTACGTACGGCTGCGGCTGAGCGCGAAGGGGATCAGGACCGTCGACGCGATCGGCGTCGAGGCGGCCGTGGCGCGGATCCGTGCGCGGGGGGTGCGGGTCTGATGGCGAAGAAGAGCAAGATCGCGAAGAACGAGCGGCGGCAGGCGATCGTCGCCCGGTACGCGGAGCGGCGCGCCGAGCTGAAGGAGATCATCCGGCGGCCTTCGTCGACGGAGGCGGAACGGGTCGCCGCCCAGCGGGAGTTGCGGCGCCAGCCGCGCGACGCGAGCGCGACACGGGTACGCAACCGTGACCAGGTGGACGGGCGGCCGCGAGGGTACTTCCGGGCGTTCGGGCTGTCGCGGGTCTCGTTGCGCGGGCAGGCGCATGCCGGGTATCTGCCGGGGGTGCGCAAGTCGTCCTGGTGAGCGCCGGTGGTTCCGGTGAGTGCGGGTGGTTCTGGTGAGTGCGGGTGGGTCCGGTGAATCTCACAGCCGCTCCTCATGGGCGGGACGGCCGTCCCTGGTAGCTTGCTGCGGGCATTCGGCCGTACGGTCCGGTCCTCCGGCCACGGCCTGCCCCTGCTCGTTGCTACTGCTTGGGAGCTACCAGTGACTTCGGCGTCCTTCACGCGTCCTGCCCGCACGGTGTCGCGCCGGCGGCTGCGGATCGCGGCCGCCGCCGCGGGGCTGGCGGGTGCGCTCGTGCTCACCGCGTGCAGCAGCGGCGGCGACTCCAAGGACGACTCCTCGTCGAGTCCCTCCGCCTCCACTGCCTCCACCGCGGACACGGGCGGCGGCACCGGCGGGACGACGAGCGCGTCCGACGGCCTGCAGGGAAGCTGGGTCGCCACGACCGGCGGCAAGGTCGTGGCCCTGGTGGTCAACGGCAAGCAGGCCGGGCTCTTCTCGACCGGCGGATCCGTGTGCAGCGGGACCGCGGGCAAGGAGGCCGGTATGCAGATGATCCACCTCAGCTGCACGAAGGGCGGCAAGGAGCGAGCCACGGGGATGGTCGACTCCGTGTCCAAGAGCTCGCTGAAGATCACCTGGTCGGGCACCGTGGGCAAGGAGACGTACCTCAAGACGGAGGGCGGGACCCTGCCGTCGGGGCTGCCGACGGCGAACCTCGGTCAGTAGTCCGGCAGGGCGGGCAACCGCTGCACGGGATCGTGCGTGATGATCCATGCACGCGATCACCGGCATCGCGCCGCCGAGCACCAGCAGAGCACCAGAGGATCCACATGCGCGCCACCCCGATCACCGTCGCCGCTCTCGCCGCGGCGCTCCTCCTGACCGCCTGCGACAGCAGCGGCGGTGACAGCGACTCCACCGACAAGAACAAGGCCGACGGCGCCTGCACGCTCGACGCCGTCGGCGTGCAGGTCGCGGCGAGCGCCGCCCCGTCCGCCGGGGACACCGGCAACGTCACCGTCACGCTCACCAACCGCGGCTCCAAGTGCACCCTGAACGGCTTCCCGGCCGTCGATCTCCAGGGGGGCAAGGCGTCGGGAGCCGTGCCGGCCGACAAGGCCGCGAAGGCGCAGAAGCTGAGCCTTGCCAAGGGCGGCACCGCCTCCTTCACGATCACGTATGTCCGGGGCGAGGCGGGCGGCACGAAGAGCCTGCCGGTGAAGGCGGCGACGTTCACCCTGCCCGGCTCCGGCGCCGGCCACAGCTTCCCGTGGTCGTACGGCGAGGTTGCCGTCAAGGGGGGCGCGGGTGCGCCGGACGCTTCGGTGAGTCCGTTCCAGCAGGCTGGGGACTGACGCTTCGCGGGTTGGGCCGATATGCGGCGGAGCCGCATATCGACACAGCCCCGCGCCCCTGTCGGGGCGCTCACGGAAGCCGCTGCCGGTTCCCCACCTGCGCCCGGTCCGCTGCCTGTGCTCCCTCCGTCCAGCCTGCCTCGTCGTTCACCCCGCGCAGGCGGGTCGTGTTCGTCTCGGGGAACATGCGGTCCGTGTGGGACGTGACCGCGACCTCGCGGGAGGCGAGTACCGGGAGCAGGTCGTCGGTCAGCTGGGTCTCGGCGGCCACCGCGAGGCGGGTGCCTATGCGGTGGGCGTAGGCCGCGAGGAAGGACTGCCGGAAGGTCTTGGTGCGCTTGCGGCCGCCCGCCCGCTGGGCGGTCTCCGCCTTCGTCATCGCCGTCGTGGCCTGTACGAGGAGCGAGGTGTAGAGGAGCTCGACGGCTTCCAGGTCGGCCTCGAAGCCGACGACGGTGGAGAAGCCCAGCGGTTCGTTCCACACGGCGCGGCAGTGGTTCGCGGTGGCGACCGCGTCCAGCAGCACGGCCTTGGCCTGCTCGTACGGCGCCTCGACGCCGATCCGGCAGGCGCCGGGGGCGTCCGGGGAGGGCGCTCGGGCCGCGAGCAGCGCCTCGTCGATGCTGTGCCGGGCCATCAGCTCCTGCGCCTTGGCGGACAGCGCCTCCGCCTCGTCCGGGAACCCGGTCGCCTCCGCCTTGGCGAGCAGCGCGCGGATGCGGGTGAGCATGCGGGACTCGGACGTCGGGCCGGCTCCGGGGGCGGAATCGGGCCGCCGCGTGGGCTCGTCGAGGGGTTCGAGGGCCGGCAGGCGCAGCAGCAGGCGGTACAGCTCCAGGACGGTGGTCGCGTGCGAGAAACGGTCGGTGCGAGGAGCGGTGTCGGTGGCCTCGGCTGCTTCGGCCGCTTCGGCGGTGAGCTCGTCCAGCTGCGCGGCCCAGCGGGGGCCGCGCGGGCGGTCGTCCGCCGTCTGCGCCCGGATCAGCTCCGACGCCAGCCGTACGTGTACGTCGTCCAGCTCGCGCCGCACGATCCGGACGACGTCGGCGGGCTCCCAGCCGCGCCGCCAGGCCGTCGCCACGAACTCCCGGCCGCGGCGGGCGAGTTCGCCATCCGCCGCCGGGTCTGCGGCCAGCAGGGAGGCGCCCGTGTCGAGGGCGGTGTCGGTTGCGGCGTACAGGGCGGCCTGGAAGGCGCGTTCGACGGTGCTGGACGGAGTGCTGGTCACTCGTCGATCGTGCCACGCGGCACTGACAGTCGGTTCAGCCGTGGATCAGGGCCAGCGCGCGGTCGAGGGCGTCCGGGGCCGGGCACGGGACGTCGGGGAGGACGCCGGTGCCCTCCCAGTTGGTGCCGGAGACCGGGTTGAGGGCACGGGCGACCGGGATGGTGGCCTCCAGGTTCGGATGGACCGTCCAGCCCTCGCGCGGGTGGGCGCCGCCGCGGGTGGCCTCCCCCACGATGGTCGCGCGACCCAGTTGCTGGAGGTCGTAGGCCAGTTCCTCGGCAGCGGAGAAGGTGTGGGGCCCGGTGAGGACGTGGACCGGCTTGGTGCCGCCGAAGCGGGCGCCCGGCACGTGCGGCAGGGTCCAGGACTGGTCGTAACGGTCGCCCACGCGCGCGTACATGGTGTTGAGGTGGGTGCGTTCGTCCAGGAGGTGGCTGCAGACGAAGGCGACGGTGTCCGGGTCGCCGCCGCCGTTGCCCCGCAGGTCCAGGATGAGCGCCTCGGCGCGGGCGACCAGGGTGAGCGCGGCGGTGAGCGGCTCGGCCGACCAGGACAGCGGGAAGAGGAGGGGGGCCAGTTCGAGCAGGGCGGTGCCGCCCGCGAGCAGCTCGACCCGGGGCACACCGCCCAGGGAGGCGTCGAAGTCGCGGCGCATCGCCGCCTCCGCGGCCTCGCCCTGGCCCGTCGGCACCTGCTCGGGGTGGTACTTGAGGCGCAGGTGCAGATCGCCGTTGACGGACTGCAGATCCGTGGTGACCAGTCCGCTCAGCTCCTCGGCGCTCTCCACGTCGTACGCCCCCTCCGCCAGGCGCCGGCGCAGCAGCACGGCGAGTTGCTCGGCGGCCTCCGGGAAGACGTAGTGCTCGGTGAGGAGCCGGGCCGTCTCGTCGACGACCGCGGGAACATCGGTGACGGGGACGGGAGCCGAGACAGGAGCGGGGGCCGTGGAGGACTGCGTCGTCAGCGTGGTCGTGGTCATGGCAGATGAGTCAATCACCGTCCCCGTGCGCCTCACACGGCATTTCCCAGGACTCGTCCCACCCACCGAAATGCGTTCGCCCCCCCTTTCCCGACATGGTGTTCATCGTGGCGATGGGCGGACGGGGCGGGCCCAGGACCGGGGTGCCGACCAAGGCCTTCCGGGACCGGGCGGTGCCGGTCGAGGAGGGCGCGGCGGCGGGCCTTCTGGCAAGGGGCGGTGACCACCTCCTCACTGCTGCGCCGCGGCCGGCGGGTGGCGCGCGGGCTGAACATCTTCAGCGACTCCAGTGTCAACCCAGGGTTGACGACCCTCGCCTGTCAACCTACGGTTGACACATGTCGACGAACCCGAACTTCACGCCATCCGTGCGTCTCGACGAACTCATCGCGGCCATCAAGAAGGTCCACGCCGAACCCCTCGAACAGCTCCAGGACGCGGTGATCGCGGCCGACCACCTCGGCGAGGTGGCGGACCATCTGATCGGTCACTTCGTGGACCAGGCGCGCCGCTCGGGCGCCTCCTGGACGGACATCGGCAAGAGCATGGGGGTCACCCGGCAGGCGGCGCAGAAGCGCTTCGTGCCCAAGGAGTCCACCGACCTGGACCCGAACCAGGGCTTCGGCCGCTACACCCCGCGCGCCCGCAACGTGGTGATGGCCGCCCACAACGAGGCGATCGCGGCCCGCAACACCGAGGGCCGCCCCGAGCACCTGATCCTCGGCCTGCTGGCCGAGCCGGACGGCCTCGCGGCCAAGGCGATCACGGCTCAGGGCATCCTCCTCGACACCGTGCGCCAGGCGGCGACCGCCGCCCTCCCGCCCGCCGCCGAGGAGGTCCCGGAACTCGTCCCCTACGGTTCCGACGCCAAGAAGGTCCTGGAACTCACCTTCCGCGAGGCCCTCCGCCTCGGCCACAACTACATCGGCACCGAGCACATCCTGCTGGCCCTGCTGGAGTTCGAGAACGGCGAGGGGGTGCTGGCCGGGCTCGGCCTCGACAAGGCGACGGTGGAGGCGGAGCTCGCCAAGGCGCTCGCGCAGTACCTGCAGGTCCCCGGTGAGGAGAGCTGACGGCCGTCCGGGAGGCCACTGTCAGACCCCCCTGCCACACTCGCAACCATGACCGACCGCTGGGCGCTCGCTCCGGCCGAGGACGGTGGCGTGGAGCTCGCCCCCCTCGGTCCGGACGGGCTGCTCGCCGGGCCGGTCCTGTGGGAGCCCGACCTCGCGACGGCCGTGCGGGGGCGGCCCGAGGTCGTGCGGTGGGTGTGGCGTTCCACGGCCGAGGTGTATCCGCGTCTGCTCGCCACGGGGGTGCGAGTGGAGCGGTGCTACGACATCGAGGACGCCGAGACCCTCCTGCTGGGCCACGAGGGGCGGTACGGCGAACCCCGCTCGGCGGCCGCCGCTCTGGCCCGGCTGCGCGGCGGCCCCGTACCGCCCGACCCGCCCCAGCGCTCCGCCGAACCGGGCGCGCAGTCCCCGCTCTTCGAACCGCAGACCGCCCCCGTGCCGCTGCCCGACCTCGTCGAGGTGTACGCCGAGCAGCAGCGCCGGCACGACGCCACCGCGCACCCCGACCGGATGCGGCTGCTGACCGCGGCCGAGTCGGCGGGGATGCTGGTGGCCGCCGAGATGAACCGCGCCGGGCTGCCCTGGAGCGCCGAGGTGCACCGCCGGGTTCTGCACGAACTGCTCGGCGAGCGGTACGCGGGCGGTGGCGAGCCCCGCCGTCTGGCCGAGCTCGCGGACGAGGTGTCCGCCGCCTTCGGGCGCCGCGTCCGGCCCGATCTGCCCGCGGACGTCATCAAGGCGTTCGCGCAGGCCGGGATCAAGATGAAGTCGACCCGGCGCTGGGAGATCGAGTCCGTCGACCACCCCGCGGTGAAGCCGCTGGTCGAGTACAAGAAGCTGTACCGCATCTGGGTCGCCCACGGCTGGTCGTGGCTGCAGGACTGGGTGCGTGACGGGCGGTTCAGGCCCGAGTTCCTCGCGGGCGGGACCGTCACGGGCAGATGGGTCACCCATGGCGGCGGAGCCCTCCAGATCCCCAGGGTGATCCGGCGCGCGGTGGTCGCCGACCCCGGCTGGCGGCTGGTCGTCGCGGACGCCGACCAGATGGAGCCGCGTGTGCTGGCCGCCATCTCCCGCGACCCGGGGCTGATGGAGGTGGCCGGGCGCGAGAGCGACCTCTACCAGTCCGTCTCCGACCGGGCCTTCTCCGGCGACCGCGCCCAGGCCAAGCTCGCCGTCCTCGGCGCGGTCTACGGCCAGACCTCCGGAGACGGCCTGAAGAACCTCGCCGCGCTCAGACGCCGCTTCCCGAAGGCGGTCGCGTACGTCGACGACGCGGCGCGCGCGGGCGAGGAAGGGCGGCTCGTACGGACCTGGCTCGGGCGGACCTGTCCGCCGGCGGCCGGGGCGGGCGAGGACGCGGCGGAGGAGGCGGGCATCCCGCAGGACGAACCGGCCGAGGCCCCGGCGGGGACCGAGTGGGTGCCGGGCTACGCCTCCACCAACACCCGCGCCCGCGGGCGGTTCGCCCGCAACTTCGTCGTCCAGGGGAGCGCGGCCGACTGGGCCCTGCTGGTGCTCGCCGCTCTGCGGCAGACGTGTGCGGGTATGGCGGCCGAGCTGGTGTTCTTCCAGCACGACGAGGTGATCGTGCACTGTCCTGCGCGGGAGGCCGGGGCGGTGGTTTCGGCGATTCGGGAGGCGGCGGAGCTGGCGGGGCGGTTGACGTTCGGTCAGACGCCGGTGCGGTTTCCGTTCACCACGGCGGTTGTGGAGTGTTATGCGGATGCGAAGTGAGCGGTGGCCGGTACTGGTGCGGCCCGGGGGGGTCGGTTTCGCTTGCCCGCGCGTACGGGGTGCCGCTGCGCCCACCCGTGCCGCCCCAGCGGCACGACTGCCCGCAGCTACGGCAGCTACGGCGGTGGCTCGCCGAGCAGCTCCCTCAGTTCGGCCACGACCGCCTTCTCGTCCGTTCCGTCCAGGGCGGCGAGTGCCGTGCGCCATTGTTCGTGTGCCCTCTCGGGGCACCCCTGTTCCCGTAGCAGGAGGCCGTGCTGGTGGCGGGCGAGGGCGCCCGTGTAGCGGTCGGTGCGGGTGTCCGCGCGGTGGAGCAGTTCGGCGCACTCGGCGTGGGCCCGTTCCGTACGGCCGAGCAGGCGCAGCGCCCGCACCAGGCCCAGCCGGGTCTGGGACTCGCCGTGCCAGTCGCCGTGGCCGCCGAGGATGCGCAGGCTCTCCTCGAAGTGGGGTACGGCGGCGGCCGGTTCGCCGAGGGTGAGGTGGGCGTAGCCGATGTTGCAGTGCGCGGAGTGCTGGACGATCACGGCGCCGATCTCCTGGCCGATCGCGAGCGAGCGGCGGTGCTGCTCGATGGCGGCCCGCGGATCGGTGTGCTCGTACAGGTTGCCGAGGTGGCTGTGGGTCACGGCCTCGCCGTGCGGGTCGTTCAGCTGCCGTGAGTACTCCAGGCTGCGGCGCAGGGCGCGGCCGGACTCCTCGTACCGGCCGAGCGCTTCGAGCAGCAGGCCGCGGTTGTTGAGGCAACGGCGCATCCAGGAGACGCGGTCGAGCCGCCGCCAGATCGTCAGCGCCCGGTCGTTGAGGGCGAGGGCCTCGCTCTGCCGGCCGGTCAGGAAGTGCAGCCCGGCGAGGTCGCCCAGCGCGTAGGCCTCGGCAGCCTCGTCACCGAGGTGCCGGGCCACGCGCAGGGCGGCCCGGCCGAGCACCTCCATCTCGGCGACGCGGCCACTGCGCAGCACGTAGGGGAAGAAGAGGCGGATCAGTGTCGAGATACGGGCGGCCCTGAGGGCCTGTACGTCGGCGTCGGCTTCGGCGTCCTCGGCGTGGCGCTCGACCAGCGTGACGATGTTCACCAGCTCCGTGTCGCCCCAGGCGAAGGCCTGTCCGGCGGATTCGAAGGTGGGGAGGGCGGCGACCTGTGCCGCGTGGTCCGGCGGCTGGGCCGCGGTCGGGCGGCGGCGGTCGTCCTGGTCGAGGCCCGGTTCGACGATCGCGGTGAGGGCGCGCTCGGCGACGGCGGCGTACCAGGGCAGGGCGGCGTCCACATCGCTGGCGCCCGCGGCCAGTTCGCGGGCGAAGTCGCGGACCAGGTCGTGCGGGGCGTAGCGGCCGTATGTCGTCTCCTCCAAGAGGGCCACGTCGACGAGCCGGTCAAGTGCGGCCTCGGCGCGGCGCTCGTCGGTGCCGACCAGATGGGCGAGGAGCGGGGCGCCGTATGCGGGCAGATCGAGCGCGCCGATACCGCGCAGCACGAGGGCGGCGTCCCGGTCGGCCTCCCGTTCCGAGGCGGCGAGTGCGTCGTGGGCGACGGCCAGGGAGCGGCGGACGCTCAGGTCGTCGTACTCCAGGTGGTGCAACCGGTCTTCCGTGGCGGCGAGTTGACCGGCCAGCATGTCGGGGGTGAGCGCGCGGCGCGCGGCGAGGCGGGCGGCGACGATGCGCAGCGCGAGCGGGAGGCGGCCGGTGAGTTCGACGAGGGGATGGGCCGCGTCCAGGGCGTCGCGGCCGGAGACCGCTCGCAGCAGCTCGGCGCTCTCTTCCCCGCTCAGGGGGGTGAGCGGGAAGCGTCGGGCGCCGTCGAGGGCGGTCAGCGGCGAACGGCTGGTGACGATCACGGCGCAGCCGGCGCCGGCCGGCAGCAGCGGCCGTACCTGAGCGGCGTGCGCGGCGTCGTCCAGGAGCAGGAGGGTGCGGGTCGGGGCGAGCAGGGAGCGCAGCAACGCGGCCGCCGCGTCCGGGTGTTCGGGGATGCGGCGGGGCTCGGTGCCCAGGTCACGCAGCAGAGCGGCGAGGGCCTGGGTGGACGTGAGAGGGGTCATGCCGGGGGTCGCGCCGTGCAGGTTGATGTACAGCTGACCGTCGGGGAAACGTTCCCTCAAGGTGTGGGCGACCTGTAGGGCGAGGGCGCTCTTGCCCACGCCCGCCATACCGCTGATGACGGCCACGGCAGGGGTCGGACCGGGCTCAAGGGCGCTGCGCAGGTCGTCGAGAGCGGGGGTGCGGCCCGTGAAGTGAGCGGGCGGAGGGGGCAGTTGGGCGGGCCGGGGCGACTGCGGGAGGGCCGGCGCGGGATCGTCCGTGCCGCCGGAAGCGGTGTCGTCCTCGCGCGGGGCACCCGGGAGCCCGGTGGTGGCGAGCACCTCGACGTGCGCGTCCTGCATCGCCGGGCCCGGTTCCACACCCAGTTCCTCCACCAGGCGGGCGCGCAGATCCCGGTGGACGGCCAGCGCCTCCGCCTGGCGGCCGGTGCGGTGCAGGGCGAGCATCAGCTGACGGTGGTACGCCTCCCGGAGCGGATACTCGGCGGCCAGTGCCGCCAGCTCCGGTACGAGACCGTCCAGTCGGGCACCGTCCACGGCCAGCTCGGCGTCGTAACACCACTCCAGAAGCAGCAGCCGCGCCTCCTTCAGGCGCTGGACGAAGGCGTATCCGCCCAGCTCGGCGGGGAGCCCGTCCAGTGGGGTGCCGCGCCACAGGGCGAGGGCGGACGTGCACTCACGCACGACCCGCTCCCAGTTGCGGGCTGCGAACGCGCCCCGTGCCGTGGCGAGGTGGCGTTCGAAGACATGCACGTCCAGTTCGCCCTGTTCGACACGCAGCACATAACCGGGCGGCACGGCCCGCAGTCGCTCGGGGTCGTCGAGCAGCCTTCGCAGACGGGCCACATGGTTGTGCAGCGAGGCCTGCGCGGACGCGGGCGGCGCACCGCCCCACAGCGCGTCCTTGAGCGACTCGACGGAGACGACACGGCCGGCTTCGAGGAGCAGCGCGGCGAGCAGGGTGCGCACCTTGGGGCTGCCGATGGCTTTGACGTCGACCTCGCCGGAGCCATCCGCGCCGTCTCCGAGGGCTCCGGCCTCGCTGTGGACGTCGTAGAGAACGGGCGGCCCCAGGAGTCCGAACCGCAGCTGGCCCCGCCTCACGCCGCCCACTGCCTTCCCGCGTCCCTGGCGGATTACCGCCCTCGTCACGACGGTTTCCCGCCACCTGTGTCGCGGCGGTCGCCGCCGGAATCCGTTACGGCTGCGGCCGTCCGGCCGAGCCGGTCGACTGCTTCACGCCAATCGGCCGAGGCCGGAACGGAGAACCGTTGGCCACATGTTAGCGATCCGTTGGTGCCACCTGATGTGATCACTTCATCGGATCTGGCCCGGGGGTGCGCGCGTAGAACGCGCAACTCGGGGGAGTGACGCCGTCGTGGCCGGATCCGGGGGACGTCAGAGGGTCCCGGTCGGCGGAGGTGAACGCCCGGGACCCTCGTCCCCTCCAACCATCCCTCTTCAGATGACGGGCGGCCGCCCCAGCCGCGAGAGCCGCCACACGGTCCGCCACCGCATGGGCCGCCGCTCGCCCGCCGGTTCCCTGAGGCCCTCCACGAACCCGCCGAACCAGGCGCGCAGCCCCGCTCCCGACCGGGTCCGTACGAGGGTGAGCAGCGTCCAGACCGCCAGGTGTACGGGGATGAGCGGCAACGGCAGTCGACGGCGGACGAGCCAGACCCGGTTCCGGGCGTTCACCCGGTAGTAGATGGCGTGCCGGGCCGGCGAGGTCTTCGGGTGCTGGAGCAGCAGTTCCGGTGCGTACAGGATCCGCCAGCCGGCGTCGGCGGCCCGCCAGGCCAGGTCGGTCTCCTCGTGGGCGAAGAAGAACTCGGCGGGCCAGTCGCCGATCTCGTCGAGCATGGCGGTCCTCAGGCCGTGGCCGCCGCCGAGGAATCCGGTGACGTAACCGCCCCGCATCGGGTCGGAGGCTCCGACCCGGGGCACGTGCCGCTGCTGTGTCTCGCCGTGCTCGTCGGCGATGCGGAAGCCGACGATGCCGAGCTTCGGGTCGGCGGCGAACAGGTCCCGTACCCGCCGCAGCACATCGGCGTCCACGAGCAGGCCGTCGTCGTCCAGTTCGACGACGACGTCGACGTCCCCGAACTCCCGCAGCCTGGCCAGCGCCTGGTTCCGGCCGCCCGGGCAGCCGAGGTTCTCGTCGAGCTCCAGGAGGGTGACCTCGCCGGGCAGCGCCAGCCGCTCGGCGTAGTCCGGCAGCGGGCAGCCGTTGCCGACGATCACGATTCGCGTGGGCGCGAGGTCCTGCTTGGCCACGGACTCCAGCAGGGCGTCGACCTCGGCAGGCCTGTTTCCCATGGTCACCACGGCGACGGCGATCCTCGGCGCTCCCAGGTCCTGCATGCCCTTCACCCCATCACGGCCGCCGGCAATCCCGGCCGTGATGCTAACCGTTCACGGTAAGGACTTTCTGAGTACGCCGATTCTTGGGTCAGGCGTGGCGGTTCTCCTGCCTGGGTCAGGGGTGTCGGTTCGTACGGCGGTTCTCCCTGCGCCGTACGAACTTCAGGCCCGACCAGTCCACCCCCAGCGCGGCGACCTTCACGTCGACCACGCCGAGCGGGAGGAAGAGGTCCCGCAGATCGTTCTCGGCGATGTCGCTGACGTGGCCTGCGGCCTTGCGGGGCCAGGCGATCCACACCATGGCGTGGTCGGCGAGGGCGGCGACCAGCGTGGCGGCCTCGGCGGCCAGGGCGGCACGGGTGCGGTAGAAGGCGAGGGTGATGTCGGCGCCGCGGGGGCCGTCCGCGGTGAGCTCCGCCCCGTCGGGCAGGCCGGGGATGTCGAACGGATCCGGAGCGTGCAGAAGTGCCACCCGGTGGCCCGCCCTGATGCCGATCTTCCTGGCGAGCGGGGTACCGGAGTACCCACCGCCCGCGGTACCGGATCCGCTCATCGGCTGCCTCCGTGGTTGCCTGTCGCCCGGTGTCTGTCACCTCGGCCGGGCTTCCATCGTGCCGGAGGGCGCCGTCAGTCGGCCTGTGCCGCGGCCTGGGTCGTGACCAGTTCCCGGTACGGGGCGCAGCGGGCCATGAGCTCGGGGTGGGTGGCCGCGTCGATCAGGGTGCCGTTGCCGAGCATCACCACATGGTCGGCGTGCCGCACCGTGGACAGGCGGTGGGCGACGACCAGGACGGCGCGGGTGGCGGAGAGCTTCGCCACGACGTCCCGGAAGCGCTGTTCGTTGATGCTGTCCAGCTGCGAGGTGGGCTCGTCGAGCAGGACGATCTCCGCATCGGTGAGCAGTGCCCTGGCCAGGGCCAGGCGCTGACGCTGGCCGCCGGACAGGTCGTTCTCCCGGCCGAGCACCGTGTCCAGCCCGTCGGGAAGTGCCTGCACGTCCTCGCGCAGGCCCACCGCGTCCAGGGCGGCCATGAGCTCCTCGTCTGCGGGCGGACGATGCCGACCGAGTTGCAGGTTGTCCCGCACGGTGCCCTCCAGCAGCGTGAACTGCTGGTCCACGTACGTCACCCGGCGGCGCAGCTCGGGCAGCGGCCAGGCCAGGACGTCGTGCCCCAGCACCTCGACGCGTCCGGTGCCGGCGTGTGCGAACCGTTCGACGAGGGTCAGCGCGGTCGACTTGCCCGCTCCGGAGGGTCCGACGAGGGCGGTCAGGCCGGTACGGGGGGCGGTGAAGGAGAGACCTGTGAGAACGGGGGGCGCCGAGGGCCCGGCGTAGGAGAAACCCACCTCGTGGAAGGCGACCGCGGGGCGGCCCGGCAGCGGTTCGGGGGCCGGCGCCTCGGCCGAGGCGTCCCCGTCGCTCTCCCGGTCCAGCGCGAGAAGGTCGTTGAAGCGGGCCTTGGCGGCGAGACCGGCCTGCAGACGGCCGATGCCGGTGGCGACCATGGTGACCGGGGTGACGAGCTGGAGGAGGTAGAGCAGGAACGCCGCGAAGTCCGGGGCGGTGAGCTGCCCGTGCGCCATGCGCGCTCCGCCGCCGACGATGACGGACACCAGAGCGATCTGCTGGCCGAGCCCCATCACGGGACCGATCAGGGACTGCAGCCGAGCCCCGGTCAGCGAGGTGCCGGTCAGCTGAGCGGCGTCCTCGCCGAGCCGGTCCGCCGCCCGTTCCTCCGAGCGGTAGGCCTTGATGGTGGCCAGGGCGGCGAGATGGGCGGTGAACCGCTGGGCGAGGCCGCCGATGGCCTCCTGCTGGTCGACGACGTTGCGCTTGACACGGACGACGACGAAGCCGATCGCGGCACCGGCGACGGCGAACGCCGCGATGGCGACCAGGACCAGCAGCCAGTCGAGTACGGCCATGATGACCAGCGTGGACACCACCGTGAGCACTGCCAGCGGGAGTTGGACCAGGCCCACGTCGATGACGGCCCGCAGCAGGAGCGCGTCGGAGGTGACGCGGGCGACCAGGTTTCCGGCGCCCTGGGCACGTACGGTTCCCAGGGGCAGCGCAAGGGTGTGGGCCATGACCCGGCGGCGCAGTCTCAGCAGCATGAACTCGCCGAGCCGGGCCAGCAGATAGCCGGATGCGGCGGAGGCCAGCGCGGCACCGAGCGCCAGGCCGCCCAGCTCGAGCGCCGGGACGGTGATCGACTCGTCGCGGGCGAACGAGTCGATGACGTCCTTCATGATCAACGGCACACCCAGCGTGGCCGCGGTCGAGGCGAGGGCGAGCAACATGGCCAGGGCGAGCTGGACCCCGTTTCCGCGCAGAATGTCGGCGCCGAGCCGGACGGTGCGGGCACCGGTTCCGGCGGACCCTGCGGGCGTGGCGGACCCTGCGGACCTGCCGCGCCGGGCGGAGCGAGTCCGCCCGGCCGCCCGTGCCGACCCAGCGGACCCGGCCAACCCACCGGACTCGGCACGCCTGGCAGGCCCAGTGGACACGTCGAGCTCGGCGGCCCCGGCAGACCCAGCGGACCCGGCGAGCCCGGCCACCCCGACGGACCCGGCCGACTCACCGCGCCTGACAGACCCAGCGGACTCGCCGCTCCCGGCACAGCCACTACGCCCGACTGCCACCCCGACGGACCCGGCCAACCCGGGAGACTCGACAAGCCCGGCAGACCCAGTGGACACGGCGAGCTCGGCGGACCCGGCAGGCCCTGTGGGCTCGGCGGACTCAGTGCACCCGACAGACCCGACAGGCCCAGCGGACCCGTTGGCCCCGTTTGCCCCGTTTGCCCCGTTGGGTGAAGTCTCGCGTCGGGTCATGTCAGTGCTTCGCGGCCAGGGTGACCAGTTCCACGGCCTCGGCGAGGCCGAGTTGGGGGGCCGCGCGGCGCAGCTCCTTGATCGCTCGGGTGGAGGTGTCCCCCGCTGCCACGCCCGCCCGGTCGAGGGCCTGGCGGGCCCAGCGGATCTTCATGTCCTCGTCACTGCGGGCGGCGGCCTCGATCAGCGTCAGCGCCTTGCGCAGGCCCGGCGCCTCCGCGGCGTCGGCGTGCGCCAGGGCCTCCTCGACGGCGGTGCGGGCGTCGTCGAGGTCGTGCAGGACTACCAGGTTGAGATGGCGGGTGGTGCGCATGAACGGTCCCTTCATCGGGTGTTGTCGGCGTTCTCGTCGTGGGTCAGGAGGTGCCGTCGAGCGCCGCGCTTCCGTCGCCGTCGACGTAGGCGGGCAACGCATCGGCGTACAGGCCGAGTTCGGGATGCCAGCCCATGTAGGCGGCGAAGTCGTGGGCATGCGTGACGATGCGCAGCACGGCTGCGCGGCCGACGGCCAGGGGGTCGTCCGCGGTGCCGTGTCCGTATCCGTCGAGCAGGGCGGCCGGAAGCTCGGTCAGCAGGGGCCGGGAGGTGCCCTTGCGGTCGGCCGTCATCCGCAGTTCCAGGAACTCGCCGAGGAGCCAGCCGAGGTCGAAGGCGGGCGGGCCGGGAGCCAGGTCCTCGCCGGTCAGCAGAACCGAGTCGGCGTCGGGCAGCCCAGGATCGCCCACGATGAGCGATCCGGTGCTGGGCGCCCCGTGCAGCAGCACGCCCCCGGGCCCCGGCTCGGCCGACGCCGCGCACCAGGACCGCACGGTCTCCCAACGCAGTCGGCCGAAGCTCGCACGCAGAACGCCGTGCAGCTGCCGTGCGGCACGCGGCCCCGTGCCGGTGTCCATCCACGCGGCAAGGCGGACCGGCCCGGGAGGACCGCTCCGGCCGGTGAGTTCGCCGGGCGGCGCGCCCAGGTCCGGAGTGTCGTGCAGGGTGCGAAGCAGTCGCCCGGTGTCGTGCAGGGCCGCGGTGAGCCGGTCGCGATGGGCCGGCGTGAGATCGGCCCAGAGGAGCTTCGCCGCGGAGTCCGCTCCGTGAGCGGTGTAGTGCAGAGCGCCCGGAGCCTCCTCGGGCAGCCCCACCCGCACGGTCGCAGACCGCAACGACGCCAGGCGGCGACGGGCCTGCGGACCGGGGCCGGCCAGGGGCACCGGCCGGTCGGCCCCCGCACTTCGCACCCACCGGAAGGAACCGTCCGTCAGCCGGTGCACGGTGGTGCGCTGGTAACCCGTGGCGAAGGAGTCGACGAGACGGGAGCCGGTCCGGTCGCCCCAAGCGTCCGCCGTCATTCCTGCGCCCCGCCGGGCCGCTGCGCGAGCCGGGCGCGCAGGGATTCGACGGCCGGGATCACCTCGGTGAGGGTCGCGGCCGTCATGGCGCCGGGCTCCCCCGTGGTCATGCTGATGCCCTCGTGGGGCGGTACGACCGTGACGTTGCCGCGTTCGGCGAGGGCGCGGGTGTGCTGCTGCCAGGCCGGGGAGGTCAGGGCGCCGGGGGGCAGGGCGGGGGCCAGGGCGATGGGGGCGGCCGTGCACTGGAGGGCGAGCAGGGTGGGGGTGTCCGCGGCGCCCAGGGCGAGTCGGCTGGTGAAGTGGAAGGTCGCGGGGTGGACGACGACCGTGTCGGCCCAGTGGGCCAGTTCGACGTGCGGAGCCGTCGTCTCGGGTTCGTCGCCCCAGACGTCCAGTTGCGGCGGACGGCCGCCGAAGACCGACAGGGTCGTGGGGGTCACGAAGCGGGTGGCCGAGCGGGTGACGACGGTCCGTGTCTCCACCTCCGGGTAGGAGCTGCGCAGCCAGTGCAGCCACATCGGCATGAACATCACGCCGAGGGCGCCGGTCCCGACGTAGAGCAGACGGCGGCCGGTGAACGGCGGTGCCGCGGAGGGCGGTGCGGAGGCGGCGTCATGCACGGCGGCCGTCCACGGCGGTGAGGATCTCGGTGAGATCGGTGACAGCGGCCCCGAGTCCGTGGGCATTGAGCACGCCGCAGACGTTGACGATCACCTCGTCGACGCCGTGGGCGCGGTAGTGGTCGAGGCCGTCCGCGATCTGCTCCGGCGATCCCGTGACGAACGTCCCCGACTCCACCAGGAGGCGGGCGCCCGTCCCCGGGTCGGAGGGGTACGCGGGGATGCCGGCCCGGCGCAGCATGTCGGTGTAGTGGTCGGCGCTGAGGTGGGCGCGGGCCGCCGCGAGCGCGACGGCCGGGATGTCGCGACCGGGCCGGTCCACGGCCGCGTGCACGACCGTCGCCACCCGCGGCACGGACCGCCCCGAGCGAGCGGCGCCCTCCTTCATCGCGGGAAGCAGCACGTCACGGATGTACGGCGGCGGGGTCAACCAGGTGATGGCGACGTCGGCGACCTCCCCGGCGGCGCGGGCCATGGCGGGGCGCAGCACACCCAGGCCGTACTCGACCGGCGGCGCGTCCATGACCGGGAACACGGCGTGCGTGCTGTGCTCTTCGCTGTCCTGGTGCACCGTCTCGCCGTCGATCAGGGCCCGCATGGTCCGCACGTACTCCCGGGCCGCCGTGACCGGCTTGGCCAGCGGCGCGGGCCGGACCGCGGACTGGAACTCCTTCGACCCCGGCCCGATGCCCGCCACGAACGGCAGCCCGGACAGCTGTGCGACGGACCGGGCCTGGACGGCGGCGTCGTACGGATGACGCAGCGGCGACAGGGCCACGGACGATCCGAACGGGATGCGGATCCCGGCCCCGGTGAGCGCGGCGAAGACATGGTGGGTCTCGATGCCCAGGGACTGGCCGAGCCACAGCCGCCCGCTGCCGCGGCGCTCCAGCAGCCGGGCGAAGGGCATGACATGACCCACGTGGGAGGCCTGGAGCGGGTACACGACGCTCGTGGTGTGCGGGGAGTTCACAGGGCTGTGTCCGTCTCCGTGAGGTGGGCGGTGTCGCCGAGGACGACACCGTGGTAGTCGGTCGGGTGGTAGAACCGTGCGGCCGCCGCCGCGACCTCGGCGGTGGTGACGGCGGCGAGCTCGTCGAGGAAGCGCGCGATACGGTCCGGCTCCTGACCGAGCGTCAGCGACAGCAGCAGGCTGCTCGCCCAGGCCTGCTGCGAGGAGGTGGCCAGCGCGGTCATCCCGGTGACGTAGCGGCGGGCGGCCTCGACCTCGGCGGTGCTCGGCGGCTGCTGAGCCATGCCGAGCAGCACGTGCCGCATCCGGCGCAGGGTGCCGGCCGCCGACGCGGTCGCGGTGTCGGCCTCCAACGAGATCACCAACTGGTCCAGGTGGTCGTGGAAGGCGCTCTCGCAGCGGTAGGCGAGACCGCGCCGTTCGCGTACGTCGGCGACGAGCCGCGAGGAGAAGTAGCCGCCGAAGACGATGTTGGCCAGGGTCAGCGCCGCGAAGTCGGGGTGGCCCCGGTCGGGCGCGGGCCGCACCAGGCGGATCTGCGACTGGGCCGCCCCGGGGCGATGGATGCGGGCGACGCCCGGCTGCCGGATCACCGGTGTGTGCCGGGGCGGAGGCGAGGCGCCCGCGGGTCGCCACTCCTCCAGCGCCTGCGCGGCCCGGGTCACCGCCCGGTCGGGATCGAGGTCGCCGACGAGGACGAGAACGGCCCGGTCGGGGCGTACGACGTCTCGGTGCGCGGCGCGGACCTCCTCGGCGGTGACGGCGGCGAGGTCCGCCGCGTACGGGACGTCGGTCATGCGCGGCAGCGGGCCGTACAGATGGCCGAGGAGCGCCTCGGTGGCGAGCAGGTGCGGCTGCCGGCGGGTGGTGGCGACCTGGCGTACGGCCCGTTCCCGGGCGGCCCGCACCGCGGGTTCCGTGTGCCGGGCCTCGACCAGGCTCTCTCCGAGTACGCCGAGCAGGGTGGGCAGCGCGGCGGCGGGCCCTGAGCCGTTCAGGCCGAGCCAGCGGGACGAGCGGGACGCCGACAGGGTCGCGCCGGCGGTGGCCAGCGTGTCCGTGATCGCCTCCCGGTCGTGCCGCGGAGTGCCGTGCAGCAGCGTCGCGGCGAGCAGCTCGTGCACGGCCGCGGCAGGGAAGCCGTCCGCGTCCAGCGGTACGGCCAGGCGCAGTTCGGCCATCGGGATGGACGCATGGCGCAGGGCCACGACGCGGAGCCCGTTCGGCAGTCGAACATCGGCGATCGGCGGCAGCACCAGGGGCGGTACGGGGCCGATCGCCGGCAGGGATGCGGTCCGGGTCGTCATCGGGGGCCGCCTCCGCCCGGGATCAGGGAGAGCACCGCGCGCTCCTGCGGGCGCAGGGCCGCCGCGGCGGCCGCCACGTCTTCGGCCCGAACGGCCGCGAGGCGGTCGCCGAGCTCGTCCACGAGGTGGGGAGTGCCGTACAGCAGCTCACAGGTGCCGAGGGCGCGGGTGCGGGCGACCAGGTTGTCGAGGCCCCGCCAGGTAGCCGAGGTGATCAGTGCGCGGGCCTGGGCGAGTTCGTGCTCGCGGGGTCCCGACGAGGCGAGGTCGGCCAGCTCGGCGTCGACCGCCTCCAGCAGCCGGTCGGTGTCGGTCGTGGTCGGGTGGGTCGCCACCAGGACGAAGGTCTCCGGGTTCCTTGCCCGCAGCGGCCCGAACAGACCACAGCCCGCGCTGACGTCGGCGGCCATGCCCCCCGAACTGCCGTGCACCAGGCGGCTCTTGAGCCGTGACGTGTCGCGACCGGTGAGGAGTTCGGCCAGCACCATGTGCGCGAGACAGCCCGCCGGCCGGGTCCCGGCGTCGGGCATGCGATGGCCGATCGCGGTGGCCGCGAGGGCGGCGTGCGGATCGTGGTGCGTGGCGTACCGCGGCGCCGTAGGAACCGGCTCGGACAGATCCGCCGGCGGCGGCACCGGGCGGGCCGGCACCGGGCCGAAGTGACGCGCCACCAGCTCCGCCGTACGGTCGGGGTCGACGTTCCCGCAGACGGTCAGCACCGCGTTGCCGGGGGCGTAGTAGGTGTCGTAGAACGCCTGGCACTCCTGGACGGTCGCCGCGTCGAGGTCCTCGAACGCGCCGTAGCCGTTGTGGGCGTTGGCGTGGCTCCGGTACAGGACGGCGGGCAGCACGGTCCAGGGGAAGCCGCCGTAGGGGCGGTCCGTGACGGTCTGCCGGATCTCCTCCTTCACCACGGCCGTCTGGGTGCGCAGCGTCTCCTCGGTGATGCACAGGGCCCGCATCCGGTCGGCCTCCAGGAACAGCACGCGCTCCAGGGCCTGGACGGGCACCACCTGGTAGTAGTCGGTGTGGTCCTGGTGGGTCGAGCCGTTCGCGGTGCCGCCCGACGCCTGGACGAGGCGGAAGTGGTCGGCGGGCCCGACGTGTTCGCTGCCCTGGAACATGACGTGCTCGAAGAGATGGGCGAAGCCCGTGCGGCCGGGCGGCTCGGACCGGAAGCCGACGTCGTAGTGGACGGCGACGCCGACGGACGGAGCACCGGACATCGGCTGCACCACCAGGCGAAGGCCGTTGGGCAGCGTCGAGCGGTGCAGCGGAGGTCGGGACATGCGGTCAACCTAGGACCCGGATCCGTGACTAAAGAAACCCGGGATTCTGATTTCTTTCGATACGACAGGTGTGCCGCTGCTCAGGGCGTCGCCATACAAAGGAACGAAGAAACTTGAATTGCTTGTTTCTGGTGAGCGGCAGTTCGCGTATTTAGCATTCCGCCGCGTGACAGATAAATATGGAACCGAGGTCGAGGAATCCCGGCGGACCCGCGCGCGCTACGATCCGCCCGCCCTGGACAACGAGCCCGGGGTGGCGGCGCTGCTCGCCTCGCTCGGCCTCGGGTCCTTCGACCCCGCCGAACTGACCTCCCACGTCGGCCGCAACGACAACTGGTCCGGCCCGACCACCACCGGCGACCGCGTCTTCGTCAAACGCCTGGGCGGACCGTCCGAGGCCGACGCCCGCCGCCGCTTCGCCCGCCTGCTCGCCTTCGAGAAACTCGCCGGCCGCGACGCCGAGCACCTGCTGCGCGGACCGAGGTTCCTCGGCCACGACGCCGAGGAGCTGCTCGTCGCCTTCGAAC
This sequence comes from Streptomyces sp. NPDC001157, assembly GCF_053598255.1. NCBI lineage: Bacteria > Bacillati > Actinomycetota > Actinomycetes > Kitasatosporales > Streptomycetaceae > Streptomyces > Streptomyces sp. NPDC001157. The sequence goes on from NZ_JBSFJW010000024.1 coordinate 27,463, forward strand.
TGCTCGACGAGGCCCGCTCCGGCGCCGAACTCGCCGCCGACGACGCCTTCGACGACGAGCTGTGCCGTACTGCGGGCCGGATCACCGCAGCCCTGCACGAGCTGCCCGCGGACACCGAGCCGCTGGATGCCACCCCGCATCCGCTGCCGGCCACCGACAAGCTGCGCGCCCTGCCGCTGCCCGCGTTCACCGGCGCCACCTTCGGCGAGCTGGAGACCTGGCGGCTGCTCCAGGCGGACGGTGAGTTGCTGGAGGCGCTGACCCGGCTCAGGCGCCGGGAGCACGCGCTGACGGACCTTCGCCCCATCCACGGCGACCTGCGCCTGGACCAGTTCCTGTGGACGCCCGAGCGGCTCCACCTCACCGACTGGGAGGAGCTCCGCCTCGGCGACCCGGCCCGCGACGTGGGCGCGTTCGTCGGGGAGTGGCTCTACTTCGCCGTACGGGGCATCCCGAAGGCGATCGGCAGCGAGCCGGAGTTCACCTTCGACCACGAGACCACGCACGAGGAGATCCTGAGCTTCGGGGTCCGCGAACTCGACCGGCTGCGGCCCCGGATGGCCGCCTTCTGGGACGGCTACCGCAGCGTCCGCACCAGCATCGACGAGGGGCTGCGGGCACGCGCGGCGGCCTTCGCCGGCTGGCACATGTTCGACCGGATGTTCGCCACCGCCATGGTCGGCGGCCGAGTGCAGGCCGCCGACCGCGCCTGCGCCGGCATCGGCCGCACCGTCCTGCTGTCCCCGGACGGCTTCACCGACACCCTCGGGCTGACCGAGCCCCCGGCCCACGCGGCCGCCCTCCCCACCGCACCTGGAGAGACGCTTTGATCACCGTCGCCGACACCCTTCCCCCGGCCCTGGCGCGCGCGGTGGAGGACATCGAGGTCGCACCCGACGGCCTGTCCGCCGTCCTCGGCGAGGAACGCCTCGAAGCCGACTCGCCGCACAAGCTCGCCCAGCAACTCGGCTCCGCCGTCTACCAGATGGTCCATGTCGGCCGCGACAAGCCGGAGACGAGCCGCCCGCGCACGCTGCGCGACGCGGAGTTCGACCGCGCGCTGGCCGAGGCCATGCCGCACACCGTGACCACTGCCCGCGCGGTCGTCCAGGAACGAGCCGCCGACGGCACGCTGCTGGCCCTGGTCGAGGGCGTACGTGTGCTGCTGCCCGCGGACGCGCCGGCCGGTCCCGTCCCCGACGTGCTGCCCGCCACCGTCCCGGTGCGGCTGCCGGCCGCGCGGCCCGCGCTGTCCACCGGGTTCTTCCTGGCCGACGGCTCCGCGGGGACGGGCGTCGGCTCGGGCCCGCAGACACTGCGTGTGTACGTGCACGTCGCCACCGCCGAGGCGGCCCCGGGCGTGTGGCACGCGGTCCTGTCGTACCTGGAGGAGGCCGGGGTGCCGTACCGCGCGAAGATCACCTCCTCGCCACGGCTGTTCCCGCGCCGGGACGCGCTCGTGGTCTACCTGGGCCCGCAGGGACGGCACGCGGTGGCCGGACTCGCCGCCCACGCCGCCCAGCTTCCCGGGCTCGGCCCCGACGTCTCGCCCTTCGCACACCGGCTGGCCCCCGGCGTCGCCCTCGCCTGGGAGCCGGACGACGGACGACCCGGAATGCGGTCGCTCAGCTTCGGCGAACACCGCAGCGGCGCACTGGCCGAGGCGCTCGTCAAGCACGCCGTGCGCGCCGACGGCGTCGGCCTGTCCGCCGCCGTCGAGGAGGCGTTCCTGAACGCGGGCATCGATCCGATGGCCCCCGCCCGCAATCTCAACTCCCCGCCCCTGCCGGGTGCCGGGCTCCTGTAGAGACACCGTGACACTCCCGGAAGACGGCCCGGCACACCGCTGCACACCACCCGCGGGTGTGCGGAGCCGGGCGGTCCTGAGGCTCCTGAGCGGCGCCGAGCCGCCCGTGACGGTCTGCCGGCGGCTGCGGGTGTGCCCCGACTGCCTGGACGACTGGTGCGCGACGTTCCTCAGCCATGGCGTGCGCGCCCTGGCGCAGGACGCGGCGGGGGACGGACGTGCGGCGAGGCGCGGGGACGTGGCGGACGTACTCGCCGAGGACGTCGCGGAGTTGCGCCGGGTCCTGCGCGAGGCGCGCGAGGAGTGGGAGCTGTGGGAGCGGCTGGCCGCTCTTTCCGAGCCTCGCACCCGGTGACGTCTTTTCTTTGCCCCTGCCGACATCTGTGCAGGTCAAGGGCGTCTCGCCAGAAAGTTGACGGTAATTTTCGGCCCCCCGAGGACGGGTGGGCCGTGCTGGAATCGAACTGCCGGACGGGGACGGGGACCCGGGGGTTCGCCCCGGACGACCCGGTCCGGCCGATACCGAGAGGGGAATTCACGTGAACACCGCTGACCAGCTCATCGCCGGTTACACCGCCTACACCGACGCCGCCGACTTCGGCGCCACCGCCGGCGGCCAGGCCCCGGCCACCACGCCGTCGATCCTCAGCGTCGTCGCCGAGTCGAGCGCCGCGTGCGGCGGTGCCGTGAGCGCGGTCTCCGCCGCGTCCGTCGGCTTCACCGCGCACTGGGGCTGCTGACCCGCCCTGCGCTTCGACGAGCTCCCCCTGGGGCTCGGCGCCGAGCTCTGCACCGATCTCTTCAACGACCCTGTTCCGAAAGGACTTTCCATGAACACCGCCGACCAGCTCATCGCCGGCTACACCGCCTACACCGACGCCGCCGACTTCGGCGCCACCGCCGCGGGCGAGGCTCCGGCCACCACGCCGTCGATCATCACCGCGTCCTCGCCCGAGTGCGGCGCGTTCACCATCAGCGCCGCCAGCGGCGTCCTGACCAGCGTCTCGATCACGCACGGCGCGGGCTGCTGACCTCGTCGCCGATCCGGTCCGCCGGACGAGGGGTGCTGCCGCCGGACACGCGGCAGCACCCCACGCGTCTGTGCCGGACCTCGCGACCGGCCGTCGTACGAGCATGGGTTTCCCCCGGCCCATGAGTCGTACGGCGGCCTTTCCGCGTTCCCGCGTGCCGCTGCCGGCCTCGTGGTCACTGCTGGGTCCGCGCGCCCTGGCTCTGCGCCTGGTCGGCGATCTGCTGGAGCGCCTTGAGGTGGGCGGCGAGCCGGGCGCGGCCGTCGCCCGTCAGGGAGACCCAGGTGCGCGGCCGCTTGCCTACGAACCCCTTGCGGACCTTGACGTACTCGACGGCCTCCAGGGCGGACACGGTCTTGCTCAGGGCGGAGTCCGACATCTCCAGGCTGTCGCGCACCGTCTTGAAGTCGGCCTCCGCACACCCCGACAGAAACGCGACCACGGCCAGCCGGGTGGGGTGCTGGATGGTGGCGTCCAGCTGCGCGGCGACGTCCCGGACGGTCATGCCGGCTGCCCTCTGCGGGCCTGCGCGAGCTGGATCCAGGACAGCGCGCCGAGGCCGATGCCGAACACGGCGAGGAACGCGGAGAATCCGAGGAAAAGGGCCGCGGCGCCGGCGGCGGCCAGCGGGATCAGCACCGCCGACTGTCGCAGCGCCCGGCCCCGTGTGTCTCCCGTAGGCCACAGGGCGACGCCGCCCGCCCTGCTGGACGCCACGGACAGCACGAGGAAGGCGGCCAGGCAGCCGAATCCGGCCACGAGATACCCCCAGGCACCGGGGTGCGCGTCGAACAGGGCGAGGCCGCCGAACCCGGCGGCGAACAGCAGCCCGGCGGCCGGCGGATGCCACGCGGGCACACGCCGGGCCGATCGAGCGGCCGAGAACGCGCTGCGAGCGGCGGTGAGAGCGGCGTCGGCTCCGGTGGGTGAGGTGGGCTCAGTCATGGTGCCCACCATGGCATCTACTTTCCCGGATGGCAAGTACTTGCCTCGCAGCCCGACTCGCTTGTCAAGAATGGCCGACGTCCATAGGCTGAGACAGGGCGACGGCCTGACCAGCCGAGCGCCCAACACAGCCGTCGGGCCCCTTCGGGCCGATGCCACAGAGCCCTTCGGGGCTGAATGAACGGGGGTTCATCATTTACGTCGCCACGCCGTCACCGCCACCGCGGGACTGAGCCGACCTCTTGACGCGTTCTTGCGTGACTGCTGAATTGCAGCCGCGCAGAAAAGTGCTGCCCAAAACAAATTCTGGCCGTATCTTTCACGCCTTCCTCTTACCTCACATTTTCCTCAACTCTCTTCCTTCCGCAGTCCTTCTGCGACCAAGGTCGAGTCGCAGGAAGAACTTCTGAAATTCCGTCCGAAGGGAATCAGAATCGTGGCGCGCCCGCCCGTCATGCCTCCAGAAGAAAAAGCAAAGCTCGTACTCGGCGTTCTGTCGGGAAAACTCACGGTCTCCCAGGCCGCCCGTGAGGCCGGCGTCTCCGAACAGGCCATCGGCAACTGGAAGCGCCAGTTCATAGCGGCAGGCAGCCAGGGCCTGGAGGGCGGTGACCGGCTGAGCAGCGAGCGGGAGCGCAAACTCCGCGCCCAGATCACCGAGCTCAAGACGGCCCTCGGCGAGGTCTATGTGCAGCTCCGCGCCCGCAGACAGACCGTGGACTTTCACACGGTCCCTTCCCAGACCTCGAAACCGTACGGCGTGAACGCGGGCTCAGCGTTTCGAGGTTCTGCAGCCTCCTCGGGATACCGCGAAGCACTTACACGCGTCGACTGACGTCCAGGGACGGCTGACGTCCCGGCCGACCGACGCACGCGAAACACGACACCCTGCAGGGAAGCGGAGCATGCACGACACCCCGGGCCTGGACATACAGGCCCTGACGAAGCGTTACGGGGACCACCGGGCCCTCAACGAGATGTCCTTCGAGGTGAGACCGGGCGAAGTCTTCGGCTTCGTCGGCAGCAACGGCGCGGGCAAGACCACCACGATGCGCATCGCCGTCGGCGTCCTGGACAGCGACGGCGGCGCGGTGCACTTCAGGGGCCGTCCCGTGGACGCCGCAGCCCGCGCCCGGTTCGGTTACATGCCGGAAGAACGCGGCCTGTACCCGAAGATGACCGTGGCGAAGCAACTCGTCTATCTCGCCCGGCTGCACGGCCTGTCCCGCGCGGACGCGGTCGGCGCCATGCGGACGTGGACCGAGCGGCTGGACGTGGACCAGTACCGCGACCGCCAGGTCGACTCGCTCAGCCTGGGCAACCAGCAGCGTGTCCAGCTGGCCGCCGCCCTCGTCCACGACCCGCAGGTGCTGCTGCTCGACGAGCCCTTCTCCGGACTGGACCCGCTGGCCGTGGACACCATGAGCGCCGTACTGCGGGAGCGGGCCGAGCAGGGCGCCCCGGTCCTCTTCTCCAGCCATCAACTCGACCTGGTGGAGCGGCTGTGCGACCGGATCGGCATCGTCCGCTCCGGCTCGATGGTGGCCTGCGGCACGGCCGAGGAACTGCGGGCGCCCGGCGGCGAGGACCTGTACCTGGAGATCGAGGGCGCACCGCGGGACTGGGCCCGGACGCTGAGCGGCGTCGACTCGTTCCGCAGCAAGGGGCCGGGCACCGTGCTGCGGATCGCGGACGACTGCGACGAGAACGAGCTCGTCCGGCAGGTCGCCGCGCTGGGCAGGCTGCGCACCTTCCGGCGCGAACAGGCCACGCTCACCGAGCTGTTCCGCGCCTATGTGACCGAGCCCGACGAGTCCGCGGAGGACGCCGCATGAGCGAGGGAAGCAGCACGAAGAGGGCCGGGGCGGTCACCTCCGCGGCGGCCGCCGTATGGCTCGTCACGAAACGGGAGACGGCCGCCCGGGTCGCCAACCGCGCCTACGCCATCGGCACGTTGCTCAACGTCGGAGTGATCCTGGGCCTGCTGTACTTCTTCGCCCCGTCCCCGTCGGACGGTCACGACACCACCGGCACCGCGACGGTCGCCGTCACCGGCGTACCGGTCGGCGCCGTCGCCCCCGGGCCGGCCGGGAAGGACGGCACGCGATGGCGCCCGGCCGCCGACGAGAACGCGGCGCGCCGCCAGGTGACCGGCAAGAAGGCCGACGCCGCGCTGGTGATCGACGGCTCGCGGGTCCGGTTGCTGGTCCGGACCGACACTCCGGGGCAGGTCCGCTCCACGGTCGTGGCCTCGGTCCGCCAGTGGGCGACCACCCGCGCGCTCCACGCCCAGCACGTCGACACGGACCGCCTGACCCAGGAGGTCACCGCCGCGCTCCCACGCACCGAGACGGTCGACCGGCGCGGCCACACACCCCCCGACGAGCACAGCGGGGCCGAACTGGGCGCCGCGATCGGCATCGTCACGATCCTCTTCTTCCAGCTTTTCGGCTACGGGATGATGGTCGCCCAGGGAGTCGTCGAGGAGAAGTCCACCCGCGTCGTCGAGGTGCTGCTGGCCACCCTCACGCCCTTGCGGCTGATGGTCGGCAAGGTCGCGGGCATCGGCGCGGCCGCGGTACTCCAGACCGCCGTGTTCGGTGTGGCCGCCGTGCTGGCCGTGCGGTTCGGGCATGCACTGCCGGCGCAGTTCCCGGCCGCGCCGGCGACGCTCGCCGCCCTCGGCTGGTTCGTCCTGGGCTTCGCCTTCTTCGCCTTCCTCTTCGCCGCGGCGGGCTCCCTCGTCTCCCGCGCGGAGGACGTGTCCTCGGCGGTCATGCCGGTGCTCATGGCCACCCTGATCCCCTTCGCCGTGTCCATCGCCGCGGCACAGGACCTGAACGCCACGTGGGTCCAGGTCGTCGGGTACATCCCGCCGTTCTCCATGTTGATCATGCCGCTCCAGGTCAGCGTCCACGAGGCGGGCTGGCTCCCCAACCTCCTGGCCGCCCTCCTGATGCTGACGGCGTCAGCCGCCCTGGCGACCCTCTCGGCCCGCGTCTACCAGCGCTCGATCCTGCGGATGGGGGCAACGGTGCGCTGGCGGGAGGCGCTGACCTCGGCGACGTAGCCTGCTGGAATCGCGCGGACGAGATACGGGACCCGCGTACGCCTGCCGCTCTCAGTGACGGTGGACGGAGTTCAGATCCACCGTCAGGAGCTGCAGCGCCGCCTCGTGCGGCGAGTCGGGTTCCGCGTGGTAGATCTTCAGGATGTTGCCGTCCTGGAGATCTGCGGACTGGTACATCAACTCCAGCTCGCCCACCACCGGGTGGCGGAAGAGCTTGGTGCCCTCGATGCAGTTGGCCACCCGCTGCCGGTCATACTCCGCGCCGGTCCGTACTCCGTGCCGGTCTCGGCGTAGACCCCACTGCCGACGTTCACCCGGGCGACCCCGTGCGCCGGCAGGGACGCGAGGTCGACCCTCGATAGCGAGTTGCCGCCGTGCACGACCAGAGCGCGGCCGGTGCCCTCCAGGACGCCGGTGAGGGCCTGAACGAGCCCGTGGTCGATCGCCGCGTAACGGTGCTCACGCGCGGGATCGGTGGCGAAGACCTCGCTGAGGCCGCACGTACCCATGTAGGTCCAGGCGGCTTCTCCGCCTACGTGGCCGAGCCCCTTGAGCAGCGTGTGGCCATGGACAACTTCGCGAGATCGTCACCGACTTCGAGACCGACCACGACCCGCTGTCTCGGGAAGAGATCGAAGCGGCACGCGCCGTTCTGCGCCATGATCAGCGCGACTCGGGCGGCGCCGCAGCCTGATGCCCGGCACGCTCCTCCTCGACAGCGAGGGCCTGCCCACGCTCTACCTCAAGGACCACACCGCCCCGGCCCTCGTCCCAGCGGCCTCGGAAGAAGACATCCGAGTGGCCACGACCGCCATGACCCCGCCCGCATCCGGTGGGTACTCTCCCGGATCGACGTCCGCGACGTCACCAAGAGCGTCACCGACCAAGCGGCAACACTGTTGCGCCACCACCACCTCAGCGGCCATGAGCACGCCATCGGCGCCGTCCTCGCGGCCACTGCACGCTCGACACCAGGACCAGCTCACGCATGACGCTGCGCAAGCCCCCGACCGCGCTCGACAATCAGCCAACGGAACACAAAAAGCCCAGGTCACAAGGTATGTGACCTGGGCTTTTCCAGAGCCGCCTTCGGGATTCGAACCCGAGACCTACGCATTACGAGGTCGTGAGAGATCGTGACGAGCTGTGCCACGCAATCGCATCAGATCCAGTTTTCGCAGATCAGAGCACTGATCGCGGTCCGGCTGCTCGTACGCCGTGTTGCACCGTCCACAGGCGTCCGCGCTCCCCTTGCCCTCCCCGCCCCTTGGGCAAGGCGATGAACCGGCCTACTAGCTCGGTGGCGACACCATGGTCGCACGGCTTGTCGAGGTCCCACACACGAGACCGATCACCCTCATCCGTGGTCTCCCCGCCCACACGCCTCACGCAGACGAGCACAGCGGCACACACAGCAGGAGCAACAGCTCGACGAAAGGCACCCTCCTTCCACCTCGCGCGCGACAGCCGCCGTCTCGTCGACGCCAGCCGGCTCCGGTACGTCAATGTGGAGCAGCTTGAGCAGGTCAGCGGTGACAACCCGGTAGGCGTTGCCGAGACGCAGACCGTGCACGGATACCGGCCACGCTTGGCAAGGTCGTACCCCGTGGTACGACTGAGGGACAGCGCACGATTCGCCGTCTCCAAGTCCACGGCCGCGGGCAGCGCGAGCAGTTCCTCGCGCGTCAGCCCACGGCTCGCATCGTCGCGCTTGGTGATCACAGAAGATCTGTACCCCGCGAGTCAATCCGCCACCTGCCTCCAAGCCCCACCGTCGCAGAATCACCCCACCCAATAACAAGAGTTTTGTTAATGTGGCTCCATGGCCACTACCCCCGATCCCGCTCCTGGAGAAGGTCCCGTCCGCCCGGTCTCCGTCTCCCTCCACGAAGGCACCATCGCGGCCCTCAAGGCGCGTACCGGTAAGCGGGGCATGTCCGCCTACGTCGAAGCCCTCATCCAGCGACAGCTAGAGCGCGACCGGCTGCGCGAACTCATCGAGGACGCCGAAGCCGAACATGGATCCGTCGACCAGGCCGCGGTCGAGGCCAAGCGAGCCATCCTGCGCGGTGACGCAACCGGCTCGGCGGACGCCGCGTGAGCGGCACCCTCGTCCTCGACTGTGAGGGCCTGTCCAAACTCGTACGCCGCACACCGGAACTCACCGAATGGCTGGCCGCGGCCGAAGCCGAGGACATCCGCGTCATCACCAGCTCCGTCACCCTCGTCGAAGCCCGCGACCCCAAGACGAACCAGGCCCGCTTCGACTACGCCGTCTCCCGCGTCAACATCATCCCGCCCACCGAAGCCATCGCCCGCCACGCCAGCAAACTCCTCGCCGCAGCCGGCCTGCACGGCCACAAATACGCACTTGACGCGATCGTCGCCGCCACCGCGATGGCCTCCCCCTCCCCCGTGACCGTCCTGACCTCGGACCCCGAGGACCTCCTGATGCTGTGCGGCCCTGGCATCCGTGTAATCAAAATCTGACACATTGCGATGCCGGGCCAACCTGAGTTCGGCAGAGATCCTGCCGGTGTGTGTCATACGGTCGCATCAGATCCTGTTTTCGCAGATCAGAGCACCCATCACGGTCCCGCTGCCGGTATGCCGTGTTAGGCCGTCCACAGGCATCCGCGCTCCCCTCGCGCTCCCCGCATCGCACATACGAGACGGCCGCCATCACCCGCAGGCTCCTCGCCCACATCCCCCACATCGACGTGCGACAGCGCGCGACACCGTCCAAGGCCGTTCATCCCAGCGGTTCCTGGGGGCAGTCGCCTGCTGTTCAGAGCAGGGACGCCTGAACGCGGATCCGCCGCTCGCGATCTCCCCACCCCCGGCCCGGCGTTCGAGGCACTCGCCGATCCCGCCACAGACCCACGGCCATGAGAGCCGCATCCCCTCCCAGGCTTGTAAGCGCTGCGCCAACAGGAAAAGATTCGTCAGCGACTGTTATTGCGAGCGACTGGGCGACCACGGAGGGGAATCATGGCGAAACAGGAGAGGGCTTCGCGGACTCATGAGCGATTCTTGGACGCGTCGGCCGACGAGTTCTCGCGCCATGGCTACGCAGGCGCCAATCTCCAGCGCATCGCGGCCCATGTCGGCATGACCAAGGGTGCGTTGTACGCCCACTTCCCCTCCAAGGACGCCCTCGCCGCTGTGTTCACCTCGGCGTTCGACCGGGTGGGGCAGGAACTGATTCAAGAGATCGGTGAGGGTGACCCGCCGCTCACGAACCTGCGCCGTGTCACGGTCGGCTTCGTACGCCGGATGCAGTCGGACCTCCGGTTCCGCGCCGGGATCCGGCTCGCGTTCGACGAGGGCTGCACCCAGGGACGCGTACCCACCGTCATCAGCGATCTTTCGGCCACTCTCACCCGGCTCATCAGCGACGCCCAGGAGAAGCGGGAACTGACCACCCGGCAGCGCCCGGAGCTGATCAGCTCGCTGGTCGTGGCCCTGATGTTCGGGATGTGCTACACGGCACCGGTGACCGGGCTCGGTGACGGCGTCGAACAGGTTCGCCAGATCTGGCAGTTGCTGTCCTCGAACGACGGGGAGCACGGCACCTGACCGCCGGCCGGCGGCAGCCGGCGCGCGGGACCCGCGTGGTTCAGACCGGCCCGCGGCCCGGCAGGACACGCGCGTCGGGGATCCGCGCCAGCAGCTCCGGGCTGCCGCCGACGACGACGGGGTGCCCGACCTCGGTGAGCATCGGCAGGTCCGAGGCGTGGTCGCCGTATCCGTAGCAGTCGGACAGGCTGATGTGCGGGTAGCACTCGGCCAGGTCCCGCACCGCTCTTCGCTTCCCCTCCCCGATGCAGGGCTCGCCGACCACGGCTCCGGTGAGGACGCCGTCGCGCACCTCGGGGCGGGTGCACAGCACATGGCGGGCGCCGAGATCGGCCGCGACGGGATCCACCACCGCGGGCAGGGAACCCGACACCAGCACGACATGGTCCCCGGCGTCGCGGTGCTCGCGCAGCGCCGCGCGCACCGCGGGAACGTAGAAGCCCGGTGTGCCACTGCGCCCGGCGAACCATCTGGCACCCCAGTCCGTCACCGCATCCAGCCGTTCGCCCCGCCATGCCTCGTAGTAGGCCCGGTTTCCCACCTCCCGCGGGGCACCGGCGGCCACCAGGGCGGCGATACGACGCCGCGTCCCCGCCGCGTGCCGGGCCCCCTCGGCCCCGTGCCGCCCGGCGAAGTAGAAGTCCAGAAAGTCGAAGAGGCTCTTGCCACTGAGCAGGGTCTCGTCGACATCACTGAACACCAGCCGCCGGGGCACCGGCCCGGAAGCCTCAGGCATCGCCGCCCCCTCGGCCATCGAGGGAACGCGCGTAGGCCTCCGCGGCCGGCTCCAGGCGCAGCGCGCCGTGCGAGGCGACGGTCAGGACGTCCGACCAGTACCGGTGCAACTCGCCTTCCGCATCGCGCAGGTGTGCCCCGCCCGTGCGGAAGAGCCGGTCGACGGCCGTGGAGAGCCAGTCCACCGCGAGGGCGGCGTCGCGTCGGTTGGCCGCTGTCCCCGCCTCGGTGATCGCCCCGGCGTCCGCCCGGTCCGCCGCCGTACGCAGCATCAGTTCGGCCGCCTCGATCTCCGCGGCCGAGCGGGCGAGGCGTTCTCGCACCGACGCGCGGTCCAGGGGCCGTACGCCGTCGGGCGTGGCCGAGCGGGCCCAGCGGGTCCAGACGGTCAGGGCGCGGCGGGCGGCGCCCAGCGCGGGGGCGCAGAACATGAGGCCGCCCGCGAGATGGGCGGGTGCGGCGTGGCAGCGGGGCACGTCCTGCCCGGCGTCGCCGGCGAGGAGCGCGGCGAGGGGGAGCGTGCGGCCGTCGGGCACCACGGTCGCGTCGAGGACGACGGTGTTGCTGCCGGTGGCGCGCAACCCCGTGGCGTTCCACGTGTCGCGTACGGTCACCCGGCGGGCGGGGACGGCGAAGACCCGTACCGGCCGCCCCGGTTCATCGGTCTCCGGCGCGGCGAGCAGCACCCAGTGGGCGTGGCCGACGCCGCTGGCCAGATCCCACTCGCCTTGGAGGAGCCACCCTCCGGACACCCTGGACGCGTGTCCCGACGGGGGCATGAGGGCGGCGGCGATCCGGACGTCGGGGCCCTCGGCCCAGAGCTCCTTCTGCCCCTCCTCCGGCAGCAGCGCCGCGAACCGCCCGTGCGCCGCCCACAGGACGGCGCACCACGCGGCCGAGGCGCACCCCTCCCCCACCGCGGCGGCCGCACGGAACACCTCGGCGAACGTCCCCTCGCCGCCGCCCCAGCGCCGTGGGACGAAATGCCGCGCGAAGCCCGCGTCCGCGAGCGCGGTGACCGTCCCGTCCGTCAGCCGCCGTTCGCGCAGCGCCTCGCGGGCGTTGCGACGTGCCGTGTCCGACGCCCGTCGGACCGCATCGGGTTCGAGCCCCTCGGACGGTCGGGCCGGTTTGGCTCGAACTTGCCGTATGTCGGCGTCAGTCACGGCGCCCCTCCCTCGATCCCGCCCGGCATGGGCCGTTGAGGGCGCGCCGACGATACGCAAAGGCGCGACGGACCCTTCGGATTTCCGCCATACTCCAGTACGATTCCTTCTCGACGGTATGTAAGGGTTGCGCCGACCATGCCCGAGGCAGCAAGAGGAGGCGGGGCATGGACTGTTGTTGTGTGCCCGTGCGCGAGGGCAGCGTCGGCCCTCACGAACTAGGCACAGGGCACGGGCAGACCGACAGGCCGGTCGGCCGCCGCGGCGAGCCGCGCCGGAGCCCACACCGAAGCACAGCTGGCGACCACGGTGTCACCCTGGAGCGCGTCGAGGCGCAGCCGGCGCCCGGCCCCCGCCTCCGCGCCCGTCGCATCCACGGCCTTCGGATCCACCGCCGCATTCTCGCGTACGACGAGTCGGGTGGGCACGTCGAGTTCCGCGAAGGCCAGACAGTCGACGGCCGCCGACACCAGGGTGAGTGCCGGTCCGCCGGGCCGCTGTGTCGCCTCATGGGCCATCAGGTGGCCCAGCTGACGGAACCCCTCGAGCAGCACCATCAGCGGCAGATGATCCGTGGGGTGGTCGAACAGGATGGCGTGATCGAGGTTCGGCCGCAGCAGCCACTCGTCGGCCGACGAACCACGCGCCAGCACACTGTCCTTGTCACGCAGCCGACCGACCAGACCCGGCTCCACCCGCCCGTACGACTCCTCGGCCGCGGCGGACACGGGCTCCGCCCGGCCGATCAGCCCGCGGACGATCCGGTAGCTTCGCTCGTCGAGCGCCACCACCCGCAGGCTGCCCCGGCCACAGCGCCGGCCACCGACGGAGAGCGTGACCTCCAGCCGCGCGCCGTAACGACGCGGCGGGCGGCGGTCGGTCCACTGCCAGCGTGCCTCCAGCTCCACCGGTATCGGCCGGCCGCCCACGCACAGCGCGCTCGGGTCGGTGATCTCGAAGTCCATGTCGTACCCCACGAAACGGTGGCCGAGCGGGACTTCGTAGTGCCAGTGGGCGAGGTAGACGAGCGCCTGCCTGATCGTCTCGGCGAACAGCAGGGGGTCGCTTCTGCGCTGGGCGTCGGGGTGGTAGAGCGCGTGGTCACGCGGCCACTGGCTGCCGACCAGGAAGTGGTCGTCGCCGAGCACCACCGCGTCGGTGACGAAGACCTCCGCGACAGCGGCCCGGTGCACGAGCCGGCGGGCCACGGTCCGTTCGAAGTCGAGTCCCGGATCCGCGCGGACGGGGCGGTCGGGATCCTCTCGCCGAAGCCGGCGCTGATACATCGTCTCTCCCCCTAGAGCTCGGGGCAGGCCGACACAGCCTGTCCCCAGGTCGCCAAATATACCTTCGAGCAGGTTTCTTCAAAAGAGTGTAAAGGGATCACCATGGGAATGGCCGGTGAAGCCTTCGGTGCTCAACTCCCGCCTCGCAACAGGGAGCTGAAGCAGGAGCGCGCGGTACGGACGAGGAAGGGCATACTCACGGCCGCCGCCCAGGCGTTCGCCGCCAAGGGCTATCCGGCGGTCACCATCCTGGACGTGGCCGAGGCGGCCGGGATGACCAAGGGCGCCGTCTACTTCCACTACGAGAACAAGGACGCCCTCGCTCTCGCGGTGACCGAGCAGTTCTACGGCCGGATCGGCGAGCTCGCCGAGTCCGTGGAGGAGTTGGCGCTCCCGCCTCTGGCCTCCGTCGCCGAACTGCTGCTGCGGACGGCCACGGCGTTCCGGGACGAGACGGTCATCCAGGCCGGAGCGCGGCTGCAGCTCGAGCGCCAGTTGGTCGGCCTGCGGCTCCCGCTGCCGTACCAGGCGTACACCGAGCTGATCACATCGTGGCTGGCCAGGGATCGTGAAGCGGGCGCGGCGGACGACCGGCCGGCGCCCGAGACCCTCGCCAGCGTCCTGGTCTCGGCCTTCTTCGGCGCCCAGCACATCTCGTGGGTGCTCGCGGACCGGGCGGACCTGGTGGAGCGCACCACCGACCTGGTGCGGACGATCATTCCGTCGGCGGAGAAGGACATGGGGCGATGCCCGTCCGCGCCGCGACGGAAGTGAGGACCAGCAGGACCCGAACCGGTGGGCCGGTTCCCAACCGACCTCTCACTCAGCCCAGTTGAGGGTGGTACGCGCCCGGCGCACCGCTTCCTCCGCGGTGAGCCGCGCCCCGCGCTCGAACGCCTCCGTGAAGGCCGGCCCACCCAGAGCCGCCTGTGCGGCCGCCGTGACACGGTCGACGTCACCGCGCTCGGCGGGCGGCAGCGGGGCGCCCACCTCCCGGCGGGCCGCGTCCGCCGCCCCGAGCAGCAGCGCGGCGCACTCGGCGGCAGGCGCGCACCCCCGCAGTGCCGCCGCGCCCGCGAGCCCCTCCAGGGACAGGGCGAGCGCGCGCGGCTCACCGAGGGAGCGGGCGACGTCCAGTCCGCGCAGGTGATGGCGGACGCACTGGTCGGTGTCACCGCGGAGTTCGGCGATGAAGCCGAGTTCGGCCAGGAGCAGATGGTCGCCCGCCTCCGAGGAGACGTCGGCGAAGCCGTCGCGGATGTGCAGCAGGTGGGCCTCCGCGGCGTCGAGGTCGCCGGAGCGGCGCGCGCCGAGGGCGAGGCCCATCTCCGAGTGGATCTCGCCGTACTTGTAGCCCTGTTCGGCGGCGATACGGCGGGCCTGCTCATGCAGGCTGCGTGCCTGCTCCCACTCGCCGGCGAGCAGCTCGAGCCGGCCGAGCCCGGACAGCCGCGCCGACACCTCGGCCTCCAGGCCCAGTTCCCGCGCCAGCCGCAGCCCCTCCCGCTGCAGGCGGGCCGCCTCGCCGTACTCGCCCTTGATCTCGGCGAGCGCGGCGAGCGGTGACACCGTCTGCAACTCGCCCCAGCGGTCGCCCACTTCGCCGAAGAGCTCGGCGCTGCGCCGTCCGTCCCGGCCGAGCGCGTCGAGGTCGCCGCGGACCAGGGCGAGCGTGGCGCGCAGGCCGAGGGCGGCGGCGGTGCCCCACTGTTCGCCCGCGCGGCCGAAGAGGTCGAGGGCCCGCGCGTTCAGCTCGGCGCTCGCGGCCACGTCGCCCGCGCTGAACAGTCCGTACGCACACAGCCAGAGGGCACGGGCCCGGCGTACCGGGTCGCGGACGGCGTCGGCCGCCGCCGTGGTCGCCTGCTCGGCGTGGTCGCCGGTGAGGAGCGCGAACGCGGCGTGCAGCAGCGCGAGTTCGGGGGCGCCCGCAGCGGCGGTCAGGACGGCCGACAGGCTTCGGCGCGCCTCGGTGAGCCGACCGCGCAGCAGCCACCACCAGGACAGGGCGGTGGCCAGCCGTACGGCCTCGTCGGCCCGCCCGGCGGCGGCACGGCGCACCGCCTCGTCCAGCGCGGCCCGCAGATTGCCGGCTTCCGCGTCCAGGCGGGCGAGCCAGGAACGCTGGCCCGCGCAGCGCAGGCGGGACTCGGCGCGTTCGGCGAGCGCGAGGTAGTGGCGCAGATGGCGATCGCGTACGGCGGTGAGGTCCTGCATCTCGTCCAGCCGCTCCGTGGCGTACGCGGCGACGGACTCCAGCAGCCGGTAGCGGGGCCCGACGGGGCCCTCGACGACGACCACGAAGGACCGGTCGACGAGCCGTGTCACAAGGTCGAGCACCTCCTCGCGGGCCACGCCGTCGCCCGCGCACACCGCTTCGGCGGCGGCCAGGTCGCAGCCGTCGCTGTGCACGGCGAGGCGGCGCAGCACGATGCGTTCGGGTGCGCTGAGCAGTTCCCAGCTCCAGTCGATCATCGCCCGCAGGGTCTGCTGCCGGGCGGGCGCGCCCCGCTGCCCGGCGGTCAGGATCCGGAACCGGTCGCCGAGCCGGGCCGCCAGCTCCTGCACTCCCAGGGCACGTACCCGGGTCGCGGCCAGCTCCAGGGCGAGCGGAATGCCGTCCAGCCGACGGCAGATCTCGGCGACGGCGGCACGGTCCGCCGGGTCGGCGGCGTCCGGGTCGCCGGGGAAGCCGGGGGCGGACGCGGCGGCCCGCTCGGTGAACAGCCGCACGGCGTCGTCGTTGTTCAGCGGCTCCACGAGGAACACGGCCTCGCCCGCCAGACCGAGCGGCTCCTGGCTGGTCACCAGGGCCCGCAGTCCGGGGGCGGTACGCAGCAGCAGTTCGGTGAGTTCGGCGGCGGCGTCGACGACGTGCTCGCAGTTGTCCAGGACGAGCAGGGTACGGCGGTCCCGCAGGACGGCGGCGAGGCGGTGGGCCGGGGAGGGGGACGGCGCTCCGGTGCCCGGCAGCGCGGACGGGGCGTCGTCACGGATGCCCAGGGCGGAGGCCACGACCTGCGCGAGGTCGGCGGCGGTACCGGCCCGGACACCGGAGAACTCCACGAGCCAGACCCCGTCGGGCAGTTCCTCCCCCGCCACCGAGCCGGCCGCGGCCACGGCAAGCCGCGTCTTGCCGACACCACCGGGTCCCGTGAGGGTCACCAGCCGGGCGGAGCGGAGGAGTGGGGAGAGCCGGATCAGGGTGTCGGTGCGGCCGATGAGCGGGGTGAGGGGGGCGGGGAGGTTCGAGTGGGGGGTCCTGGCGGGGGGAGCCGGGAGTACCGGGGCGGGGGTGACCGGGACGGTGCCGGACGCGGGAACTGACGTGCCGTGAGGCGCCGTGGCCGCGTCGGGGGGCGTCCCGAAGGGGGCCGGGGTGGTGCTGGGGGCGGGCACTGACGTGCCAGGGGGCGCCTGGGCGGGCTCGGAAGGCGTCCCAAAGTGGGCCAGGGTGGTGCCGGACGCGGGCACTGACGTGCCAGGGGGCGCCTGGGCGGGCTCGGAAGGCGTCCCAAAGGTGGCCGGGGCGGGGCCGGACGCCGCCGCTGACGTGCCAGGGGACGCCTCGGGACGCGTCCCGAAGGTGGCCGGGGCGGCGCCGGGTGCGGTCGCTGACGTGCGGGGGGTCATGGGAGCCGTATCGGGTGCCGCTGCGGTCGGATGCGTCGGCGGCAGCGTGGTGAACGTCTGGCCCAGGGCCGGGTCCTGGCGCAGCATCGCCTGGTGGAGGGCGGCGAGGGCGGGGCTGGGGTCCACGCCGAGTTCTTCGGCGAGGTGGGCGCGCAGGGCCTCGTACGAGGCGAGGGCCTCGCTCTGGCGGCCGGCCAGGTAGAGCGCCCGTATATGGAGGGCGCGCAGGCGTTCCCGCAGGGGGTGCCGGGCCACCAGGTCGGCCAGTTCACCGGCGAGCAGGACGTGGTCCCCCGTCTCCAGGCGGGCCTCGGCCTGCTCCTCCAGGACGGACAGCCGCTGCTCGGCGAGGCGCCGCGCCGCCCCCCGTACGAACTCCTCGTCCGCGAAGTCGGCATAGGCCGGCCCCCGCCACAGGTCGAGGGCCTCGGTGAGCAGCGCCGCCCTGACGCGGGGGTCGCGCACGGGGCGGGCCTCGGCGACGAGGGCGTGGAAGCGGTCGGCGTCCACCTCGTCGGCCGTGGGGTCGAGGCGCAGACGGTAGCCCGGAGCCTGCCGTACCACGCGCTCCCGGCCGAGCACCCGGCGCAGCTGGGAGACCTTGGCCTGGAGCGCGCCGCTCGGCTTGCCCGGCGGTGCGTCGCCCCACAGGTCGTGGACGAGGCGATCGGCGGAGACCGGCTTCCCGTCGTGCGCGAGCAGATCCGCGAGCAGGGCCCGGACCTTGAGTTCGGGGACCGTGACCGTCTCCCCCTCGTCGTCCCACACCACAAGTGGCCCGAGCACCCCAAACCGCATGCGAGCAACCGTACAGGCCCGCGGGCGGCGGGCCGGGTCCGGGCGTGAACCGCCGGGACGGGCCGGACGGCCCGGGCGGTCGACCGTCAGCGAACCGTCAGCGGCCCCGAAGTCCCTCCGAAGCGCCGGCGCGCACAGTCGTTGCCGTCGGGTGCCGCGGTGCGTCCGGCAGCGGCGCCATGAGGAGGGAGCGGCAGACATGGCCAGGTACGCGGGCAGGAGGGCCGTGGTCGTCGGGCAGGCCACCGGGATCGGGCTGGCCATCGCCAAGCGGCTCGTGGAGGGCGGCGCGCAGGTGCTGCTGACCGCGCGTACCGCGCAGGAACGCAGCCACGCGGGCGTCGAGCTGGGCTCCGCGGCCCGCGTGGTCGCCCCGGACGCCGTCGAGGCCGCTCTCGGGCCGGCCGGCGGCCTCGACCTCGTGTTCGCCGACGCCGTACCGACGGCGCGTCCGCTGCTGCCGTACCTCGTGGACCACGGCGCGGTCGTGCTCACCGCTCCCGCCCCGACCCCGGCCTCCGTGCGCGCGCTCGCCGCCGAGCTCGTCGCCCGCGGCATCCGTGTGAACGCGGTGGCCCCGAGCTGTATCGAGGCGCCGGCCGGCGGCGCGGCTTCGCTGCCTCCGCTGGGCCGGCTCGGCTCCGCCGAGGAGGTGGCGCGTGCCGCGCTCTTCCTCGCCACCGACGCCACGTTCACGACGGGCGCCCGACTCCCGGTCGACGGCGGCCTCGGCCACCCCTAGCCGGCCGTCCCGAACGGCCCACGGCCGACGGCGCCCGGCGCGCCACCCACCCCGTCCCCGAAAGATCCGGAGATCACCACATGAGCACCTCACCAGACACCACGACCGCCCCAGGAAAGGACAGCCGGGCCGCGCCCGATGCCAAGGGCACGAGCGAGGAGCGGCAGAAGCTTCCGCTGTTCGCCCTGCTGGCCCTCGCCACGGCGGTCTTCATCACCAGCCTCACCGAGACGCTCCCGGCGGGCCTGCTCCCCGCGATGAGCGACGACCTGCATGTGAGCGAGTCGGCGACCGGCCAGACGGTGACGATCTACGCGATCGGCACCGCCCTCACCGCGATCCCGCTGACCGCGGCCACCTCGGCGTGGCGGCGCAAGGTGCTGCTGCTGACCGCCATGGCGGGCTTCGCCGTGGCCAACACCGTCACGGCCGTGTCGTCGGTCTACGGCCTGACGATGGTGGCGCGGTTCGTCGCGGGTGTCGCCGCCGGCCTGGCCTGGGCGCTGCTCGCCGGGTACGCGCGGCGCATGGCCCCCGTGCCGTTGCAGGGCAAGGCGATCGCCGTCGCCATGGCGGGCATTCCGGTGGCGCTCTCGCTCGGCGTGCCGGCCGGCACGTTCCTCGGCGAGACGCTCAGCTGGCGCACGGCGTTCCTGGCGATGACGGCGCTCACCGTCGTCCTGCTGCTGTGGATCGTCGCCGCCGTGCCGGACTACCCGGGTCAGGAGCGCGGTGAGCGCCCGAAGATGCTGGGCGCGCTGCGGGTCCCGGGTGTGGCCCCGGTGCTGTTCGTCACGCTGGTCTTCGTCCTGGCGCACACCATCCTGTACGCGTACGTCGCCACGTTCCTGGAGGACCTGGGCATGGGCGGCAGCACCGACCTGGTGCTGCTGGTGTTCGGTGCCGCGTCGCTGGCCAGCATCTGGATCGTGGGTGCCCAGATCCACCGCCGGCTGCGCGCGCTGACCATCGCGAGCGCCCTGCTGGTCGCCGTGTCCGCGGCGCTGCTGGCGGTGCTGTCCGACAACACGGCCCTGGTGTACGTCGCCGCCCTGCTGTGGGGCCTCGGCTGGGGCGGTGTGCCCACGCTGCTGCAGACCGCCGCGGGCGACGCCGGCGGGGACTCCGCCGACGCGGCCCAGGCGATGCTCGTCACGCTGTGGAACGTCGCCATGGCGGGCGGCGGCATCATCGGCGGCATCCTGCTCGACGCGCTCGGCAGCGACTCCTTCCCGTGGACCATGCTGCTGCTCCTGCTGCCGGTGCTCGGAGTCGTCGTCCTCGCCCGCAGCCACGGCTTCCCCGCGAAGCGGCCCGGCGCGTAAGCCGGCGCCCGGCCCTCGAACGTCCCTCCGCCCCGGGGGAGTTCGGGGGCCGTTCGGGTGCCGCCCCCTCAAGGTCCGGGTGCCGCACCGCTCAGATCCGGGTGGCGCCCCGGTCAGAAAGGAACTCCCATGCGCATCGGTGAACTGTCGGAGCGCACCAACACCTCCCGCAGGCTGCTGCGGTACTACGAGGAGCAGGGCCTGCTCTTCTCCGAGCGTTCCCCGAACGGGTACCGCTCCTACGACGAGCGGTACGTGGACCGGGTGCTGCAGATCCGCGGTCTGCTGGACGCCGGTCTGCCCACCCGCATCATCCGGCAGATCCTGCCGTGTCTGCACCAGCCCCGTGTCATCCATTTCCCCGACGCGTCACCGGAGATCATCGCCGCTCTGGAGCGTCAGCGTGACCGTATGACGGAACGCATCCGCTCCCTGATCCGCGACCGCGACGCGATGGCCGAGTACATCGACGCCGTACGCGCGCACCGGCACCGTCCAGAACCGGCGAACCAGGATCCCGCCCTCGCCGAACACCCCTGCCCGGCCCGTCGCGCGGCACCCCCGACCGCCGCCTGACCTGTGGGCTTGACCCTCACACCAGTGTCACCGTTGGAGCGTGGACCCATGACTGAACAACTGCTCCACCACGTCGAGTTCGGCGCGGGCACCCCCGTTCTGCTGCTGCACGGATACACCATCGACCACCGGCTTCTGCTGCCCCTCGACCCGGTCTTCGCCGAGCGGGACGGCTGGCGTCGGCTGTACGTCGACCTGCCGGGCTCCGGGCGCTCCGCGCGGCTGTCCGGCCCGGTCACGGCCGAGGCCATGGGCGAGGCGGTGCTGCGGTTCGTCGACAAGGTCATCGGCGACGAGCCCTTCGCCGTCGTGGGGATCTCCTACGGCGGTCAGCTCGCCCGGCATGTCGTCGCCGAGCGCGGCGCGCAGGTCCTCGGTACGGCCCTCATCGCGCCGCTGGTCAAGCCGAGCGGCGAGCGGGTGCTGCCGGAGCGCGAGGTGCTCACCCGTGACGAGGCGCTGCTGGCGTCCCTCGACCCGGCGGACCGCGAGGTGTTCGCCTCGATCGCCGTGCACCAGGACGAGACCGGCTGGAACGCGTTCCGCGACCATGTGCTGCCGGGGATCCGCGCCCATCACCGCGAGGACGCGGCCGCGCTGCTGAAGGCGTACATGCTGACCGAGACCCCGGAGGCACGGTTCGGCACGCACGCCGGGCCGCATCTGCTGGTGACGGGGCGGCAGGACCATCTGGTGGGCTGGCGGGACCAGTTGGAGCTGCTGGAGCACTATCCGCGTATGACGTACGCGGCGGTGGACGGCGCCGGTCACAACGTCCACCTCGACCGGCCCGCTGTCGTCCAGAGCCTGTTGGGCGACTGGCTGGACACCCTGGCGGCCGACGCGAGCCGCTGACCCGCCCTCGACGCCACGCGTCGACGGGCCCCTGAACGGCCGCCGAAGGTACATCCCCCGGCCTTCGGCGGCCACCGCCGCGTTGTTCACGAACTGTTGACGTCCCGGACGGGCCGTCCTACCGCGCCCCAAGTCACCCTCTGCGCATGCCGGTTGCCGCCTGTGTGCCTTCCGTCACATCCACCGGGCCGCTCTTCTCCCTGGTCAGCACGCGAAGTCGCGAAGTAGCCGATCAGCCCGTGAATTTTTCCTTCGAGACGGTATTTTTGTGCCCGCGAGGATGCTCCGTACACCTATCTGGGTGTGAGCGATCTACGACAAGGGGGCGTGACGTCAGATGTCGTCAGGAGAGATACGAGCGGCCGACACACATGAGGGGGCAGACGGACAGACGTTCCTCGAGGAGATCTTCCAGCCGCTTCACCGGGCGGAACAACGCCGTTGGGCCCGGACGTATCTGCGGGGCCTGCTGCACGTCACCGGCCGCAAGACCCCGCGGCGGATGGCACGGGCCGAGGCACTGCCCCCGGCCGCGGCACAGGGTCTGCACCAGTTCATCAACGCGAGCCCCTGGGACTGGGAGCCGGTCCGCCGCAGGCTCGCCCTGCGGGTCGCCGCGAGCAGCACGCCGTACGCCTGGACCGTCGCCGAACTCATCATCCCCAAGCGCGGCGAGCACTCGGTCGGCGTGCACCGCCGCCTGGATCCCGTGACCGGACTCACCGTCAACTGCCAGCGTGCGATCGGACTCTTCCTGGCCGCGGGCAGCCACTGCTTCCCCGTGGACTGGAGCCTGGTGCTGGACGAGGCCTGGGGCCGGGACCTGCGGCGCAGACTCCGGGCACGCGTCCCGGAGGCCGAGACCGCGCGCCCGGTCGGCGGTCATGTCCTCGACCTCGCCGCGGGGGTCGTCGCCCAGCCGCGGCTGCCGGATGTGCCCTGGGTGCTCGATCTGACGCGGTGCGACGACGCGACCGGCGTACTGGCGGGGCTCGCCCGGCTGCGGCTCGACATCGTCTGTGAGGTCGACCCGGGCCAGGTGGTGTTCTCCAGGGACCGCTTCCCCACGGTGATCACCGTCGGCGAGCTGATGGAGGGCCGGTACGCCCGTCAGCAGCAGGCGATCACACGGCAGGCCGCGGACGGCTCGACCGTGGCGATCCCGATCCACACCTACGCCGGGACGGTCCGCCTGCCGCGGCGCAGCACCGGCCGGAACGACGGCTCGGTCAGCTACCGCGTCCTTCAGCGGCCCTTCACGGACGGACGCCGGCCCGCCCGGTACTGGATCACCAGCCTCACGGACCGGTCCGTGGAGGACGTCATGGCGTCGGTGCGTGCCCGCGCCGCCGTCGGGACCGCCGTCGCCGTGCTGCAGGAGCGCTTCGGCGTGCTGGACTTCGAGGGCCGTTCCTTCCCCGGCTGGCACCACCACATGACCATGGCCTCGGCCGCGTACGCCTTCCGGCATCTCCCCGACCGGCCGTCCCTCGCACCCCTGGCCCCGGCGCCCGCCGTACCGGCCGAAGCCGCGAGCTGACGCGGCGCGAAGAGGAAGGCACCCCACGTGAGCAACGTACTCGTGGTGGAGCAGGACGCCTCCACCGCCGAAGCCATGGTGCGCGATCTGCGGCGGCAGGGACACATCGCTCTCAGCGTCGACACGGGCGCGCGGGCACTGCGCCTGTACCGCGACGCCGATCTGGTCCTGCTCTCCCTGGAACTGCCCGACATCGACGGTCTGGAAGTGTGCCAGTCCTTACGGGCCGAGAGCGATATTCCCATGATCGCCTTCACCCGTCTCGACGAGGAACTCGAACGGGTCCTCGCCCTCAGGGCGGGCGCGGACGACTGTGTCGCGAAAAGCTGGGGATTCCGGGAAATAGGCGCCCGCATCGAGGCAGTCTTACGCCGCGCCCGACCTCGCCCGGCCATTTCCGAGACCATTTCCCTGCGCCCGCTCCACATCGATCCCCGTACCCGGGAAGTGCGTTTGCGCGACCGGCTCGTCGACGTCACGTCGAAGGAATTCGAGCTGCTTTACACCCTGGCCGCCAATCCGGAGAACGTGGTGTCCCGGAAGGAGTTGATGGCGAAGGTCTGGGGCAGCAACTGGTCGCACACCAGCCGCACCATCGACACGCATGTGAGCAGTCTGCGGGCGAAACTGGGATCCAGCGGATGGATCATCACGGTCCGCGGTGTCGGCTACCGCATGGGCCACGCGGGCCGCAGCTGACCGAGCCCCCGAGGGCCCCGGCGGTACGTCGCCCGGGGCCCTGCGCCGTGTCATGCCGCCTGCTCGTCCAGGCGCCGCAGCAGCGGATGGGCGGCACCGGTCACTTTGCCCACCGTGCGCCCGGCCCACCAGGCGGACGCCAGGTTCGAGGACAGCAGGGGGCGGTCGGCACCCTCGCGGGCGAGTTCCGTGAGGGCGGCGAGCGTGCCCATGCCGGTGCCGGTGAACAGCAGCGGGGCGTCCTCGGGGATCCGGCGCTCCCGTATGCGCCGGTGGATCTCACCCGTGCCGACCTGGTACGGGTCGTAGTGCTCGGTGCCGTCCGGGTTCCGCCCCGCCGGGACGAGGACGACGTCGTCGACCTTGAGGCCGGCCCGCTCCCAGAAGGCGCGGGAGGTGCCAGTGAGCCACGGCTGGTAGGGCGAGACCAGCGACAGCCGGGTCACGCCGAGTGCCTCGCACACCGCGAGGATCGCCTGCGTCGAGGACCGTACGGGATGGCCGACGCGCTCCGACAGTTCCTCGCACAGCGCGCGGTCGCCGTCCGGGTCCAGCAGGTAGTGCGAGGCACTGCAGGCCACCACGGACGCGTCGAGGCGCATGCCGCCGAAGTCACCGAGGGTGTCGGGCAGTACGCGGTTGTACGTCTCCAGCATGTCCCTGAGCGCCACTCCGGGAGTCACCGGGAAACGCGCGGTGTACACGTTCATCACGGCGCCCACCAGATGATTGAACTCCGGTTCCGCCGTGGGGTTCTCCGGTGGGACGACGACTCCGAGCCTGGGCAGTGAGAAAAGGTCCATGGCGGCACCGTAGGACGTACATCACGGCAACGGCAGATCTCCCCCCGCGAAATTACCCCGGCCGGACACCGCCCTTGCACTTCCTTTCCTGCCTGACACTTCTTGACACTCCCCCACACAGCCCTGACCTGAATCCTCTTGTCCCGACCGGGAGTTCGGGAGAGCGTATGAACCACGGCCTGCCGAACCCCTGAGGAGTGGAAGGCAATGACCACAGAAGAAATACCCGAGGAAATGCCGCCGCTGTCGGCGCCGCCCCATATCTCCGACGCGACCCTGCGGGATTCCGCGCACATGGCCGGCGTCGAGTTCGGCCCGAAGGACGCCGCCACGATCGCCCGGCTGCTGGTGCGGACCGGCGTCGACCTGGTCGAGGTCGGCATGGTGTCCGGGCCCGGCTCGAAGGACGCCGATCTCGTGCTCGCCACGCACGAGGCCGTCGGCCCCGAACGCAGCATGACCCTCGTCGTGGTGCGGGACCGTCAGCAGGTCGCGAAGGCCCTCGACGAGGCCGAGCGGCTGGGAGTGCGGCACATCATGTACTCCATCCCCACCTCGGAGCAGCACGCCAAGCTGAAGCTCGGCTCGCCCAGCCCCAGGTTCCTCCAGACGCTGGCCCGTTCGGCGATCACCCAGGCCAAGGCGCGGGGCTTCCACGTCACGTTCAGCGGCGAGGACGGCGCCCGCACCCCCAAGGAGCGGCTCGTCCCCTATGTCACCGCCGGCTTCGAGGCGGGGGCCGACCGGTTCCGGCTCGCGGAGACCGTCGCGTATCTGTCGCCCTGGCAGATGGAGGAGGTGATCGCCGGCCTCACCGCGATCGACGGCTCCGAGATCGAGATCCACTCGCACAACATGCTCGGCATGGCCGTCGCCAACTCCCTGGCCGCCGTGCGTGCGGGGGCGCGGTGGATCTCGGCGACCGTCGGCGGTATCGGCGAGCGCGGCGGCAACGCGCCGCTGGCCGAGCTGCTCACCTCGCTGCGCGTCATCCACGGCGACACCCGCTTCGACCTGACCCACCTCACCGAACTGTCACGGGTCGCGCTCAAGGGCGCGGGCCTCGGCGAGGCGTTCCAGTCGGGGCCGACCACCCCGCACGCCTTCGCGTACGAACTGCCGGGTCAGCTGAACCATCCGGAGGCCTACGAGACGCTGCCCGCCGAACTCGTCGGCAACAGCCGCGAGCTGCGGGTCCGCAGCCGCCTCACCACCGCGCTCGTCAAGTGGGCGCTCGACGGCTCGGGCGTCTTCGTCGACGTCGACGCGTTCACGCCGTGGCTCGTGCGGCGCCAGGAGCTCGGCGGGGCCCCGCTGCTCGACCGGGACGCCATCCGCAAGGCCGCCATCGACTTCCAGGCCGCCTGACCACACCTTCTCCCCTTTTCCCTACGAATTCCCCTGAGGAAACAAGGAGTTCACCCATGCCCACCGCCACCCTCAACGGCGTCTGCCCCGAGTGCGAGACCGACCTGACCGTGCCGCCGATCGAGCGCGGCGAGACCCTCTCGTGCCCCGAGTGCATGCTCACGCTGCGCGTCGAAGGCGTCCAGGACGGCCGGCTGACCCTGCAGATGGTCGAGGTGCAGCTGCGCGACTGGGGGCAGTGAGATGCCCCGCAACGTCGCTCTCGTCGCGGACCGGATCAGCTGGGAGGAACGTGAGCTGATCAAGGTCGCACCGGAGTTCGGCCTCACCATCGAGTGGGTCAACGACGAGTCCCTGTGCCTCGGCCACCCGGACGCGCCGTCCGTGCGTGACTACGAGGCGCTGCTGCTGCGCAGCCGCAGCTACACCCGCGGCGGTCTGATCGCCACCCTCGCCGAGGCGGCCGGGGTGCCGGTCCTCAACTCGGCCCGGGCGGTGCACGCCTGTGAGAACAAGGCGGTCCTACGCAGCGTGCTGCGCACCGCGAGCGTGCCCGTGCCGGACTACCGGCTCGCGCTGTCCCGCAAGGACTTCACCAAGGCCCTGGAGGAGCTGGAGCTGCCGGTGGTCCTCAAGCCGGTCTACGGCGGCATGGGCAAGCGGGTCACGCTGATCCGGCACGCCGACACCGCCCAGTCCGTGTACGACTACGTCGAGGACCTCGGGCACGCCTTCGAGCAGGCCTGCCTGGTCGAGCCGTACCTGGGCGGCGGCACCTCGGTGCGCTGCCTGGTCGTCGGTCACGAGCTGGTCGGCGCCGCCGAGTTCGCTTCCGGCGGCACCGACTGGCGCAACAACGCGGCGCTCGGCAACAGCAGCCGCGCCGTCGCCCACGACCCCGACGTGCTGAAGATCATCGACGGTGTGGTGGGCGAACTCGGCCCCGGCATCTACGGGGTCGACCTCTTCGGCACCCCCGACGGCTACGTCGTCAACGAGGTCAACCACGCCCCCGGTTTCCGGGCGGTGGCCTCGGCGACCGGGGCGGACATCCCGTCGGCCGTCGCCCGCTACGTCCAGGAGCTGATCGCATGATCCGCGCAGGGGTCGTCGGCGCCTCCGGGCTCGCCGGCGGCGATCTCATCCGACTGATCACCCAACACCCCGACATGGAGCTGAACTTCCTCGGCGGCTCCTCGAACATCGGCCGCCGCCCGGCCGAGCTGCACCCGGGCCTGCGCCTCGACCTGGGCCTGACGGTGCAGCCGGTCACCGAGGAGATCGCCGACCAGGTCGACGTCGTCTTCCTGGCCACCCCGGCACCGGTGTCGGCGGAGCTGGCCGCGCTTCTCGCGGACCGGGTGCCGGCCGTCGTGGACCTCAGCGGCGCCTTCCGCATCCGCACACCGGAGCTGCACGACCGCTGGTACCCGAAGGTCAAGCGGCGCACCGACCTCGCCGACCGCTTCGTGTACGGCGTACCGGAGCTGGTCGGCGACCAGTTGACGGACGCGGCGCTCATCTCGCTGCCCGGCTGCTACGCCACCGCCATCACCCTGGGCCTCGCGCCGCTCACCCTCGGCCTCGGGCTCGACCTGAAGACCGTGGTGGTCGACGGCAAGAGCGGCTCCAGCGGCGGCGGACTGCAGCTGCGCACCCCCGACCTGCACCCGTTCCGCAGCGGCGCCATCGCCCCGTACTCCCCGACCGGGCACCGGCACGCCGCCGAGGTCGGTGACTTCCTGGAGCGCGGCAAGCCCGGCACGGTCGGCTCGCTGACCATGTCGGCGTACGGCGTCTCACATGTGCGCGGGCTGCTGACCAGCTCGTACGTCTTCACGGACGACGCCGTCGACCAGCGGGAGCTGCAGCGGGCGTATGTGCGCTTCTACAAGGGGCACCGCTTCGTGCGGGTGCGCCGGCACGCCGAGACGCTGATCCCGGTGCCGGACCCGCAGGCCGTCCTCGGTTCCAACTACTGCGATGTGACGGTCCTGCACGACGAGGAGGGCGACCGGATCGTGGTGCTCGCCGCCCTCGACAACCTGGTCAAGGGCGCGGCGGGCCAGGCCGTACAGGCCGCCAACATCCGCTTCGGACTGCCCGAGGAGACGGGCCTGACGATGCAGCCGGTGATGCCCGCATGAGCGAGACGACATCCGTGAGCACGCCCACCGTGGTGAAGCTGGGCGGCAGTTGCCTGGACGACCTCGCCGGCGACTGGTG
The DNA here is from genome assembly GCF_053598255.1 of Streptomyces sp. NPDC001157. Lineage (NCBI taxonomy): Bacteria > Bacillati > Actinomycetota > Actinomycetes > Kitasatosporales > Streptomycetaceae > Streptomyces > Streptomyces sp. NPDC001157. The sequence continues at coordinate 55,647 of NZ_JBSFJW010000024.1, forward strand.
GGACGATCTCGCCCGGCACGGCCGGGAACGGCCGCTGGTGCTGGTGCACGGCTGGTCCAAGCCGCTGAAGCAGCTCCGCGCCCGCTACAGCGAGCCGTCAGCGGTCCTGCGCGACCGCTACGGCAACCAGAGCCGCTGGACCACCCCCGAGGTCATCGCCGACATCAAGACCGTCAGCGCCCGGCTGGCCGAGCACGTCCTCGGCCGCCTCGAACAGCGCGGCATCACAGCGGAGCGGCTGGTCGGCAGCGACGGACTGGTCGCCGCCGGCGAGGGCGAGCGCTGGTGGTGGCGGGACAAGCAGCTCGTCGAGCTGGAGAACCTCGTCGGCCCGATCACCGGGGTGGACCCGTCGGCGCTGAAGAACCTCCAGCCGGGCCACGCCTACCTCGTCACCCCGCTGGCCAGGAACGCGGCGGGCAAAGAGGTCAACACCGACGCCGACCGGGCCGCCGCCGCGATCGCCGGCGCCACCGGTGCCGGCCATCTGGTGCTCGTCACCGATGTCGCCCATCTGCTGATCGACGGGGAGCCGGTGCGCCGGATCACCGCGAAGGCAGCGGCCGCCTTCCGCGACAAGGGCGCCACCGGCGGCATGCGCAAGAAGCTGCGGGCCGCCGGCGAGGCCCTGGACGCGGGTGTGGAGCACGTCGTCATCGGCAGCGCGGCCGTCACGGACCTGCTCGCCGCCCGCACCGGCACCGTCATCACACGCACCTGAGGAGCAAGCACGTGGCGCACTCCCGCGTACTCGTCGTCAACAACGGAACATTGTCGCTGAAACAGCTCCGCAAGAGGTTCGAGGAGCTGGGCTCGGACACCGAGGCGGTCGACGCGACGTCCGTGCCCGCCCGGCTCGACGGCCGCTACCAGGCGATCGTCCTGAGCGGCACCAAGGTGCGGGCCTACGACCGCGACCACTACAAGCCGCTCGTGGATCTCGTGATGGGCTCCGACGTCCCGGTGTTCGGGATCTGCGGCGGTATGCAGATCCTCGCGGTCGCGGCCGGCGGCACGCTCGCCGAGGGGCCGCAGCGGGTCGGCGGTCACGAGGTGCAGGTCGACAAGTCCGAGCCGCTGTTCACCTACGTCAAGCCGACGGTGACCGTCTTCCACCGGCACACCCTCTACCTCCAGCAGGCCCCCGAGGGCTTCCGCTCCATCGGCCGCTCCGAGCACGCGCCCGTGGAGTTCCTGCGCTCCGACGACGGCCGGATCTTCGGCGCCCAGGCGCATCTGGAGTTCCGCAGCGACGGCCTGGAGATCCTGCGCGGCTTCGCCCAGCTCTACCAGTGACATCCGCACCTACGTACTCGAGGACTTGGCAATGAGTGATCTGGAAACCCCGCAGGACCCCGCGTTCACGGTCCATCTGAACGGCAGCGGCGGCGCGCTCAAGGGCTGGGTGGTCGTCGACACGCTGTACGACGGTCTGGCCATGGGCGGTGTGCGGATGACACCCGGCGTCACCGAGGAGGAGGTGGCCGGCCTCGCCCGTGACATGACCCAGAAGTTCACGCTGGCCGGTCTGCCCATCGGCGGCGCCAAGGGCGGCATCGTCTCCGACGGCACCGACCGCGAGGAGACGTTCCGCACCTTCGGACGCACCGTGAAGCCGCTGCTCCACGGCGGTATCCACCTCGGCATCGACATGGGCGTCACCCCCGCCGACCGGGCGGTGTTCTTCGACGAGGCCGGCTACGACCCCCGCTACCGGCAGGGCGCCCCGGACATGCCGATCGACTGGCGCACCTACTACGAGCCGCTGATCGACTGCACCGGTCACGGTGTCGGCGTCGCCGCGGTCACCGCCCTGGAGACGAGCGGCCGCAGCGGGCCGGCCCGGGTCGTGGTGCAGGGCTTCGGCGCGGTGGGCCGGGCGGTCGCACGGTTCCTGGAGGACCGCGGGCATGTGATCGTGGGCGTCGCCGACGTGGACGGCACCCTCAGCGCCGACCGGCTGCCGGTGGCCGACCTGATCGCCGTCACCGACGAGTTCGGGCGCATCGACCGCTCCCGGCTGCCGCAGCACGTGACCGCCACCGCCGAGCCGGACGCCTGGCTGGACGTCGACGCCGACCTGCTGGTCCTGGCGGCGCAGAAGTACGCGCTGAACGCGGACAACGCCCACCGGCTGCGGGCCCCTCTGGTGGTCGAGGGCGCCAACATCGCCTCCACCGCCGAGGCACGGGAGAAGATACGGGCCTCGGGGGCGTTCCTGGTCCCGGGAGTGATCGCCAACATCGGGGGCGCCGGCTCGGCCGCCCTGGCCGTCACCCGGGTCGTGCCCTTCGACCTGGAGGCCGAGGCCCGTAAGGCGTGGGTCTTCGACTGGGTCGCCGACTGTGTGCGCCGCAACACCCGGGACCTGCTGGAGATCGCCGCCGGACGTGCGGGCGACCCGCTGCCCGAGCTGCTCCACGTCCGCGGGAAGGAGCGCCGATGACCACGGCGGCCACCACCGCCCCGGCCGGGCACACCGATCTGGCGGGCCTGTCCGGCGAGGAGCGGGCGGCCGAGTACCGGCGCCGGGGCTGGTGGCGGGACGAGACCTTCCTCGACGACCTGCACCGCCAGGCACGGACCCGGCCGCACAAGCTCGCCATCGCGGGCCGCCGGATCGCCGAGTCCCGCACCGACACCCTCGACTACGCCGAACTGGCCCGCCTCACCGACCGGTTCGCGCTGGCGCTGCTGGACCTCGGTGTGCGGCGGGGCGACTTCGTCGCCGCCCAGCTCCCCAACCGCTGGGAGATGGTGGCGCTGATGTTCGCCTCCCTGCGGGTCGGCGCGGTCATCTGTCCGATCTCGCCGATCTGCCCCGAGGACGAGCTGCGCCACCGCCTCGGCCTCACCGAGGCGCGGGTGTGCGTCACGCTCCCCGACTGGTCGGGCACACCGCTCGCGGAGATCGTCACCAAGCTCAAGGACGAACTCCCCTCGCTGGACCATGTGGTGGTGGTGGACGGGCCGGCCCCCGAGGGCGCGCTGTCGTTCCACGACCATTTCGTGGCCATCGACCGCGAGGAGAGGCGGGCCGGCGAGCTGGACGGCCTGGCCCTCACGGCCGACGAGCCGTTCGTCGTCCTGTTCACCTCCGGCACCACCGGCGAGTCCAAGGGCGTACTGCACAGCCAGAACACGGTCCATTCGGCCGTACGCGGCTATGTGGACGCCTTCGGGCTCGGCGACGACTGGGTCGCGGCGGTGTCCACACCGCTCGTGCACTACTCGGGCTTCGCGCAGGGCGTCCTCGCGGGCGTCATGCTCGGCGGCACGGTGGCCTTCCAGGACATCCGCAAGAACGAGGCGCTGCTCGACCTGGTGGAGCGCTACGGTGCCACGCTGCTGTACGGGCCGCCCGCCACGCTCGCCGACGTGGCCGCCTCGCAGCGGGCCGAGCGGCGGGACACCGCTTCGCTGCGGCACGTGGTGATCGGCTCCGCGCCGGTCCTGGCGGAGCTGGCCGACGAGGTCCACGACGCCCTGGGTGCCCGCGCCCACTCCCTGTGGGGCATGTCGGAGAACGGCCCGGTGACCATGACGCGGCCCACGGACCCCGCCGACTGGGCGGCGCACAGCAACGGCCGCGCCATCGACGCCATGGAGACCCGTATAGACCCTTCGGGTATCGACGGCGGGAGCGATTTCGTGGGCCGGCTGAAGGTGCGCGGCGCGTCGCTGGCGCTCGGCTACTACCGGCGCGAGGAGGCGTTCGCGGCGGAGCTGGGCGCGGACGGCTGGTTCGACACCGGGGACCTCGCGCGGGACGACGGCCGGGGCGGCATCCGCATCATCGGCCGGGCCCGCGACGCGATCGTCCGTGACGGTCTGGTGGCTCCGATGACGGAGCTGGAGGCGCTGATCGGCAGCCATCCGAAGGCGGTCGAGGCCGCCGTGGTGGGCCTGCCGTCGGCGACGCACCCCGGGGGGACCGCGATCTGCGCGGTGGTGGTCCCGGCGGGCGGCGCGGACCCGTCCCTCGACGACATCCGCGCCCTTCTGCGGGAGTCGGGCCAGGACACCCGCTTCCTGCCCGACCGCCTGGAACTGCTGCCCGCGCTTCCCAAGACGCTGACCGGCAAGGTCCGCAAGGCGGAGCTGAGAGAGCGGTACGCCGCGCCGGCGGGGTGACCGACCCGGCCGACCGAACCGGCCGACCGAACCGGCCGACCGAACCGGCCGACCGAACCGGCTGGCCGGACCGGCTGGCTAACCGGATCGCGGGCCCGCAGTCCGGCGGGGCGACCGGCCGACGAGGCGACTCGCCGAGCCGCTGCCCGATGGGCCCGCCGACGGGCTGCTCGGCCCTATGGCTGAGCCACCGGCCCACCGGCACCGCCCCGCCGGCCCACAGCACCGCCCCGCCGTGCCACGGGCCACCGGTCACCGGTCACCGGGCCACCGGCCACCGCGCCCCACACCGGCAGGCCGCCGCCCTCTCCCCGACCTCTTCCCCTTGGAGCCCCGAAATGCCCGAACCCGCACCGGTCTCCATGTCGGCGACCCTCGCCGCCGACGAGGCCATGGCCCGCCGCCGTCGCGCCGGGGAGCAGGTGCTGTCGATGACCAGTGGTGAGATCGGCCTGCCCGTGCACCCCGCCCTGCGGGAGCGGCTCGCCGCCGCGGTGGACGAGAACGCGTACGGCCCCGTGCCCGGCAGCGAGGCGCTGCGGGAGGCCGCCGCCGGTTACTGGGGGCGGCGTGGGCTGGGCACCGATCCCGGGCTCGTCGTGGCCGGTCCGGGCAGCAAGCCGCTGCTGTTCGCCGTGCTGCTGGCCATCGGCGGCGACGTGGTCGTGCCCGTGCCGAGCTGGGTGAGCTATGCCGCGCAGGCCCGGCTCGCCGGCGCCCGCCCCATCGCCGTACCGACCGGGCCGGGCGAGGGCGGCGTACCGGACCCGGAGCGGCTGCGGGAGGCGGTCAGCCTGGCACGCGCCGCCGGGCAGGACCCGCGGTCCGTCGTGGTGACGGTGCCGGACAATCCGACCGGGACCGTCGCCTCGCCCGCCACGGTACGCCGACTGGCCGCCGTGGCCCGGGAGTTGGACCTGGTCGTCGTGTCCGACGAGATCTACTGCGACCTCGTGTACGACACCTCCGCCCCCGCCGAGTCCCCGGCCCTGCACGCCCCCGAGCGCACCGTCGTCACCACCGGGCTGACCAAGAACCTGGCGCTCGGCGGCTGGCGCACCGGTGTCGCCCGGCTCCCCGACGGCGACCTCGGGCGGGCCCTGCACGACCGGCTCGTGTCGATCGCCAGCCAGATCTGGTCGAGCCCGCCGGCCCCCGTGCAGACGGCGGCCGCGTACGCCTTCGGTGAGCCTCCGGAGATCACCGAGCACATCGCGGCAAGCCGCCGGCTGCACGAGGCGGTGGTGCGCGCGGTCGCCGACCGCTTCACCGCGGCCGGCGCGACCCTGGCCCCGGTCCGCGCGACCAGCTACCTCTACCCGGACTTCGAGCCGCTGCGGGACCGCCTGGCCCGTACGCACGACATCCGCGACGGCGACGGCCTGGCCCGCTTCCTGACGGAGCGCCACGGCCTCGGCGTACTCCCCGCGAGCGCCTTCGGCGAGTCCCGGCACGGCTTGCGCATCCGGGCCGCGACCAGCCGCCTCTACGGCGACACCGACGAGCGGCGCTGGGCCGCGCTCGCCGCGTCCAATCCCCTCGAACTGCCGTGGATCCGGGCGGCGGTGGCCCGCGTCGACACGGTCCTCACCGACCTCACCGGCACGCCCGCCCCGTCCCTCGCCCTTCCGTCCTGACCCCCACGAGCCTCATTCCCACCCGCCTCATTCCCGAGAGCCCGCTTCCCACGAGCCTGACTCCCACGACCCCAGGAGACCTTCCTCATGTCTGACCCGATCCTTTTCGAGGCCCTCTACCAGGGCGAGCGCTACGTCGGCTTCGACCTGCCCGAGCCGGGCGCGCGGCAGACCCTGTACCGGGTGGCCGACGGACAGCTCGCGGCGGCGTTCATCGCCACCGACGGCTCCGCGGACGCGGTCCGGGCCGCCGTCACGGAGGGCGCGCAGACCGTCACCGTCACCGCGGGCGACCCGCAGGTGCGGCCGCTGCCGCCGCTGCTTCCGACGGCCACCGGGAACGCGCTGCTGAGCGGTTTCATGGGCACGCACAAGAAGAAGTGGGGCGGGAAGACCGCCCCGGAGGGCGAGTTCACGCCGCCCAAGTGGTTCTTCAAGGGCTTCGGCGACTGGGTGCGGCTGCCGGGCGAGACGCTGAACGTGCCCGCGAACCCGGTCGCCCTCATCGAGGAGCCCGAGGTCGCTCTCGTCTACGTCAACGACGCCGACGGCACCCCGCACTACGCGGGCTACACCTTCGGCAACGACCTGTGCGACATCGGCCTGCACCGCCAGGACCCCGGCTACAACCCGTACTGCAAGCTGTGCGACACCGCCCTCGCGCCCTGGCTGTTCCTCGGCGAGCCGCCGGCCTCCGTGACCGGCCGGGTCACCATCGAGCGGGACGGCGCGACCGCCTGGGAGGGCAGCTTCGACTGCGGCGACGACGCCCTGTACTTCCGGGTGCGGGACATGGCGGCGCACCTGTTCTCGTTCCCCGCGGTGCGCCGGCCCGGCCTGGTCAACTACGTCCTCCTGGGCGCCGACGAGGCCAGCTTCCACGACGGGTTCCGCATCGCCGACGGAGACCGCATCGCCATCGACGTCAAGAGCCACGGCGTGGCCTTCGACAACGAGGTGAAGTACGTCTCCCCCTCTCCCCTCGTCTGAGAGGCAGGCTCCATGGCCGCCGTCGCCCGAAAGCGGCTGCACCTCGCGGCGCAGCTGCCCGGCATCCACAACGTGACCGTGTGGTCGGACCCGCGGTCCCGGAGCCAGATCGCCATCGACTCCTTCGTACGGCTCGCGCAGACCGCCGAGCGCGGCAAGTTCGACTTCTTCTTCCTCGCCGAGGGACTGCGGCTGCGCGAGCACAAGGGCGAGTTCTACGACCTCGACGTCGTGGGCCGCCCCGAGAACCTGACGGTGCTCGCCGCGCTGGCCGCCGTCACCTCCCGGCTGGGGCTCGCCGCCACCGTCAACGCCACCTTCAACGAGCCGTACGAGGTGGCGCGCAGGCTCGCGACCCTGGACCACCTCAGCGGCGGGCGCGCGGCCTGGAACGTGGTCACCAGCTTCGACGCGTTCACCGGCGAGAACTTCCGCCGCGGCGGCTTCCTCGCGGAGGCCGACCGCTACACCCGTGCCGCCGAGTTCCTGCACACCGCACGGCGGTTGTGGGACAGCTGGGCGGACGACGCGGTGCGCGCGGACGTGCGGACCGGGGAGTTCGTACGCTCCGGCGCCGGTGTGTTCGCGCACCGGGGGCGGCACTTCGACATCGCGGGGCGGTTCACCACGCCGCGCGGCCCGCAGGGGCACCCGGTGGTCATCCAGGCCGGGGAGTCCGACGCGGGCCGGGAGTTCGCCGCGGCCGACGCAGACGTCATCTTCAGCAAGTACAACCGGCTCGACGAAGCTCGCGCGTTCTACCGGGACGTCAAGGGACGTCTGGCCCGGCACGGCCGCTCCCCCGACGAGCTGAAGGTCATCCCCACCGCCACGGTCGTCGTCGCCGACACCGACGAGGAGGCCGCGGCGTACGCCGACGAGATCACCCGCGCCCAGGTGAGTCCGCAGACCGCGATCGCCCACCTGGAGGCGGTGTGGGGCCGCGACCTGTCGGCGTACGACCCGGACGGACCGCTGCCGGACATCGACCCGGAGACCGACTCCCTCGTGTTGAAAGGGCATTCGGTGTTCCGCAAGGGCCGCGAGGAGACGGCACGCAGGTGGCGCGAGCTTGCCGCCGAGCGCGGTCTGAGCATCCGTGAGCTGGTCATCGAGGTGCACGGCGGCCAGACCTTCGTCGGCAGCCCGCGCACCGTCGCCGACGCCATCGACCACTTCGTGCAGACCGACGGGGCAGACGGTTTCGTCTTCGTGCCGCATCTGACGCCCGGCGGCCTCGACGATCTGGTCGACCGGGTGGTGCCGCTCCTTCAGGAGAGGGGCGCCTTCCGCGAGGACTACACGGGGACGACACTCCGGGACCACCTCGGTCTGCGCCCCCGCCCCCGCACACCCGCGAAGGAGGACGCGTGACCGGCACCCCCCTGCACCTCGCCGTCGCCCTGGACGGCGCGGGCTGGCATCCGGCGGCCTGGCGGGCCGAGGACGCCCGGCCCGGTGAACTGTTCACCGCCGGGTACTGGGCGGACCTGGTCACCGAGGCCGAGCGGGGCCTCGTCGACTTCGTCACCCTGGAGGACGCCCTCGGCCCGCAGTCCGCCGCCTTCCACCGGCCCGACGACCGCGTCGACCAGGTCAGGGGGTATCTCGACGCGGTGCTGCTCGCGGCCCGCCTCGCCCCGCTGACCACGCGCATCGGCCTGGTCCCCACCACGAACGTCACGCACACCGAGCCGTTCCACGTCGCCATCGGCATCGCGACCCTCGACCACGCGGCCCGGGGCCGCGCGGGTTGGCGTCCGCAGATCTCCTCGCGCGCCGCCGACGCCGCCCACTTCGGCCGCCGTACGACACCGGAGCTGACCGACGACGACGTACGCGACCCGGAGCTGATCGCGGCACGGCTGCGCCCGCTGTTCGCGGAGGCCGCCGACGTGGTGGAGGTGGCGCGGCGGCTGTGGGACAGCTGGGAGGACGACGCGGAGATACGGGACGCGGCGACGGGCCGCTTCATCGACCGCGGCAGACTCCACCACATCGACTTCGAGGGCCCGCACTTCTCTGTCAAGGGCCCCTCGATCACCCCCCGCCCGCCGCAGGGCCAACCCCTGGTGGTGAGCCTGGCGCACGCCTCCACGCCGTACGAGTTCGCGGCACGGGCCAGCGACGTCGTCCTCGTCACCCCGCACGACCGCGCCGGCGTGACGTCGGTCCTCGCGCAGGTCGACGAGGCCGTGACCGCGGTCGGCCGGGACGTACGGGCGCGTCCCCTGAAGCGGTTCGCGGAACTGCTCGTCTTCCTGGACGACGAGCCGGGCGCCGCGGCCCGCCGCAAGGCCCGCCTGGACGACCTGGACGGCGCCCGACTCGCCTCGGACGCCGAGATCTTCACGGGCACCCCGGGCGAACTCGCCGACCTGCTGCTCGACTGGCGCGCCGCCGGCCTCGACGGCTTCCGGCTGCGCCCCGGCACCCTGCCGCACGATCTCACCGCGATCACCCGTGGGCTGGTCCCCGAGGTGCAGCGGCGCGGCGCATTCCGCACGGCCTACGACGCCACGACTCTGCGCGGGCACCTGGGGCTGGTCCGCCCCGACAGCCGTTACACAGAAGCCAGTTGACCCTCACACCCATGTGAGGGTTGGAAGGTGGACCGGTGGTTAGCAACTCTCTTCATCCGACCCCCCTCGTCCCCCAGCAGACAGCCCCGCAGGAAAGTCCGCGTGAACCAGAGAAGCCGGCCCGTACGACCAGACAGCTCACGTACATCGCGGCGGCCCGTCTCCTGCCGTCCTTCTGCATCCTCGCCTCCCACCTGTCCTTCGAGAAGGTCTTCAAGGACCCGGGCGTGCAGGACGTGTACTACCGGATCTTCAATCCGTCCGGGTTCAACGCGGTGTCGTTCTTCATCGTGCTCAGCGGCTTCATCCTGACCTGGATATCCGCGAACCGGCCCCCGGACCGCGGCTTCGTGGCCCGGCGGCTGCTGCGCATCCTGCCCGTGCACTTCCTCACCTGGGCCGTGGTGGTGTGCGCGTTCGGCGCCATGTTCGCGGGCTCGGGCATGTTCGCCACGCTCACCTTGCTGCAGGGCTGGTTCCCCGACCACACCATCTACTGGGCGGCCAACGCGCCGGCGTGGACCCTGTCGACGGAACTCGTGCTCTACGCGATGTTCCCGGCGGCGTACCGGTATCTGTGCCGCAGAACCGACCGGGCCCTCTTCCTGCTCCTCGGTGCCCTGGTCGCGGTCGTGGTGCTGCTGCCGGTGGTCCTCCAGGCACTGCCGGACAGCGCGACGTTCGCCAACGCGGCGTTCACCGAGCGCGGCCACCTCGTCAGTGTCTCGGAGTGGAAGTACTGGCTGGTCTACGTCTTCCCGCTCACCCGTGTCATCGAGGCGCTGTGCGGCTTGGTGGTCTGCCTCCTCGTGCTGCGGGGCAGATGGACGCGGAACGTTCTCCTGCCCACCGCCCTCCTCGTGCTCGCCGTCGTCGTCGAGGAACTGTGGGCTCCGATCCTGCTCACCATGTCGGCCCTGACGATCGTGCCCATCGTGCTGCTCATCGGTGCCCTCGCGGCCAAGGAGGCGGCCAGGTGGGACACTGAAGCGGCCTCCGCGCCGGAGGGCGGGCCCGCACGTGCGGTCGCCCGTGTGTCGGCATACGGCAAGTACACGTTCGGGATCTACATGTACCAGTGGGCGTTCATCCTGGTCTGCCAGAAGTATCTGCACCCGTGGGGCAACGGAACGGCCATCGGTGTCCTGCTCATCGTCGCGTTCTACGCGGTGTGCGTAGCCGTGTCGATCCTGTCGTCACGTTATGTCGAAACGCCGGTCAACCGCTTCATGAAGCCCGCGATCGCCGCGTATGTGAAGAGGTGAGAGCCCGTCCCGGCGCGTCCCTCGCGAAAGGACCCACCGTGCGGCTGCGCTGTACACGACGACTTCCAGAACATGGAGGACCAAGATCGCCGGCCGGTCAACAAGCCCACGGCTGTGGCCAGCCGCCCGCCAGAGCAATCGAGCACGACCACGTAGCCCCGCAGCAGCTCCGATCGGCGCTTATGGGACCTGCACAGAAAACGGACCCAGCGTCCAGGACACCAACAGCCAGGACGAAGACCTCGCGCTCACTCCTACTGACACTTGCGATCCGGTGCCGACTCCCCGCCGCCCTTCCTGACCACTCACCCCAGCCACCGACACGCCGACCGTCACAAGGCTTCGGCAGGGAAATCACCACCCCGCTGAAAAGGCCAGGTCACAGGCCTGAAGTACCGATTCCCGATGCGCACCCCTTGCGCTCCCCTCCCCCGACGGCGATCCCGCAAGCTGACCAACCATCAGGAGCTCAACACAAAAGACCAGGTCAGAGGGCATCTGACCTGGTCCTGGGTGGAGCCGCCTTCGGGATTCGAACCCGAGACCTACGCATTACGAGTCAGCACATGCTTATCTTGATCTTGGTCAAGTCTTCCGGGAAATTCAGTGAAACACCAGGTCAGAGGGCATCTCCCTGCTCAGCCACACTGAGTCTTGCCGACTCTTTCCTGATCCTTCCGTTCCCATGATGTTCCCATCCGGTTCCCGCTTGGGGGGCCTGGAGCTGTCGTGAATTGCGACGTCGCAGGTCGCAGCGGGGAATAGAACCGAGGAGCTTCACATCGGCATCGAGATGAACACGGGCTCACTCCCCCTGTGCCCGGGGATGAGACACTGACCGTTTTCGCAGGTCAGGCGCGCTCCTACAGGCTACCCCGCCGTCATGTGCGCTCGTCCGGTGGTGTGACGGGATCCTCTGCCGCTGGGCCTGCATCGAGGCTGCGGACCGCCGCAATCTCGGCGTCCAGTCCCTGACGGGCCTCCCCCAGGCCCGCGCGGTGTTTGCGCAGGGATCGTCGTGTGTCAGCGAGCTTCTCCGCCTGCCGCCTTTCCAGGTCCGTGAGTCGGGCGATCTGTCGTTCGTGGTGGGCGATTCGTTCGGATCGGATGACGGTCGAGGGCCGGTGAGGGCCGGTCTTTCGGGCGGTTCCGGCCTCCTTGTTCAGCTGCGCGCGAGCGAAGTCGAGGAACTCGGTGCGGGGTACGTACTTCGTGCGGCCGGCGCCTATGCCGATCAGCAGGGCGATCTTGGGGAAGTTGGCGTGGCGTTTGGCCCAGTTGCTGACGGTGGAACGAGTGACGCCGACGAGGGTGGCTGCGGCGGACAGGTGCACCAGCTCGTCTTCACGGCCTTGGAATTCGAGGCGGAGCCAGACGACGGATGCGGCTGGTCTGGTCATGCGTGGTCTTTCTGGTCGGCGTGGCCCCGGCTGTTGGTCGGGGCCACGCTTGGTGGTCAGGGGGGCGAAGTTGGTCTAGTTGTCGGCGGGCTTGGTGCTGCCAGCGGTGCGGAAGATGTCCATGAGTTCGTCTCGTTCGTCGCCGAGGTTGATGGAGTTGTGGAGGAGACGGGCCATGCGGTAGTCGGGGTCGATGCTCAGGGCCTGTGTCAACGCGTGGCGGGCGGTGATGGTGTCGTCTTGGCGCCAGGCGGTCCAGGCGAGGAGGGTGAGTAGGGGCGGGGCCAGGTTGGTGTGCGGTGGGACGCAGCAGCGGGCGAGGTAGCCCCACAGCGGCCGTGCGTGGGCGAGGTCGTCGTCTTCGCTGCGTGCGAGTGCGCGGTCTCGGGCCTCGTTGTCCTGCAGGCCGATAATGATGCGGGCGGCTATCTCGGCAGGGAGCTGTCGGGCCCCGTTGCGGAAGTCCTTGAGGGCCCCGGCGATGATCTTGTCCGTGTACTCCCGGGTGAGGTTGCGGCCGACGCGAGTGCGGGTCTGCTCCACGATGTCCGCGCCGACTTCGTCGATGGCCTGGTGGTAGCGGGCCGCGTTCGTGGTGGTGGGGAGGTATTCGCTGGCGATGTCGCTGCTGCGGGGTCCGGGGGTGAGGCCGTAGTGGGCGAGTTGCGCGGCGACGCTGGTGGGGTCGTCGGGGCTGGGGAGCGGTTCGCCCTCGCAGCAGTTGGGGAGTTGGCACTCGAAGGCCCACCAGCGGTTGTCGACGAGGGCGATGACCGAGTGGACGGGGGCTCGGAGGGGGGCGTTGAACGCGTCGATGAAGTAGTGGGCCAGGGGCCGCAGGGACTCGGCGGTCTCTTCCGCGCTCTGGCCGGGGCGTGGGGTGCGGCAGAGGAAGATGACGATGTCCAGGATGTCGGGGCGTCCGGGCTCGTGTGTGATGTGGTGGAAGTGGGTTGCGATGGCTTCGGCGGCCGCCTGCCAGCTGGCGGGGTCCTCGGGGAGAGGAAGGGCGAGGGTCGGCCCGGTGCCGCTGTCGGCGTCGATGCGGCCGTGGAGGGCGATGCAGTTCTCGGGCTGGTGGCCGACGAGGAACGGCAAGAGCTGAGCGAACTCGGCGGGGCCGTCGATCTTGATGCGGGGGTCGGACGTGGTCACGTGTGGGTTCCTTCTTTCTTGGCGGTCTTCTTCTGCTGGGCCCGCGTGCCGGCTTCCGGCAGGGGCCCGTAGGTGGTGGCTCGCATGCGTTTGGGCTTGGTGGTGAGCGAGCGGATGAGTCCGTCGCGCAGCACGGCGTCGAGGGCGGTCGTGATGTCGCCGGTGTGACGGATGGGGATGGTGCGGTGCCAGGTGCGGCCGGGCTGAAGGCGTGCATCGTTGGCGGCCTGGGCCTCGGCCTGCTCCTTCGGGGTGCCATCGGGGATGGGTGGCAGGTGGGGGCCTGCGGCGATCCAGGTCTGGATGATCAGGTCGCCGCCTTGAAGGCGCAGGCCGATGCGGTGGCCGTCGGGGTGGGTGTAGGCGGCGGTGCGGTCGGGAGTGTCGGTGTCCTCCTTGGTCCAAGGTGGTTCGAGGGCAGGCGCGAGCTGGTTGAGCGGGTGGGCGAGGCCGGTGGGTTGGGGCTGGGCGAAGGCGGGTCGGCGCCTGCGCCGGGTCGGGGTGGCGCGCGGTCGTGCAAGGTCGTCTTCGTCGCTCACTAGGCGGCCGTCTTTCTGCCGGAGATGAGGTCGTCCACGAGGCGGAAGGCGCGGCGGTGGGCGACGATGGTGGTGGCGGTGTCCATGTACTGGTCGCGTTGCTCGAAGGCGTCTTTGGCTTCGGCGAGCGTGGTGGCGTACCCGCCGTCTTCGAGGGCGAGGGAGTCGGCGCAGCCGATGAAGCAGTTGGGGCCGAGGTCCCAGATGATCGTGTTGACGGCGGCGCAGGCTGCGGCGAGTGGGTCGATGTCGTTGCCGTACCAGTGGAAGTCGTGCGGATTGAGGCCGAGGTCGCGCAGTCGCTGGGCGACGGAGCGGAGCATCGTCCCGGAGCCGACGGCGGGTTCGCGGATGGCCATCCCGGGCTGGGCGACGTCCTTGTCGACGAGGATGCGGGCCAGCAGATCGGTGACACTGGCCGGTGTGTGGTACTCGCCGCGCCACTTCTTGTCGCTCTTGTGGCGCAGGCCGGTCAGCAGCGGGCTGAGGACGTCGGTCTCGGCGCGCATGTAAGGGTCGTCGTGGCCGGTGAGGTCCAACAGGCCCTGGTTGAGGGCGCGGTGGGTGACCGCCTGGACGGCACGGAGCTGGTGGGGGTCGGGGTCGGGGTTCCACGCCCAGTCGTGCAGGCGCAGGGCACGGTTGATCAGGTCGGGGCGCTTGATCCAGTAGCCGAGGTAGATCTCCTTGAACAGCTGCGGCAGTTCATGCGGCTGGCGGCCCAGGATCCAGTCGGCGAGGCCGTTGCCGGTGCCGGGGGGCTGGCGCAGGAGGGCGAGCGCGGCGACGGTGCCGAGGGGGACGTCGATGCTGCTGCCGCCATGGTGGCTGTACCAGGCGTCCATGACGTTCTCGGCGATCTTGCGGGCGTGGTCGTGGGGGTCGCGGGGGGCGAAGGCCTTGCGCCAGGTGGTCTTGGCGGTGGCTTTGTGTCGTGCGGCGGCTTTCGACTTGGGCGGGGGCTTCTTCGCCCAGGAGGGTGCGGGGCGCGGCGCCGCCGGGGTGGCGGCTCGGGGCAAGAAGTCGTCGGACACGGCCAGGGGGATTCCTTTCTGCGGGCGCGCATGGGGCCGCCCCGGTGCGCGGTGCGCGGCCGGGGCGGCAGAGGACGTGCTGTGGGTGATGCGGCGTCAGTGCCTGGGAGTGGCACCGAGTTGGGCGTTGATGGCGCGCAGTTCCACGGACCGGGCGGCGTCGGGGTGCCCGGCCTGGCGCAGGCCGCTGATCAGGAACATCAGGGCGAACTCGTCCACGTCCATGGCGCCGGTCAGTTCCTCGAAGCTCACATCGAGCAGGTAGTCGGGCCTGTGGTCGTAACCGATGCGCAGGATGGTCTCGATGTCCTTGAGGGTGGCGGCGGTCTGCTCGGGGGTGAGGGCGAGGAGCGTGGACCAGGTGCTGGCGGTGTCGTCGTCTACCGGGAACTTCACGTGCAGTTGGCCTTTCGGGATTGGCCGCCCCGGGCCCGTCCGCGGTCGGGCGGGCCCGGGGCGGCGGCGGTCAGGAGGGGAAGGGGGCGTTCCGGTAGCCGGGGTGGACGACGGCCCACAGCCCTGCGGGCATGGGCTCGGTGATGACGCCCCATCCAGCCCAGCGCATGACGGCGAGGTAGCCGAGGGGGCCGCCGGCGAAGCCGGTGCGGTCGGCGCAGTCCGGGTCGGGGGCGATGAAGATCCAGCCGGGCAGTTCGTCGCTGGCGGGTAGGACCTGGAAGCCGGGGCGCAGTTCGTGGATGCCGTCGGTGACGAGAGGCGGCAGGCCGGCGGCGTCGAGGATGCGGATGGCCTGCTGGATGTGAGGGTGGTCGTGGTGCTCGGGGAGGGTGCCGACGCCCTTGCGGATCGCCTGCCGGGGCGGCTTGGCGCCCTGGCTGGCGTGGTAGATGTCCATCAGGAGCAGGGCGTCTTCGATGCGTCCGGCGTAGCGCAGGGCGAGGTTGGCGACGACGGCGACCACGTGGCGGTCGCCGCCCATGAGGCGCCGGAATTGCTCGTCGGTCAGGTCCTGGAATTGGTTGGCGCGTATGACCGCGTGGGTGCGGGATGCAGCGCGCAGGGCGCGGGCGACGTGTTCGGGTTCTGTTCCGATGTGCTGAGCGAGGGTCAGAATTCCTCGGGTGTAGGTCATGCGGTGGTCTCCAAGAAGGGCGCTTGCGCGTATGGGTGCGCCCCCGGCCGTCGGGCCGGGGGCGCAGGGTTTATGCGGTGGTGTGGACTATGGGCGCTTGTAGTCCAGGACCTTGTTGAACACGGACAGTTCTGCCGGTGTGAGGGGGCGGTAGATGATGCGGGTGATGGGGGTGGTTCCGCCGTTCTCGTAGGCGGTGACGGTGGAGAGCAGGTCGATGTTGACGACGGTCCAGGTGATGTCGTCGTGGGTGAGGATGATGAACCGCTCGTCGCCGGTCAGTTCCTGCTGCACGGTGCTGTTGGCGAAGGCAGTGACGAGGGCTTGTTCCTCGACGTGTGCCCGGCCGCCGTGGAGCTGCGTGTAGGGGAGGTCGTTCATTCCCGCACCCTTTCTTTAATTTCCCTTTTCCAAACTTTCTACTTATATCTTAATGGCAAATACCCCAAAAGCAATATCCACCCATTCGAATTCGATTTTATTTTCCGCAATTCAATTCCCTAATTCGCGGATATCGGGATGAGGTCGGGCCACTGCACCGCTTCCAGGGCCCGGCGGTGGGTGTCGGGGACTGGCACGGTGGGGTAGCCGAGCCAGTCGAGGCCCATCGCGGCGAGGATCGTGGCGTCGGCCTGGTCGTAGCGGCCCGGACCGTCGCACTCGACGCCGTACCGCTCGACGGCTGCGGTGCGCACCATCCCCTTGGCCACGCGGGACCGCTCCTTGCGGGGAAGGTGCTGGGCCGGGTTCGCCCGCCCGGTGGCGTAGATCGTGCGGTGGTGCGGGTTGGCCACGGCGTACGGGATGCGCTGGCGCCACAGGAACTGCGTCACCTGCCACCACAGTCCGGCGAGTTCGTGGTGCCCGGCCTGCGCGCCCTGCGCGTAGGCCGCACCCTCGACCACCACCAGGTCGGCGCCATCCGTCACGTGCAGGCCGATGGCGCCCAGCAGCCAGTCCATCCGCTCATGGCCGCGCCGCCTCCCCGGGCGTGCGGCGATCGCCCAGCCCGCGCCCGCGATTCCGGTGGAGGTCAAGGAGAGGTCCAGCCCGATGACGCGGGGTTGCCACTCCCCCGCGACCTGCACGCTGGGCAGGGTGACGGGAGCATCGCGGGCGCCGGCCCGTTCGAGCTGGCCGGTCACCGCGGCAGTTCCGCCGCGGCGGCCAGGTGCTGGGTGATGAGCCGGTCTGCTTCGCGTGCCGCGTCGGCCTTCGTCGACGCGGTCCACTTCCCGAAGTGGCTTTCGGCCGGGCCCCACAGGTACCAGCCGGTGTCCGGGTAGCCGTCCTTGGGGTTGCGCTTGCGGTGGGCCAGTTCCCACCAGCCGTCGCGCCAGCGCCACAGGCGGCGCGGGTCGGAGTCGGGCAGCCAGCCCGCGCGCTCGACGAGGTTCTGGAAGCGGGCGAGGTCGACGCGCATCAGGGCGTTCTCGTGTACGACGTCCTGCTCGCGGGAGTCAGACGGCCGCGCCGAGCCGTGCTGCTGTCCTGCGCGGTCGCATAGTTGGCGGGTCAGCTCAGCGGTGTCGGCCTTCGCCTCACGGACGCGCTGGCGTGCTGACCTCCACGCCAGGGCCTGGCGGGCACCGCGGGCCCGGGCGGCGGCCAGGACTGTGCGGGCTTGGTCGCGCTGGCGGGCGACGCGGCGCAAGACGGTGGCGGCGCCGGGGGCGGCGTGTTCCTCAAGCCACTGGGCGGTGGCTTCTATCTCGGTTCCCACGGTGTGGTCCATCGGTGTCCTTAGGGCGGGCCGCCGCCCCGGAGCGGGCCGGGGCGGCGGCCTGGGGTGCGCGGTTACGGGCGGGGGGCTTCGCGGGGGGTCTTGGGGGCCTTCTTGATGCAGTTGCCGACGGCCGGGAGGTCTGCTCGGCCTGCGACGAGGTCCTGGAACCGCACGCCGGGGCGGAACCGCACGATGCGGGTGGCGTCGACGTGCACCTTGGCTCCGGTCTGCGGGTTGCGTGCCGTGCGAGCCGGGCGGTCGCGGGGTGCGACGGAGCCGAATCCGGTGACCGAGACGGTGTCGCCGGCGACGACGGCGCGCACGATGACGTCGAGGACGGTCTCCACGGCTACGGCCGCGGAGAGGTGGTCGCCGCTCTTGTCGGTGACGGCTTCGATGAGCTGGGCCTTGTTCACTGGCTTCCTTTTCGCATCGCGGTCGGGACGGGGCAGCTGGAGTGCGTCGCCGGAGCGGAGCGCCCCGGCGCGCCACGCGGCGGGGAGGACGTCAAGGCCGAAGCCCGGATCCCCGACGGCATGGCCTGCGATGCCGCCCCAACCTGTAGTCGCATATCCATAGTTCAGCATTGCAACCTATCTTTTGGGTTGAGGTCAATCACAGACGCGCATCAGGGGCCCTCCGGCGACGAGTACCACCGACAGGGGCAGCGCGGCGCCGGAGGGGTCGCCACTGACGGCCGTCGCCTCCTGCCCTGGCGCGGGGCGGGCGAGGATGCGCCACACCCTCCCCCACCGGTCCGCGTAGCTGGCTCCCACCTCGTAGGGCAGGCCTGCGTGCAGGAACACCTGGGTCCGCGTGGACGCCGTCCAGCCTTCCAGCGGGTCCCCTTCCAGCGCGCCCCCGTACATGTCACTGGGCTCGGGCAGCTGGACGCCGATGAAGTCCGGGCCCGCGGTGACGACGAAGGCCGCCGTCCCGGCGGCGGGCCAGATCTCGACATCGCGGCCGGCGCTCTGCCACCGGGCCAGGTCCTCGGAGCTGATGCGTACGGCCCGCTCCTCGGCAAGGCGGGGCTGGGCCTCCACCCGCACCATGGTCCGGCAGGGCAGTTCGGGTGCATCGGTGACGACCGGCATCGTGATCCGGGCCGGGCCCTCCGTGAACCGCAGCAGCGGGCGGCCGTCGTCGATCGCGTGCTCCACCTGGACCTGGTCGGAGGTGTCCAGCCAGGTACGCAGGGCGGTGGCCTCGTCGTAGTCGATGGGGGCGGTCCAGATGACGGTGTTCTCGATCGGTGTCCGGGCGACGGCAAGCGTGCTGGCACCTGCGCCGACGGCATGGAGATAACTGCGCGTGCAGTCGAGAACGACGACATCCAGGCCGCCGGTGTCGCGGACGTCGAGATGGTGCGGGGTGATCTGGTCGAGGACGGCCGACAGGTCGTCCGCCTTGATGGTGAACATGTCTTCTCCATGAGGGGGTTGATGGGGTGCTTACGGGTCGGAGGCCTTCTTGCGTTCGCGTCGGACGGCCTGGTCGATCCGTGCTGCGTCCTTGCACAGGGAGCAGGCCGGTTCGCCTCGCCGGTTGTGGGCGCGGGCGCCTGCCGGGGTGCCGTGGGTGATGGGTCTGGCGCCCTCCCTGAGTTCGCCGGGGTGGGCGTTCTCGCAGGTGGCGCGGATCTCGCCGTTGAGCCACAGGCGTCCACCGCAGATGCCGTCGTACCGGGAGGCGCGGGGCTTGACGAGGCTGATGCACGCGGCTCTGAACGGGCACACCCGGCAGACCTTGAGCAGATCCTGAAGGTGCGGCGCCCGGAGCAGGTCCTCGAGGACCTCCGGTTCGTCGAGGGTGTCACCGGGGGTGAACCGCTCGTCTCCAGCGCACGGCGCCCTGCTCACCCACCCGGTGTCGCCCATCGGGTGCTTGTCCAGGGCCGGTTATCCAGTCGGCGGCAACGGCATCAGCAGCGCACGGCCGCCGGAGGCGTCGTCGGCTGGTACGAGCTGGCGTTGGGCCAGTGCCGGGAGCGCGAGGAGCTGGGCGACCAGCCGGTTCAGGGTCTCGTCGCACTCGCGCGGCCAGCGCGGTCGGACCCGGTTGTCGGCGCCGTCGTCGGTGATGCCTTCGATCACTCCGATGACCTGGCCTCCGGCACTGCGGCTGTCGATGACGGCAGCGGTGGCCTCGGGGTGGTGCTCGCGTACCAACTCGCTGATACGCGCCGCCCGGTCGGGCGGAGGCAGCTCGACCAGCCAGAGGTTGCCCTCAATCGCGCTGTTGCGCCGGACCGTGGCCCAGGCGGGCGAGTCGTAGGGCTCCAGCGCCGTCTGGACGTCGGCCTCGATCTCAGCGGCGAGTTCGGCAAGAGGGTGCTTCTCGCCGCTCCTCTCCCACAGCCAGGGCAGGCCGCTGAGCTGGCTGGTCTGCTCGCCCAGCACGCCGAGCAAACCCACGTTCCGTGTCTGGCCGTCGTAGGCGAAGCCGATGTACGCGGCCTCGGGGCAGACGGCGCGGATCTGCGCTGTGATGTGGTCGAGCACGGTCAGGCAGTACGCCTTCTGGATGCGCCGCCGCACGGCATCGAGCTCTTGGCGTTGCCGGGCGAGGACGCTCAACTGATCTGATGCAGTAGGGGTCATGACGGACTTCTCCTTCTTCTTGTGGGGGTGGTCAGGCCAGGACGGGCATGAGGCGTTCGCCGATCCAGCGGGCGACGCTGACGGTGACCGCGTTTCCGGCCTGCATGGTCTGGTCGGCCTTGGTGCCGAGGACCTGGTAGGTGTCCGGGAACCGCTGCGCGGACAGCTGCTCGCGCGGCTGGAGCATGCGGAAGTAGCAGTCCTCGATGGCCGGTGCGGTGCGTACGACGGCGGCCGAGTCGTGGGTGGACATCGCGTGCAGCGGGACGCCGGCGGTCTTGGCGGTGTTCCCCTTGCGGTAGGGGATGACCAGGGTGTTGCGGGAGCGGTCCCCGGCGATGCCATCGGGCACGACCAGGCCGTGGTGGCGTGCCGTGGCCAGTGTCGACAGGGGGTTGTCGATGGGGGCGGCGTCGCAGTTGTTGCGGTACTCGACGATGAACGGGGCCGGATCGATGGCGACCAGGGCCTCGCTCTCGCGCGTCGTGCGCGTCCGCATGGGCGCGTCGACGCGCGCGGCGGTGTCGTTCCAGGAGCCGCCGACCGGTACCAGCAGTGCCTCGCCGAGCTTGGCGGTGCGTGTCGGCATCGGCCGCCGGCGTGGGGCGAAGGCCCGGTCGGTGCCGTCCTTGCCGTGGTTGAGGGTGACCACGCTCGGCTCGAACGGGAACTTCGCCAGGCCCGCTTCGATGCGCGCCATGGTGTTGGGCACGAGCGGCTTGGCGCGGTCGCCGATCCGCGTGCCGATGTCGTCCCACAGGATGATGTCGGACGCGGGTCGCACGTACGGCTCGACCTCGGCATGCCCGCAACGGGTGTTCGGGCAGCGGTAGTTGTAGTCCTCCTGATACTTGCCGACGCGGACCTTCGCATCGAACCAGGTCTGTCGGGCCTTGACGTCGCGCCCGCAGTCCATGCAGTACGCCAGCGGGCGCGGCGCGAGGTCCGGGCGGCGGACGCCTGTGAGCGTGAACACGACATAAACGCGATCGCGCCACTGGGGCGCATACGGGTTGGTCTCATCGCCGATGTGCGCGGAGGACACGGAGACGATCTGGACGCGGTAGCCGAGCTTCTTCATGCACCTGATCCAGTCGGGGAACAGGGGCCAGTCCCTGACGAACTCGACGACGTTCTCCACGACGACGCACGGGAACCGCTTGGCTTCGGCGGCGCGCAGCACGCACCAGGCGGTGACGCGCGTCTTCTCGAACGCCTCCTCCGGGACGTTGCGCCACAGCTCCTCGTCCTCGAAGAGGGCTTCCTGTGCGGGATCGGGCTGACGCTTCTTGCCGCCCGCGGGGCTGATCTCGGTACAGATCACCGAGGCCCAGCAGAGCGCGGCCTTGGGAAGCCAGCGCATCGGGTAGTTCTGAATGTCCGCGCAGCGTGCCGCCGCGCCGGGGAAGTTGATCTCGAAAGTGTCGACGGCGGTCTGCCAGTGGTTGATGCCGAGGATCACCTCGAATCCGGCCTCACGCAGGCCGGCTCCGTCTCCGCCCGCTCCGCAGAGCAGGCATATGGCACGGGCCAACGGGGTCTTCTCCAAGGGTGCTGGTGCCGCCCGGCCCTGGATCGGGCCGGGCGACTGTGGGTCAGGTCAGGTCTGGTCGTGTGCGCCGAGCGCGCGGTGGTGGCGGCTGTCCTCGACGCCGAGGGCGATGAACGCGGCAAGGCCCAGGAGCAGGAGGATCAGCAGCCAGATCACCGGCCGCGCCCCTCAACGGGCATGGCGCCAGCCGTTCACGTACGCGCCGACTTCCTCGGCGAGAGGTTCGAGGGATAGGTCGCCGGGCGGTTCGCCCTCGCCGGTCGTGGTGTCGTAGATGACCTTGGACGTGCCGTGCGTGTTGTCGATGTGCTGGGCACTCCAGCCGCCGAGCGTGCTGCGGTCTTCGTGCCAGTCCAGCGACCTACGGCCCGCGATCGAGATGTACTGCTCGCCGTCGGCCGTGAGCGGGACGATGATGCTCAGCTCGTTGCCGGGCCAGTCCACGCCGACGTCCGTGCAGTGCTGTTCGAGGGCCTCGATGACATCCGCGTACAGGGCGCGAGCCTTGGCCTCGTCAGCGCGGCGCAGCAACTCGACGCCGCTGAGGTAGTGGAGGGTCATCACGCGCCCTCCGTATCCGTGCTGCGCATGACGCGGAGGGTTGCGATGTAGCCGTCCTTCTCCAGCACGGCGAGCGGGTAACCGTCGGGCTCGGGCCGCTCCCAGACGCGCTGGTAGCCCTCGGCAGTGGTCAGGCGCTGGCCCCACTCGAAGTAGCGGGCCACGGCCAGCCCAGGCGTCTCGCTCGCTCCGCCCTGGCTGGTGTTGAGGCCGTATGGGGCGCAGTACGTGGCCGACGTGACCAGCCGGTAGGCCGACCTGGGGACATCCAGTGCGTCGATGCGCGCGAACATCGGCATCAGGCCCGCACGGCAGTGGCGCTGCGGGCCGCCGGGCAGCGAGTCGTACAGGACGGTGTGCCGTCCCGGGTTGCCGGTGTCCCGGCGTATGACGCGCCAGCCGGTCACCCCGGCGGGATCGCGGGGCAGTGCGCCTTCGCCGGCGACGACCAGCTCCGTTCCGTCGGCGAGGTCTGCGCGGATGCAGAAATCGTCGGTGAGGTCCACGTCGGTGGTCCAGCCCAGGTAGCGCAGGGGGGTGATGACGTGCCAGTAGCTGCGGAAGAGCTCCAACCACAGCGGGTTGGTCCGGAGGTTGTGCTCGGGCAGTGCCGCGAGGTTGCTCATGTTGGGCTCCAAGAAGTGGTGTTGCGGGATGAGCACCCCTAAAAGGCGCTCAGTTAATTCAGCCTTGCCACCTATCTTTAGGTGACAAAAACGAGCTATTCAGGGCATGGCGGGCAGTTCGCGTGAGCCGAGGATCTGCACCATCCAGATCCGTCCGCCGCACGCGACGGCGCAGCCGACGTGGCGACCGCGGTAGCGCAGAACGAAGGCCGAGCCCTGCTCGTTCTCGCCGATCGAGTCGGTCAGTTCGCGTACGCCGGTCGAGGCGCACTCGACGGAGCAGTACAGCCCCTTGCCGACCATCGGCGCGGCGTGCGGCCCATGGATGACCTCGGCCACGACGAAGTAGGCGTCGGGTGCGGGGGTGAGGGCTGTGGCGGTCATGAGACCTCCAGGTGTCGGGTTCGGAGGGCTTCCGAAGCTCTACTTATATCTTATTCGCATACGTGGCAGCGTCAACGAAAGTGATCACCGAACTCGCCTACGGCTCACCGCTGTTGGAACCTGACCGGCCCAGGCGGGCAAGCTCCCGTGCGCGCTGGATGGCCATCTCCAGCGCCACCGGGTCCGTGTCGGCCACACGGCGCTGCTGCTCGTCGAAGAACTCCCTCAGCCACTGCTGCTGGGCGGCATGCTCGCGCTCGGCGGCATCCCTCCGCGCCTGCTCGCGACCGGCACGCGGATTTGTGCCGCACCCCCGGCAGTTGTCCTCCGGCACCCGGTGCTTCGGGCAGCCGGTCAGCAACTGCCCATCGGCGGACGTGTCCGCCTCCTTCGCCGGGCCGCCCGTGGGGGTAGGGGGGTAAGGAAGGAGAGAGGAAGGACAAGGAAGAGAAGGGGTTTCCCCAGGGAAACCCTCTGGGTTCCCCTGGGGAAACCCAGAGGGTTCCCGTACGGAAACCCTCTCCTGCCCGCCGTCAGGGTTCCCCTGGGGAAACCCTGCGCCGTCCGGGTCCCCTGTCGGGGCATGCGCTTCCTCTCGCGCGGACACGTCCTGTCGGGTGCGGGCCGGTGCCGACGGCTTGCGCCGTGGCACCTTCCTGGCCAGCCGGGAATTCGTCGGTACGCGGCGGGCGGTACGGCGCCGCTCGGACAGCTCCTCGGTCGACGGGATGGGCGGCACGCCGTACGGGAAGACCCTGTACTCGGCACGGCGGCCCGAGCGGCCCACTTCGGTTCGTTCGACCAGGCCCAGGCCGACCAGCTCAGTGACGACCGTGATGACCTGCTTGTCGCCGACACCGGCCCACGCCATCATCCGGTCAAGGCCCGGTCGGGCCAGGCGGGTCTGGTCGTCGGCGGAATCCGCGATCTTCATCAGGACCAGCTTCTGCGTCTTGTTGATCACCTCCTTCGGCAGGTACGCCGCCACTACCAGCAGATGGATACTCACCGGCACCTCTTTCATGTCACGTCCGGATCCGACCGCACTGAGGCAGGGGCAGGGCCTGCAGCGGCCCTGCCCCTTGCCGGAGAGCGGATCAGGGCTTCTTGTGCACGGTGACGTTGATGCTCACCGCGGTACGCCGCCCGTGGTCCAGGCGCACGGGCACGGGGATGCCGGCCGCCTTCAACTGGGCCTTCATCGCCGCCGTGTCGGGGGCCACGGGCACGGGCAGCCCGGCCTGCCGGAAGAGCGCGGTCATGGCGTCCACGTCGTCGACCTTGGTCGGATTGCCGCCGCTCCACGTCAGCACGTTGTCGCCGTAGACGCCCTCCTCGGAGCCGTCCAACTGGTCGCGCAGTTGCTTCAGCCGGTCCTTGAGCGGCTTGATCTGCGCCGACACCTCGACGTACTCGGCCAGCGCCTTCGCCCGCTCGGCGTCGTCATGGATGAGCAGGCTCTGCGGTCGGCGGCCAGCGACGGCCGGGCCCCAGCAGGCCGACTTGAAAGGGCAGTTGTCGCAGACAGCGGACAGCCCCGGACCGGCGAACGTACGCGGCAGGTCCTCCGGCGTCTGTGCGGCGCGCACCTGCTCCACCCACCACCGCGCCCCCTGCGCCCGCTCAGCGGTGAAGGGCATCTCCTGCACGTGGTCCTCGCCCGAGTCCCGGTTGATGAACCGGAACCGGATACGGCCGACGGGCAGCGGGCCCAGACGCGCGAGCTGCCGCTGGCCCTCGATATCGGCGAAACCCTCGGTACCCAACAGGTCCGCGTACAGCAGGACTTGACGCAGCTCCGCCTCGCTGGCCCCGTAGCGCAGGATCGCGTCCCACTGGAAGGGGCTCTTGGTCTTGACGTCCTCCACCGTCACCTCCTCGGCCGGGAGGCTGGGGCGAAGCCGCTTGGGCAGCCGCGAGGCGGTGGGGCCATCGAGCTGGACGGCGTCGATGTGCCCGCGGATGGTGTCGTCCTCGACACGGCGCTCGATGATCCAGCCGTATTCCTGCCGGACTGCCTCCAGCGCGCCTTCATGCAGCCAGGTGCCGAGGATCGCCTTGCGCTTCTCCCCCACGTCGGTCGGCGTTCGGCCGTGCAGGAGATATCCGGCACGCCGCGCACATACGGTGTCACTCGCACCGATCTTCGTCTGCCGGGAACGGGGGCGGCGTGCGTCGGCCGCGTGGGCCGCGGGCCACAGGCTCACGGCCGGCTCACGGGTGAGAGTCACCGGCGCTCCCACAAGGGGAGGGGCGCAGCGGCGGCAGCGGGACGCCGCCAGACGGCCTGGGAGAACACATCGAGGGCCTGCTGGATGGAGCCGGTGAGCCGTTGGCTGCCGGAGAGCGGCTGCGTCACCGGCGGTGTGGCGCTTCCGTCGCTTTGCCGGTCGGCGGTCACGAGATACTGCCTGCCGTGCCGGTCGACGGCGTTGATCCACCGCTGTTCGACCCGGCCGGGGATCTGCTCGTTGCGGGGCGCCGAACCTCCGGCCCCGCGGCGGCGGAGTGCCTCAGCCGCCTGCGGGCTGGTGTCAGGGCTGATGGAGAATCCCTCGGTGCGCAAGGCCAGGGCGACCGAGTCTGGTTCAGCGGCGATCCGCGTGGTCTTGGATGCCCTCGCCGACGCGACGATCACGTCGGCGGGATGGAACAGCTCCCACAGCACGTCAGCTATGGGCAGCGGCTGCACGGTCAAGCCCGTGTCGCTGTGGCGCTTAAAGATGACGAGTTCGGGCATCTCGTCCCAGCCGGTTCGCCCGGACAGGTAGGCGTGGGACGCGGTCAGGATCTGGTTCTGTTCGTCGGTGGTGTTCATGGTCTCTTCCCCCGTGGTGTCAGGAATCGGCTGATGAGCGGGCGGCCTTGGAAGCGGTCCGCTTGCCGGTGGGGCGCTGGCGGCGCGTGATGACCGCCTCGTCCGCGGCCTGCGCCGCCTTTTCCGGCTCCGGTCGGGCCTGGGCTCGCTTGCGCGGCGCGGCCTTCTTCTTCGGCGGCGTCGTATCAGTGGCAGGCCGTTCGGCCTGCCCTTCGGCCTCGCCGGTCTCCAGGCCGGCAGCCGCCCGCAGCCGCTGGGTCGCTTCCTCGGCCTCACCCGCGACGATCTCGGCGTCGGCCTGCGCCATCTCCTCGTCCACATAGACGCCGGACAGGTCCTGCGGCGCGGCCATCCTGAGCGATCCGGCCTCGGCGCACTTGCGCAGCATGTGGGAGCCCATCTGCCGCCACATCTTGGCCAGGACGTACTGGCCGTTCTTGGCGTCCCAGTACTCCGGGGCGAACTCGCTCCAGCGCGCGATGAACGGGAAGCGGCTGGAACCCCGCAGCACGGTGACCTTCACGGCCGCCGGAGGGCCCGGCGCCAGCCACACGTCCTGCGCGCCTCCGTCGGCGTCGTAGTAGACGGTGTCCTCGTAGGAGATGCGCTCCCCCGTCCGCTCGGCGGCCCGGTGGGCGATGGTGCGGAAGCCGTCGATCCCGGTCTGGATGGTCCAGTTGACCGGGTTGTCCTCGCGGTCCTCCCCCTTGTTCTTGCGGCCGATCATGTAGATCTGGCGGGCGAACGGGTCGAGACCGGAGCGCACGCAGTAGTGGAAGAACACCGCCAGCTGCGCACGAGGAGCGTGCTGGAGGCCGGGACTGATCAGCGCCAGAGCAGACACCTGACGCTCGTTGAACTCGGTCTGGTCGGCACGCAGCACGACGGCGCTCTGGGTGACGGTGCGCTCGGGCAGCGTCTCGACGCCGGTCGCCGCCCGGGCGGCTGACGCGGCGTCGCCGACTTGCTGCTCGGTGGGTTGGTTCATGGGTTGTTGGTCTCCAAGAAGGTGGGTTCAGTCGGTCCGCAGCGCGCGGACCTCGAACGCGGGCCCCCACTGCGGGTGGCGCTCGATGAGCAGCCGCACGTAGCGGGAGCGGAAGTTGTTGTTGAGGCGGAAGTCGTCGCCTTCCGTGGCTGTGGCGTAGCGCCAGCGCAGGACCTCGAAGAGCATCCCGATGCCGACACGGCGCGCACCGCGCTTCAAGTAGTCGGCGGTCAGGGCTTCCAAGGCGCGCAGCACCCAGGGGTTGAGCCGGTGGAACGCCTCGAACTGCGCCTGGATCGTGGCCGCCTGGCCATCGGGCTGCCTCACCGTGTGGATCACCAGGCCCGGAATCTCGTCCTGGACTGCCGCCATACCCCACTCCCGGCTGCTCGCTTCGAAATCTCTTGGCTTGCAACCTATCTTGGAGGCTGGATGCCGGATGATCAACCCCACTCGCGAAGGCAGGACTTCAGATCGGAGGCGTCAGGTCGAGGTTGCCTCCTCGGCCGCGTCCTCCATGGCGTTCTCCGTCTCATCGTTGACGCGGGAGACCTCGGCCAGCATCCGGACAGCGATGCGGGAGTCCGGGTTCTCCACTACATAGCGCGACAGCACCACCTCGGCCATCAACAGCTCACCCGCCTCCATGACGGCAACACCGTGGCCATGGGATGTGCGTACGACCTGCACGAAGAGCCTCCTTGCGAATAGGGATCGATATACCCGAACGGGCATGTCTATATCTTATGCGCAAAGCGACTCTAAGTACAGTATTTCCGCAGGTCAGACACCCTTCCGGGCGTGCCGTCCACGCGTCAGGACCCTCGATCCGGGGCCGTCATAGCTGCCGTCGCGCAGCATCGCGGCCACCGCCTCGTCCACCTCCCACGACAGGGTGCGGGCGCGAGCACGCAGATCGGGCACCGCGTCGAGCACCGTGTCCAGCAACCACAGCTGCGACCCGGACAGCAGCCAGTCCCTCTCCGGGAAGTTGCCCGCAGCGATACGTGTCGCAAGGGTGCCCTGGGACGGCAGGCTGAACAGCGCGATGATCTCCTGCTGGCCCACAATCGGCGGCAGTTGGTCGCGGGAATCGGCCTCCCAGCCCGCGCCCTGCTGCGCCATGAGCCGCTCCTTGTACAGGACGTCGAGCACCTTCGGCCGGGGCGTCGTACCCCCGAAACGGCACGCGAACCCCAACGGCCAGTAACGCACACCCGACACGACGATGCCTGCGGCCGGGTCCAGGACCCCGCGGCTGGGCGCCAGCCACTGCGAAACCATCTGCGGCTCGACCCTGTACAAGGCAGCAAACTCCTGATGCCCCACCAGATACGGCTTCAGCCGCTCTGCCACCATGCCCCTTCGCCCTTCTCCGCACACACCGACGCACGAGCGTAGCCCCACCACGATGCCGGCGGTCTGCGCGGACGCTGTTATCGTGGGCAGCGGTCTCCAAGAAGGACCAGTGGCCCCCGCTCCGGCGGGGGCCACCCTTCTTTCGAGGCCTTCACACCGACAGCGCCGACGCCGCCCGGAGCCTTGATCTCAGCCTCTGAGCACGCCGAACGCAGTGAGCACCACCGCGATAACGCTCACCAGGACAGCCACGGTCGGCAACGGCCACCGCCCCTTCTCCAGGGAGGCCACCCGCTGCTCCAGGTCCTCGACGGCCTTGTCCGTCTGGTCACTGCGCTGCACCAGCAGCGCCAGCTGCCCGTCGATACGGGCAAGGCCGACCTCCAAGGCGCTGCGCAGCTCCGCGAGGGCCAGCGCGATCTCTCCCTCGGGCACAGATGCCTCCTCATCTCCCGGAGCGGGTTCAGTACTTGGGGGTGGCGGGGTCGCGCCTGGCCGGCAGCCAGGACGCCGTACCAGTACGCCCGAAGGCCGTGCCGAGCGTGGACTTCAGCGCCGACAGGGCTGCGGGGAGCGCGGCAACAGCGGCGGCCTGCCAGGTGGAGAGCGACACCAGGTCGGTGGTGCTGGAGGCCGCCATCAGGCCAAGAACAGACTGAACGTAGGTGGCGATAGTCCGCTCCGCTATGTCAGCCAGGGCCTGCGGCATGGGGTCGTGCTCCTGTTCCGGGGTGCTGGACGTCGTGTCGGTCGCGCCGGCTGGATGCGGCACGCGCAGCGCCGCCCAGGTCTCCGGCCCGGGAATGCCGTCGGCGGCGGCCCCGTGGTACCCGCGTTTGATCTGGTAGGCGGCGTAGGAGCGGCGATGCGCGTCGTTCCACACCGGGCCGGCCGGTGTGTCGTAGGAGTCGCATCCCTCGGCGATCAGCCGCTTTCCCATGGCGGCGATCACCGGCGAGGACCGACCATCGTGGAAGAAGTCCGCGCCGGGATAAGCGGCGTACTTCGGCTTCGGCTTCGGCTTCGGCTTCGGCTTCGGCTTCGGCTTCGGGAGAGGCTTGGGTGTGGGCCGCGGTTTGGGTTTGCCCGGGGTCTTGCCGTGGTCCTTGAGGTGGCGGGCTACGCGGGCGCGGAAGTCGTCCATGTCGATGCCGCCGGGGTCAGGCTTGCCGGGCTGCCATTCCTTGTGGCCGATGACGCTGTGCTCGTTCCAGCCGTGCGCGCGGCATATGGCCGCGGCGGCGCGGGCCATCGCGTCCAGCTGCGCGGACGGCCACGTCTGGTGGCCGGTGTTGATGCACTCGAAGCCGTAGAAGTGCCGGTTGCCGTCGGTGTCGGCCTCGTTGTCGCGCGGCAGGCTCTTCTTCTCCGCAATGACCGCGAGCAGCACGTCGGTGTCACCCATGCCGGCGTGGTTGGTGCGGCCGTAGCCGACCAGGTGAATCGTCCCGGACCGGTCGATCACGCCGTGGCACAGGGGGCCGGGAAGGTCGTGGTAGCCGACGCGGCACTGCTCCACCATGTCGGCCTCGGACGAGTACGGGCCGGTGTGGTGGATCATGACCCCGTTCACGGGGCCCCAGTTGCCGTATCTGTTGCGGTTGTGGGTGCGCCAGGCGCCGTGCTCGACGACGCCGAGGCCCGCGTGCTTCAGCGCAGAAAGAAACCTTTCCGCGCTCAACGGAGTTGCCACGCTCGCTTCGCCTTCTCCCCTGCGCCGTACGGCTGTCGGCCGAGCCCTGACAAATGCGGGCCGGTCCCTCGGGAGTTGGCTGCGAAACGGGTGGAGGGTCACCCGATGCTCATCGTACCCAGCGGCAAGGAACGAGCGACGTTTGCCATTGGCGACGTGAACGATGGGGTACCGCATCCCCCGTTCGGGCGAGATATGCCGAACCCCGTGGTCAGCGGACTGAGGCGTCCAACACGCTTGAGACGCACGCCTGTAGAAGGATGATCCCATCAGGGGGCTTACGACAGTGATCCGCAAGGTAGCCGTAACTGCATTCGCCGCATTCACTCTGTTCGCCACCGGCTCAGCAGTCGCGTGGGCGGACCCTGCTCCCACTGGTTATGGAAATACCCACACCGGCGGACAGGAGAGCCCGCAAATGTCCCTGATCCAAGGGACGTTGAACAAGCCATGCATCGCAATCGGCAAGCTCGGCCTTCAATCTGTGCTCGCTCTGATCAACATCGGCGTACAGGATGTCCCCATCCTCACGTCGCAACAGCAGCAACAGTGCACCGACAACTCCACCGTCAACGATGGCGATGACCCCCTCTCGCACATCCTTGATGAGATCCCGATCGTGTCAGGTAACGGATCCGCCAACGGATAACACGGCCGCTACTCCCCGTCGTCGCCATCGATGCGGCACGAGGCACCGTCGAGGCTGAGCCAGGTGACTTTCACGCTGCCGCCGTCCTGGATGCGCAGCGTCACGTTGCCGCTGGTGTCGATGTCGAGGTGGAGTTCCCGTCGTGCCGCGTCGGAGGCGACCGGAACCGTGCGGGGTGCGGCGGGCCAGAAGCCGTCTGGCAGGAGGGCGACGGGCGCTTCGTCCACGGCCCGTCCGTCGATCAGCCCGATCCGGCCGCTGAACTCCAGTGTGTTCCACGGGTTGGCGCGGATCTGCGGCGGCTGCGCGGAGTCGGGCACGGCTGTGTCACCGGTGAGCGGCAGGTCCCGCCACGCCGGGTACGGCGCGTGCCGGGCCCGCTCCAGGACGGTGACCCGCCGCTCCAGAGCGGCCAGTCGGCGCGCGAGTTCGGCGATCGTGTCCGGCATCTACGCCTCCTCCGTCTCGTCGTCGCCCTCTGGCTTGAGGGTGCGTTCCAGCTTCAGCGTCACGCGCTCGGGGGTCTCGCCCTCGCCGGGGCGTACGGTCCAGCCGGTGATGCGGTTCCACCCGTCGTAGGCGGTGTGCGGCTCGTGCAGCCGGATGCGGACGTCGTCGCCGACGCGCAGCGCCTCGATCGGGGCGGCGGGGTGGTCGGTAATCTCCAGCTCGGTGAGCGTGGGCAGGATCTGCCGGGCCAGCCGTTCCCTGTGGGCGCGCTGCTTGAGCTTGGTCTCGTCCTTCTCGCTGGTCTCCAGCTTGTGCTCCAGGCGCAGCCGTCCGTTGCGGACACCGTCGACCACGACCTTGCGTTTCGCACCCTGGCCGGCACCGAGGCCGATGACCCACTGGGCATAGGAGTCGGCGTCCTTGATGACGTGGGGCTCGCCGGTCACGTTGGCGCCGGTGGTGAAGGTCAGGTCCTCGCGGCGCCGCCCGAGTCGGGGAGCGCCCAGGACGATGCGCCGCTCGGCGCGGCGGCCGCGCCAGGTGACGGTTTCGGTCCATTCGAGGCCGTCATCGATGTCGGCCATCTCATCCACGATCTCACCAAGGTTGCGGGGGTCCGTCTTGGAGGTGGTGTAGGGGTCCTTCGCGGTACCGGTCTTCGCCCTCGACTTCGTGTCGTCCACCACGACCTGCAGATCGCCATCCGGCTGCTCTTGCGCGTACGTCCACACGTCGCGGATGACCTGGCAGGGGTCGGCCTCGATGTAGGGGCCGCGGCCGTCGAGGTTGCCGTGCAGGTCGAAGCGGCGGTGCAGGTAGCTGGTGAACCCGGATGCCTCGACGGGGAGTTTGGGTCCTTCGGGTTCGGCCCGCCACAGCAGCCCTCCCCACAGCAGGTGCGCGTTGCGTTCGACGAGGATCACCGTGTCGCCGGCGTCGTCGAGCATGTCGCTCAGCGCAGCGCGGAAAGTCGGGTTGAGAGTCGCGTGGAAGGAGCCCGGCCCGGACCGCTCGGGGCCGAACTCCACCTCGGTCAGCGGCAGGTTCCAGTGCAGGACGTCGCCAGTGGCGGCGCGGGCGAGGATGTAGCGGTAGTCAGCCATCACACCGGGCTTTCCGTGAACTGAATGTCGGCCGTCACCGTGGTGCCCCTGGCGACCGCAAGGTCGCCGTCGCCGTACTTGTCGGTCTGGTTGATCTGCACGGCCAGGTGCTGGCGGGTGCCCCGGTAGGCGGGCGGCAGGGTGAGCGTGTCGGCCAGGGTGACGCTGGAGCGGCGGGTGGTGGTGCCGTCGTCGTCGACCACGGTCGCCGCCGCGCTGTGTTCACCCAGGCGGGTACGCAGTTCGGCGTAGATGCTGCCGGCCTCGGCGCGCAGGCCGGAGAGGGTGACCACGAGGGTCGCCTTCGTCGCCCAGGCAGGGATGTCCACCTCCCAGGCGGCTTCCTTGGGCCAGTTCGCCCAGCGGCCGTGCGGGGAGGGCACCTGCTCGGTGTCCCTGGGGTGCACGGTGTGCAGGGTCCGCTCGGTGCGCGGATTGGCGAGCCGGCGCAGGTCGGTGATCATGTCGGCGGTGACCGCGGCGGTGTTGCGGGGCAGGGTGATGCGCGCGAGGGGGATGGCGGTCATCCCGCGCAGCACGTTGGCGTCCCGGTCCACGCCCTTCACTAGGTGGAAGTAGCCGACGTCCTCGGTGCGCGGGTCGCGTTCGCCCTCGTACTCGGGGTCCTCGACGCGCAGGACGAGCAGGTCGGTGCGGGCGAACGGCCCGGTCGGCGGGACGTCGACGACCGCGTCGCCGATGTTGGTCTGGGTGTAGGCGCCCTGCCAGGGGCGCACCCCGTGGATGAGGGCCGAACCGTCGCCGACCCGGACCCCGGGCCCGGGCGCCTCCAGGGGACGGACCTTCAGGTCCCCGGCCGCGGCGACGCCCTGACGACCGCGCGCCAGGTCGCGGATCATCAGGCGCATCGCGCGGGCGGAGTGGCGGCCGCCGCGCACCATCATCGGGGGCTGGACAAGGGTCACTTGGTGCTCCGTTCACAGGGCGGTGTACGCGGACCGCCACGACACGTCGAGGCGGGCGGTGCCGGTGGGGTCGTCGCCGCTCCAGCCGATCTCGGAGCGGCCCCGCGGGAGGGCGAAGAGGTCGAGGCGGGAGGGCGGGGTGAGGTCGTTTGCGACGTTGACCGTGCCGTTGCGCAGGGCCCAGCAGGTGTTGGGCCGGGTCTCCATCTCGACCCACTCCCCGGCCCGCAGCGACAGGCCGAGTTCGAGGACGCGGCCGGTGACGGTGTTCCAGATCCGCGGGTTGGCGACCGGGCCGTGGATACGGAGGCTGGGCCAGGTCGCCACGTTGCCGTGGTTGGTGATCCAGCCGGGCCGGTCGCCCGGGTCTGCGCGCTCGCAGCCCGGCGGCGCGCACAGGACCTGGTTGGCGGTGCGGTCGGCGTCCTTGTGCCGGGCGGTCTGGTCCAGGCCCAGGGTGAGCTGGGACAGTTCGTCGTCGTACCAGCGGGGGTCGAGGCCGGCGAACTCGATGTCCAGAGGGATCCACCCGTTGATCGCGGTCGCGGTGCTGGTGGCCTCCATGCGGCGCAGCCGCCCGTACAGGCGGCGGGTGCCGTGGCCCGGCCAGCGGCCCCGCAGCACCGCCCGCCCCTCCGGCCTGGTGCGGGCGGTGGGGTCGTCGACGGCGAGCTCCAGGCGGGCAAGGAGGTCGGCCGCCGCGACGGGGTCCCCGGGGGTCTTGATGCCGGCCTCGAAGCGCAGGGTGCGCGGCCCGTAGAAGTCCTGGCCCGGCGAGGTGCCGTCACCGGTCGGGTTGTCCACGTCCTGTGAACGGGTGGCGGGCGAGCCGAGTCCTTCGATGTTCCCGACCGGGACACGGGTCCCGCGGCCGAGGACGACACCGCCGATCTCGAACTGCCACGGAGCCAGCTCGATGGGCGGGGACTGCGTGGTGGGTGTGGGCATCAAATCCTCCCGCCCCTCTGGGCGTTGCGCAGGTTGCGCATCATTTCGGTGCCGATCTGCTCGGGTGTGGCGGAGCTGTCGGTGACGGTGACCGGCATCGAGCCGATCAGCGGCTGCTGCTCGCGCACGACGACGACCTGGACGCGCCCGCCGGCGCGGGCGTCAACCACGCGGGTACGGGCCGGGTTGTCGCCAGTGCGGAGGTCGAAGGCCCGCACCACGCCCGCCATCACGTCCGCGGTCCGGGCCTGCTTGAAGGAGCTGGCGAGCACCGGGCTGTAGTCGCGGCTGCCGCGTACGCCGCCGCCTGCGAACCACTCGACCTGCCCGCCGAAGCGGCCGACGACCTCCTCGACGATGGCCTTGCTGCGCTCGCGCTTGGAGGCGGCGAGCGGCACGTAGGCCTCGCCGCCGGTGGAGGGCTCCGCCCAGATGCGCCAGCTCCCGGCCGGGGCGATCTGCGCGACCTGCTGCTCCCGGCGTGGGCCGGTGACGCCTCCGTCGGCGAAGTAGTCGACGACCGCGCCGTCCGCATGGGCGTTGGCTCGGCGGCGCAGGTTCTCGGCCTGCCGGCGCAGGGCATCGGCGGTGTTGGAGTTCTGCTCCTGGAAGGTGTCGAAGATGGAAACGTGGCGCGTGGTGACCGTCAGCTGCTTGCCGCGCAGCGCGTCGATGCGCCGCTGGATGGCGTCCGCCGCCCTGCGCGGGCCGCTGGTCGGGACGACCACCCGGACGTTCTTCGACCCCGGCACCTTCTCGATCCGGAAGCCGAGCGCCGCAAGCTCCTTGCGGGCCTGCGCGGTCGGCGCGCGCACGACGATGGACTTCGCGCCGGGCGTGGACCGGATCTTGGCCTCCACGGCCTCCAGGCTCTTGATAGCCGCGGCACTCGGCGCGGAGACACGGACGTTCTTGCTGCTCGGAGTCCGGCCGAGCTTGTCGATCAGCCCGTCGAGATCCCTACGGGCCGCAGCGGTCGGAGCTGTGATCCTGATCTGGCGGGTGCCCGGCACCGTCTTCACCGTGAAGCCGAGCTCGCGCAGCTTGGCCTGCGCCCCGTCGCTCAGCGAGTCCACCTTGATCGTCTTGGCGTTCGGCAGCCGGTGGAACTCCGCCTGGACCGCGATCAGGTTCGCGAGCGTGCTGTCCATGCCCTTGGTCTGCAGCAGCAGCGACACCTTCGACGGCAACAGACCGAGGCTGTCAGCAACCCCCTGCGCCTGGGCGCGAGTCAGTCCGTACCCCTGGGCGGCCTTGATCGCCTCGGTGCGGGCGCGGCTCATCTGCTCCCGGGCCTTGGCCAGCGCCGCCGGCAGGGTCTCGCCGTTGCGCTGGGCCAGGTCGTACGTCGCCACGGAGGCGTCGGCCGCCGCATCCGACAGCGCGGTGAGCTGGGTGTAGAGCTGCTGGCCGTTCCTGGTGGTGGTGTTGAGGGTCTTGTCCTCGTTGACCAGCTGCCGACTGCCGTAGCCCTGCTGGCGGCTAACGCTCTTGCTGCCGTCCTGCAGGTCTAGGACGGCGCTGTTCACCTTGGCCTCGGCTGCCTGCAGGGAGATCTGGCCACCGGAGAGCAGGTCGAGGGCGCTCTTGAGGGAGCGGGTGCGGGTGTCGGCGTC
Organism: Streptomyces sp. NPDC001157; assembly: GCF_053598255.1. NCBI lineage: Bacteria > Bacillati > Actinomycetota > Actinomycetes > Kitasatosporales > Streptomycetaceae > Streptomyces > Streptomyces sp. NPDC001157. The sequence continues at coordinate 91,478 of NZ_JBSFJW010000024.1, forward strand.
GGCGGTCTCGTCGGCCAGCCCGCCGACCGCGGCCTTCAGCCGATCGTAGGCGGAGGTGCCGTCCCCGGTGCCCTTCGTGGCCTGCGCGAGCTCCTTCGCGTTCTTGATCGACTCGGCCATCTCGCCCTTGACGCTGCCGAGCGCGTCGGCGGCGTCCTTGTACTGCTGGCCGACGTCGGTGTAGTCGAGGACGGACGCCTTGCCCGCGGCCACGTCCTTGTAGGCGCGGTGGGCGTTCGCGGTGGCCAGCAACTGCTTCTGCAGCGACTCCAGCGAGGTGCCCTGGCCGAGGTAGGCGTCCGTCAGCGTGGCGAGCGGCACGCCGGCCTGGTCGAGGACCTTGGTGAGCTGGCCCTGGCTGGTCTTGGTGTCCAGCAGGACCTGGGCGGCCTGCTGGCGCACGTTGCTGTCGATCTGCCCGCCGGACTCGCGCAAAGCGGAGGTGAGCGAGGAGATCCGCTGCTGGTGTTCGGCCGCGGCCTGGGCCGCGCGCTGCTGGCGGGCGGCCAGCAGCCCCAGGCCAACGGACACCCCGGCCATCGCGATACCGAACGGGCCGCCGAGTGCGTTGGTGATGCCGCCGAGGGCAGAGCGCAGACCCGAACCAGCCGCGCGGGAAAGGCCGTTGAGAGTGCCGGAGAACGTGGTCCCGGCGCCGTTCGCGGTGCGGAAGGCCGCCGTCATCGTGCCGAGGAACCCGACACGGGCCTGGAGGGCAGCCCACGCGGCCCCGTACCGGGACAAGGTGACACCGGACGCTGAGGCCAGGCTCTGCTGCAGGCGCATCTGCTCATTGGCCGCGGCGAAGCCCGAGCGGAACGGGCCGCTCACAGTGTTCGCGATGCTCGTCAGTGCCGGTTGCGCACGGCGGAACAGGAGCATCGCCAGGGCGGCGGACTGGATCGGGGCGGGCAGCGCGCCGAACGCGCTGACCAGACCGCCCACGAGGTGCCCGATCGGCACCAGGACCAGGGACAGCCCGGAAACCGCGTCCATGGCCAGGTTGGCCACGGTGGCGACGATGTCGAGCGTTCCGGCCGCCGCGCCGCCGTCCTCACCGAGGCTGGCGAATGCGGCCACGATGGGTTGCGTCCCGTCGGCGGCATGGCGCAGCACCTGGCCGAGCGTCTCGGCCGCGTTGATCAGCAGGTTCAGGCCCGTGGCGAGCGTGTCCTCGCCCAGTTCCTTCAGCGGGCCGACGAAACGTTTCGCCTCGTCGACCAGGCCGCCGAGCCCGGAGGAGGCCTTCGCTTTCAGCTCCGGCCCATACAGGACGGCGAGATGGCGGCCGTACTCCAGCGCCGTCGTCAGGTAGGGCGTCGCCCCGGCCATCCCGCGCGTCAGCAGCCGGGTCACCCACTCCAGCCCCGGGGCCATGCCCTGGTACAGGGCGATCCCGGTCTGCCGCGCCTGGGTACGCAGCTGCACCATCGCACCAGACAGGCCCTGCCCGCGCGAGGCCGTGATGGCCGCGGCGGCGCCGGTCTGCCGTACGGCCATCGACAGGTCGTCGAAGGACGCGGTGCCCTGGTGCGCGAGCGCCACCGCCCCACTGAGGGCGGGCTTGCCGAACGCCCGGGTGACACCGGCGGCGAAGTCCTGCTGGGACATGGCGTGTTCGGCCTTGGACAGGCCGTCGATCACGACCCGCAGCCCGCGGAACTTGCCCTGGGCGTCGAAGGCGTCGATCCCCAGGTCCTTCAGGGCGCTGCGCATCTGCGGGGTGGGGGATGCGAGGTTGGCGAAGATCCCCCGCAGCGACGTGCCCGCGGTCTGGCCGAGGATGCCGCTCTTGCCGAGCATGCCGACCGCGGCCGCGGTGTCCTGCAGCGAGACGCCGAGGGCGTTGGCGACCGGCCCGGCGTAGCGCATCGAGTAGTAGATGTCCGTGATCGAGCCGGACGCCGAGTTCGCCGTGGCCGCCAGCGTGTCCGACGCCTTGGACGCCTGATCAGCACTGAGACCGTACTGATCCATGATGTCGCCCAAGTACTTGGCCGAGGTGGCGGCGTTGACGTCGGCGGCGGAGGCGAGCTGGAGGGAGGCGCGGACGGCGTCGATGGACTGATCGGCGCGAAAGCCCGCCTTGCTCAGCTCCACCATGCCCTCGGCGGCATCGGCCGACGTCGCACCCGGCAGGCTCAGGTCGGCGCCGAGTTCCTGCGCGACGACCGCGGCCCGCTTCATCTGTCCGGCGGTGGCGGAGGTGACCGCGCGGAAGAGGTTCATCTGCCGCTGGTAGCGGTTGCCCTCCTCGACGATCTCGCCCGCGCCGAGCAGCAGCCCCCCGCCCGCCAGCAGGCTGGTGGCCGAGATGCCGCGCCTGCTGGCGCCGGCCACCGCACGCTCAAGGCGCGACATCGACCGGCTGCCGTCGTCCCCGGCAGCACGCAGGCTCGCCCGCGCGGCCGCGGCACGGGCAGAGATCCGGTTCAGCTCTCCGGTCGCGGAGCGGGCGGAGCGGTTGAGCGCGGCGAACTGGCCCGCCAGCCGTGCACCGTTGACGTCGAGGCGGGCCAGGGACCGGTTCGCGGCCTCGGTACGGTCGGCGAAGGTCCGCATCTGGCCGGAGGCAGCACGCGTTCCCGCGATCAGGTCGCGGACCTCGGCGCGCATCGCCACCGTCAGGGTGAACCCGGCCACCGCGGGCGGCCCTCCTTACATCGTGCGGGACTTGTTCAGGGGCGCTGCTCGTACTCGGCGCGCGGCAGGAGCTGGATCTTCACGCCGTAACCGGAGCGGTCGGCGGGGACGTGGTCGCGTTCCTGCTCGATCAGCTCACAGCCGGGGCAGCGCAACGTGTCGGTGACGTAGGCATGCGGGTCACCACCGCGCTGGTCGTCCCACTCCTCCAGCCGCGTGTGGCACTCGGGACACACCGACCGCTGCCACTGCGCCCACGCCAGCGCCTTGGCCCGGTCCAGCCGGGTCCACCGGCCATCGCCGCCCAGGAACTGTGAGTGCGGGATCCGGTATCGCTCGCACAGCTCCAGCTCGGCCCGCAGCTGCGCATCACAGCTCAGCCTTTTCCCAGCTCCACCCGGCTTTCCTGCTGCACCGACCAGGCCGCCTCCCACAGCAGCCCGGCATCCGGCGCCGACCACGTGGCCAGCAGCTCGGCCGCCTCGTCCTGGCTCATGCCGTCGAAGGACGCCGCCGCGATCAGCGCCGGCGGGAAGGTCTCGGGGTTGAACAGCGAACCCTCGTCGGCCTGTTGCTCGGTCGGCGGGTGCTCGGCGATCAGGTCCTCCAGGACCGGGCGCGGCAGCGCGAGGAAGGTCAGGAAGTCGGAGACGTCGTCCAGCTCGGCCCGTACTGTCTCGAGCGCGGCTGCGGCTTCATCGGCACTACGGGTGGCCCGTTCGTCGTCGGGGTTCGCCTCGGCGAGGAAGCGGGCCCGCCGGGCGGCCTGTTCGGCGTCCTCGAACCGCTGCTTCAGCTGGTCGTCGTCGCAGATGCGGAGCTTGTTCTGCGGCAGTGCGCGGCGGCGAAGGCGTTCCATCTTGGCCGCCCACGCCCCCTCCGCCGCGCTCGCGCGGGGAGGGGACGGGCGCTTGGCCGGTGCAGGGCGCGACATGCTCAGTCCTCGACCTGCTCGTGGACGCTTTCGGCGGTCACGATGCTCCGCAGCACGGTCACGTCGGCCTGCGCACCACCGTGCTGGTGCTCATGGCCGTGGTCGTGGCCGCTGTGGCCGTGCTCGTCGTCGTCGCAGTCCTCGACTGGGGTGGGCAGCGGGACCGGGGCGATCGCCTCCGGCACCGGGGCATCGAGCGACGGCTCGTCGATGATGGTGAAGTCGACCTTGAACTTGGCCGCCTCGTTCCCGGTCGAGTACGTCGCAGCACGGGTCGCGACCTGCGCGGGAAACACGTCGACCGAGCGGGAGCCGGGGATGTCGCCCTTGCGCAGGAAGACGACGTAGCCCTTGGCGCCCTTGGGCAGCTGCTGCTCGACGGCGTCGGAGAACCGGTCCTCGTAGAAGGTCAGCGAGCTGCTGTCAGCCTTGTCGTTGCCCGGGATCGACGAGTTGAACGTCGATCCCATGTCCGGGGTCTCGATCGGCTCGTTTGCCAGCGCCCAGCCCTCGATGTCGCTGACCGCCTTGGTCAGGTCGAACCGGTTGGGCTCGGACAGCTCCGTGCGGGACGGCCGCTCCGGGTCGTTGACCTTCTTCAGCCAGTAGATCTTGGAGATACCGCGCCGCAGGAATCGGGTCTGGGTGGCCGGCTTATTCGTGGACGGCTTCGTCAGGGACACAGGTCCGCTCCCACTTCTGGGGCAGCGTCCCGTGCCGAGGCCCTGCCCCTTGATGTTCAAAGGGGGTTCGCCTGGCCTGGGGCCTAGCGTCCGCGCGGGCCTCCGCGGTGAGGGTGAAGACCGTGTCTTCAGGCAGGGGTCACGGTGATCGTGAACCTCTGCACGTAGGACACGATAACGCCTGCCGCCGACACCGACGGCTCTCCACCAGCGTCATACGTCAACTCCCGGTCGATGACGCGGACTTCGGGAACAGGCAGGTCATGGGTCCAGCGGCCGTCGCTGCGGCCGACAAGGCCGACCCGTACGCGGTCGGCCAGCCACTCGACCTGGTCGCCCCGTTCCCCGACCGACGTCAACTGGTAGGTCCAGGCTGCGTCCGCGTGCCAGTCCTCCAGCGGCGGCCCGGTGAACTCTCCGGGCAGCGAGTCGAGGATCGTGTACGGCGCGGACGCGGGCTCCCACTCCCCCGACTCCCGTTGCACTCGCGGCAGTTCACCCACACCACAGGGGCGGCCGGTGGCCCGCTCGACCAAGGCGGCCAACGCACGAGTAACCGGCAGACGAGCAGTCACGGCAGGACCCCGTCCGCGAGGGCCTGGATGAACTCCGGCTCGGTGCGCCGGAAGGCGGACTCGACGTGCGGGAACGGCGGCTGCCGGTAGTGACGGCCCAAGCTGTCGACGCCGACGAAGCCGTACTCCAGCCTGCGCGCCTGCGGGGCGTCGGAGAACACCTCGGCGGTCACCGAGCCACCGCCAGTACGCATCCTCACGTCCCACGAGGCCCGGTACTGGCCGGTGATGACGTTCGGGCCGGGCCTGCCGCTGGCGTTGCGCTGGATTCGCACCCGCAGCAGCATCGCGTGATGCCTGGTGATCGTGCGCGTACGGGCGCGAGCGGCCGGACCCATCCGGGCCAGCGCGGCGGCCAGCGCGATCGGATCCCGGAACGCGGCGGCGTCCGGGTGGGCGTTGGGGTGCGGGTTCACGATGGCCATCAGTCGATCACCTGGACCCGCACGATGCGCACCACGCTGTAGGTGCCCACGGCTTCGTCCGAGACACGGAACCGGCGCCCGAGCAGCTGCGGATCCCGTGGGCCCTTGGGACGGACAGATCCGGCAACCCGGATCACGTCATCGCGCCGCAGCGCAGGGGCATCGACGGGCAGCACCGCCTGATAGTCGGTGGTGGGCGGCTGCACGGCGACCGATCCGCCGACCGGCTGTGTGAGGGCCGGGCGGCTGTACGGCATCACCGCGCCAAGTCCGTCCCAGACCAGTTCCTCGTCCGGCCGCGGCGGCACCAGCCGGCCGGTGGTCTCATCCAGCACATCGTCCGTGCGGCCCGCGCTGTCGCGCCACACCTCCAGCTTGTCGTCCAGGACGCGGCTGACGACCCGGCGCACCCCTTCCACGTCAAAGGCCACGCGCCCACTCCCCGAGTTGGGTGAGCATCGCCTTCGTCAGCGAATACGGCTCAGTGCCGAGATCGGGACGTGCGAGCGCGGCGCGCTCCAGGGCTTCCGGGTCGATGGCGTCCAGGAAGACGGCGGCCGCCGGGCCAGGGTCGGGCAGGTCGGCCACCGCGACCCGGGCGAGTCCGGACCAATGGGCTTCCTCGCGGTCCGCTACGTGCAGCACGATGTCCGGCCGCTCACCGGCGAAGTGGCTGACGCTGTAGGCGCGGACGGCGCTCGGCTCTATCCGCTCGCCGTCGATCTCGATGTCGGCTCGACCCCCGCGCGTGGTGATCGCGACGCGGCGGACAGCGTCCTCGGTCTTCGTGTGATCCATTCAGCAAACGCTAAAGCCGCTGTCGGACAGCGCCGGGCGAGGAACATGGCAGCCGTGGCTACGCTGCCCCAGGCCAGTTCGTCAGTGTGGAAGGACCCTCATGGGGACAGGAACACCTTGGTGGTACCGCATACCCAGCAGGCCGCTGGGGATCATCGTCACGTGCGGTTTCGCCGTCGCGATCATCTTGTGCGCACCGGACAGCAGCACCAACGACATGGTCGCCGCAGTACTGGCCGGAGCGTGCGTCGGCTTCCTGGTCCAGTTCATTCAGGGCATGGCCAAGGCCCGCTATGACGAGCGTGAACGAGGTGGCCGGGGGCTCCGCAACCAGGGGTGACCATGGCTGGCCACCCACGGTGTGCCCCGTCTTTTGCCGTCAGTCCTTGGGCCAGGTCACCGTCTGCCCGTCAGAGGGAACGGTGACCTCGAACTGGTCCAGGTCCGGGCAGCCGTCAGCCTCCCATCAGGAGTGTTGTCGGACAGCTTCCTGAATGCCTGCCTGGTTGCTCATTTGGCCGGAGGCGGCGGACCTGCGCCGCACGTGCTTGCACCTTATGCCTCGCTCTACGTCCTGAAGCGATGGTCGGCGGGGTGCGCCACAGGTGGCGCACGCGCTCGGCCACGGGGTGGAGCGGGAGCCGGGGTAGCCCACCTTCGGCATGTATCCGGCCGCGCGCATCGTCTCCTTGGCTTCGCGTTCCTCGTTGGTCGGCGGGGCGGGCGCTGGCGAGGCTGGCACCTGCCGGGGCTCGGAGACGGGCGGCGGGGTTTCGTGGCTTGGAGTGTGTCCTCCGAGTAACAGTCCGAGGTTTATCCATTGCTTCGGCTGCGCTGGAGCGGTCATGGCGGGGTCCTGTTCTTCTATGGCGTGGTCAGGCGGCCAGCGTGCGCGTGAGTGTCGTCGCGGCGTGGCCGGTGGGGGAGGTGATGTCCGGGCATGGTTGCTGAGCCGGGCAGGAAAGTCGGGTGGTTACGGTGGTTCCGAAGCCGTGGCAGCGCGGAGGGCGTGTTGTTCGGCTCGGGCGAGGAGGCTGGAGGCTGAGCAGCCGTACGCCCAGCACACCCGGACCAGGACGGACATCGTCAGCTCGGTCGCCTGGCGCTCGATCCGTGACACTGTCGAGCGGCTTACGCCGCTGCGTTCCTCGACGTCGTACACGGACCAGCCGTGCTGTTCCCGCAACGTGAGGAGTTCACCGGCGAGTTGGGCCTTGATCATTGCGATGAGCCCGTCGTTCGCCGAGGTGTCGGCCTGTGTGCGGTCTTCCGCGGCGCGGTCCGGCGCCTCGCCGCAGTCAGGAGTCGATGATGAGCGGTTGGCTTCCTTCGAGTCGGCCGGACCAGTACCGCTCGTCTCCCAGTCGGGGAGCTTGGACGGTGATGACGAATCGCTGGGAGACGTTGTTGCGGTCACGGAGGCTGAGGGCTCCCTGAACGGTTGCGGCGCGCTGGCTGGCATCCCAGTCGATGGAGGGGACCATGGGCATGCCGAGCCAGGTGAGATGCGTGCGGATGTGGTCGGTGGTCACGGGCGGCGGGGCCGCGGCCGTGCAGCGTTCCCGCTGGCTGGTGGTGCAGTGGTTGGCGGCGCAGGTCGGGGTGGTGTGGATGCGGTGGGTGTCGGGGCGGCCAAGGACGTAGGCGAGGGCGCAGGAGTTGGTCTGGTAGATGGGGTGGTCGGGGTAGCGGGCGGGGAGTGACTCCAGAAGCTCCCATGTGCGGCGCGGCCATACGGCGTCGGCCGCTTCCAGGGCCGCTTCCTGGTCGCGGAGTTCGGGCCACAGTTCGGTCATCTGTCGTCGGGCGCCGGGTTTGACCTTGAGGCCGACGGCGACGGAGCAGGCGCTGTAGCGTGCGGCCCAGTCCAGGACGTGAGTGATGGTCTCGGGAGCGGCGTTCGCCGGCATCAGCGGGCGCCAGTAGTGGATGACCGGGATGCCGTGCTCGTGGAGGCGGGGGAAGTTCTCGCGGAGTGCGGCGTGGTCGATGCCGCGTTCGATGTCGGGGCCCAGGCCGGAGTAGCTGAGGTAGACGATCACGGGGATGCCGGCCGCTCGGGCGGTGCGAATGGCGGTGATGACGTCGTCGGTGACGGCGCACTTGGTGATCAGGCAGACGGGGTTGCCTACGCCTTGGGCGATGAGTTCGCCGAGCAGGCCGATCAGGTGGGCCCGGTTGGGCGGGGTGGCGAGGGCGTCGGTGCACGTGTAGAGGGCGAGCACGGCGTGCGGGTGGTAGTAGGGGCTGGCCAGGAGCAGGTCGACGGTTCGGCGTGGGGTGGCCAGTTCGGCCGGCTTGACGAGGGTCTGGCCGCGGTCGCGCAGGTAGCAGTAGCCGCACGCCTTCGGGCAGCCTTGCACCGGATTGACGGCGAGCCAGGTTTCGTGCTGGTCGATGACCGGCTCCCACACTCGCTGAACGGGCAGGAACGGTAAGGCAGTTCGCACGGGCGGAATCCCTTCGTCCGGGGCGCCGCCCGCCGGAGGCTGGACGGGCGGGCGGCGCGGCTGGTCAGACGGGCTGGGTGGTAATGCGGGCGCCGACGGCGGCGAGTTTCGCGACGGGTTGTTCGTAGCCGCGTTCGAGGTAGCGGGTGCCGCTGATGGTGCTGGTGCCGTCAGCGACCAGGGCGGCAAGGACGTAGCCGAAGCCGGCGCGCAGGTCGGGGATGGTCAGGTCGGCGGCCTTCAGCGGGGCGGGGCCGCTGATCTTGGCCGTGTGCTGGAAGTCCCGGTTGTGCCAGCGGCAGGCGGTGGCTCCCAGGCAGCGGGTGGTCAGTTCGATCTCGGCGCCCATGGCGCTACTGAGCTGTTGTGCGTAGCCGAAGCGGTCTTCGTAGATGGTCTCGTGGACGACGGAGGTGCCGGTGGCCTGGGTGAGCAGGACGGTGATGGGCTGCTGCCAGTCGGTCATGAAGCCGGGGTGGACGCCGGTCTCGATGTCGGTGGCGGTCAGCGGCCTCGCCCGGAAGAACTCCAGACCGTGTTCGGTCTGGTTGAAGTCGCCGCCGATGTGCCGCAGGACGTTGAGGAAGGTGATCAGGTGGTCCTGACGGGCGCCGCGGACCTCGATACGGCCGTCGGTGGCGACGGCGGCCGCGGCGAACGAGGCGATCTCGATGCGGTCGGCCACGGTGTGGTGCTCGACGCCGCGCAGGGCCTCGACGCCGGAGATGGTGAGCGTGCGGTCGGTGTCGATGGTGATCAGGGCGCCCATCTTCTGGAGCATCAGGACCAGGTCGACGATCTCGGGTTCGACGGCCGCGTTGGAGATGACGGTCGTGCCCTTGGCCAGGACCGCTGCCAGCAGCAGGTTCTCCGTGGCCCCCACCGAGGGGAACGGCAGGTGGACGTGGGCGCCGGTGAGGCGGTCGGTGGAGACCTTGACGGAGCGGGGGTGGTCCACGATGTCGGCGCCCATCTGGTGCAGGCCGCTCAGGTGGAAGTCGATGGGGCGTTTGCCGATGGTGCAGCCGCCGGGCAGCGGGACGACGGTCTCACCGCGCCGGTGCAGCAGGGGGCCCATCATCAGGATCGGGATCCGGTTGACGCCGGAGTACATGGAGGAGAGGGAGGTGTTGGTGACGTCGGGGGTGTGCACGCGGACGGTGTGCTCGCCGAGCCAGGTCACCTCGGTGCCCAGCTCGGCGAGCATGCCGAGGACGAGATCGACCTCGAGGATGCGGGGCACGCCGTGCAGTACGCAGGGCTCGTCGGTGAGCAGGGTGGCGACGAGTTGTTTGGTGACGGCGTTCTTCGCGCCGGACGCCTCCACCGTGCCGTGAAGGGGCACTCCGCCCGTGATGCGGTAGCTGTGTCGGTCTGCAGCCATGGGATGCCCCTGCGAGGTCACACTATTCATTCGGTGATGTATCCCGTCCCGTGATCCAGTCGATTAGAGCGGTTTTCTACCGGAATCTCCGACCAGAAATCCCGCTCAGTGAGTTAGGACGATACTGGTGTGGTTGCCGTTGCACCCACCTGGCCTTGCTGCTCGGGCGCGTACAGGCGGTTGGGGTAGACGACTCCGCCGGTCAGCTGCGCCTGGAGCAGCGCCGTACGGGCGCTCTCCTCCAGGCGCAGCATCAGGTCGGCTGTCTCCTCCAGGTGACGGCCGACGGTGAACGCGCCGTGCCGGTAGAGGGTGAAGGCGAGCCCGTGGCGTTCGAGTTCGTCGGCGCGCGGGGCGATGACGTCTTCCAGTTGCGGCCGGTACTCCAGGAGGTTGACGGCGGCCACGTCCGGGCGCTGCACCATGCCCTGCGGCAGATCCAGCGGGACCGGGCTGGCCAGGTATTTCGCCTTTACGGTGCGGTCGTCGGCGTGCAGGCAGGGGATCTCACCGAACGTGTCGGCGCGGTTGGTCACGCTCGGAACAGGCAGCCCGAGGGAGGCGAAGGCCAGCGTGTAGGGGGCGTGGGTGTGCACGATGGCCTTGGCGCGGGGCAGCATCCGGTACAGGTCCAGGTGGACCGGTGTGCCCGAGGCGCCGAGTCCGCCGCTCTGCTCGACGATCGCCCCGCCGGGGGTGAGGACGATGAAGTCGCGCAGGCTCACCTTCCAGCGGTCGAAGGCCAGCCGTGTGCAGGACAGGAGGATGTTCCCGTCCGGCAGGCGCACCGAGACGGCGCCGCCGGCCGGGTTGAGCAGTTCCCAGGTGAGCAGGTCCTCGATGATGCTGACCAGGTGCCTGCGTTCGGTCTCGTACCTCATGCATTGCCTCCCAAGCGAGGGGTGATCCGGAATCCGGGCTCCGTCCCGGTCACCCGGCTGTCGGCGGGGATCCACACGGTGGCGACGGCGCTGTTCGCGTCCAGGACCGAGCGGGCGCCCACGATGGCGCCGGGGCCGACCGTGACCCGTGATCCGGCGCGGACGTGGTCACCGATCAGGGCCGACCACTTCGGCTCGCCGGTGCTGAGGCGTCCGCCGTCCGGTAAGGCGAAGCTGATGGGCTTGTCCGGACGGAGCATGTCGGGGTTACTCATGACGCAGGCCGCGGTGAGCAGGTCTGCGGAGAAGTAGCAGTAGCGGCCGATGACGCAGCAACCCACGGTGGCCCGGTGGGACAGGATGCTGTGCTCGCCGACCAGGCTGCGGGAGACCTCACACCCGTACCCGATGTGCACCTGGGAGGAGATCACCGTGCGACCCCGTACAGTCGAGTACTCGTACACCCTCGCGCCCGGGCCGATCACGACGTCGTCGGCCACGTTCGCCAGCGGCGACACGTACGCGTCAGGGTGGATCCGCGGCCGGCCGCCGAGCGCGGCACAGGCCAGGTCGTACACGGCGCCGGAGATGTCGCCGAGGGAGGCGATGGGCTCCTCATCCAGGGCGCCCGCGCCCAGGTCCTTCAGGAACGGGTCGTCGGACAGGCCCAGCACATCACCCAGGAGCGGACCGGCGCCGCTCACCGTACGGCCTCCAGCTCGCGGGAGGCGGGGCGCTGCCCCAGCACCAGCGTCAGGTACTGGGCGGCGCACCGGCCCGGGGTGTACCAGGCCTCGGCCAAGGCGCGGGCCGCGCTGCCCATCCTGGCCAGCGACTCGCGGTCGAGGAGCGCATCAGTAAGGGCGGCCACCAGATCCCAGGGGTCATCGGGGTCGTAGACCATGCCAGTCAGCCCGTCGGTGACGAGCTCGGGGCTGGCCCCCGCGTTGGGCACCAGGGACGGGATCGCGGCGCCGGCGGCGTCGATGACGGCACGCCCGAAGCCTTCCTGGACCGCGGCGGTGGCCAGCAGGTCGTACCCGGCCAGACGCTCGGGAAGGTCGTCGGCGTAGCCCATGAAGCGGACCGGTGCAGCCAGTTCACGCGCCAACTCCTCCAACTCGCCCTGATGGGAGCCCGCTTCGCCGAAGACATCCAGGCGCACCGCGGTGGACAAGCGCGGATCGGCGACCGCACGCACCAGATGGTCCATGCGCTTCCACGGCACCGTACGGGCGACCGAGGCGACCAGGAGCCTGCCCGTCTGCGGCCTCGTACGGGCGGGAACCGCCGCCGGGATGGCGACCCCGTTGTGGATGGTGCTGACGTACCGGGCCTGGGGAACGTGCGTGCGCAGTGCGGCCGACGACGCGTGCGAGATGCCCACCCACACGGGCACGCGGGTCAGCAGCTCCCACGGAAGGTCGACGATCGTGCGCTCGACCATGGCACCGTCGCGGGGATCGATCACCCGGAGCACCTGGTCGGCGCTGACGACGTGCCGGACCACGGGGATCACGCGGGCGTGCGGAGCGAGCACCACGTCGGCGGCCACCGTGCGGTGGCTGGAGATCACCACCACCGGGCGGTCGTCGGCCGGGCCGCACAGGGTGGTGAGCGCCTGCTGGTAGCCGTGCCAGTCCGTGACCTCGTGCACGCGGGCGGGGGCGGGCTGACCGGCGGGCGGGCCGCCCTGGCGCCACCACACCACGTCCACGCTGGGCCCCAAGCGGGCCAGGTTCCCTGCCAGTTCGATGACGGAATTCTCTGCTCCGCCTCGGGCGGTGGTGACCCATGAGATGACGACGTGCGGAACCACGGTTGCCTCCTCAGTGAAGTTGCAATCGGTCGCCTTGCCGGGCAACGAGCCCTGTTTCAGCTCCAGTTGCCGGGTGGTGCACCCGCCCGTCATCGGCGACCGTCACGCAGCCGATGACGGGCGGGCAGTCTGCGGTCCCGTGCCTGAGGCACGGCCTCGGTGATCGTGCGGTGCGAACCGCCCCGTGCCCGTAGGGACTCGGACACGAGGCGGGGCTGGTGGCTAGTCCGGGTCCTGCCCGAACCAGCGGTCCTCGCGCGCACCCTTCTTGTGCAGAGGCTGGGACACCATCGCCTGCCTCTCCTGCGGGGTGTGTGCACCGGCCTCTCGTGAGTCCCGGTCGCGGCGCGCCGTGGCGGCGTCCACGGTCTTGCTGCCCTTCTTGGCCATGCGCTTTCCCGTTCCGTGAGCTGCTGTCTGGTCCGTCCCTGGCTGACTACGCCAGGGCCGCGAAGGCGGGGCCGTAGTCGATGCCGACCGTTGCGAGCGCGGCAGCGGTGCGGCGTTCACGCTGAAGCCGCTGCCGACCTGCGGCGGCGCGGGCCCGCTCGTACACCAGGTGGCAGGGGTGGCGCTGCGGGACGCGGGGCCGCTGGTAGGCCGGGGAGTAGGGGCGGCAGAGCGAGGGGTTCCGCAAGGCGAGGGACTGCTCGGCGAGGTGCAGCAGCCCGCCGCGGGGGCGCGGCCGGCGAGCGTAGGCGGGCGCGGGAGGGATGACCTGTACGGGAGGCGCCGGCGTGGGCGGAAGGAGCTGGCTCCTGGCCTGCTGGTAGTGGGTGCGGATGGTGCGGGCGGCCCGGATGGTGCGGACGGGGCGGCGGGGCGGAAGGGTTAACGAGGCGTACAGGCAGGCGATAAGGTCGCGCATGCGTTATCGGGTCCCTTAGCTCTGGTAGTCGGTGACGTACTGCCTCGGCGGCCGGTGCAACGGCTGTCGGGGCTTCTTTGCGTGCGGCCCGCGGGCGGCGCGCGAGCGGTGGAAGTCATGAGTCGTCCGAGGCTGCGGGGTGCGTCGCGAGCACCGGCCCCTACGCGGCCGGTTCCGGTTTGAAGGCGAGCCCGGCGAGTGCGCCCGCTTGATGAGGGTGGACACGGATGTGCGGGTGACCGGGGTGCCAGCGGTGTGTGGGGACGAGGCCCGGCGGCTCCAGGGGCCAGTCACCGAACAACGCGCGAACAGCGGCGGCATCACGCGGCTTGAAGGCCAGTCCCGCCTTACGGAACGTCGCGGTGAACCGCGTCATGCGGTTCTCGCCGAGGTCGGCGGCATGGGTGAGGGACAGGGCACTGCCCGGTGGCAACTGCTCCCGGAGCACGGTCAGGGCCGTCGTCACGGTCTTGTCGCTGTCGATCCAGGGCAGGACATCGTGCAGCAGAACCCCGATGGGACGGCTCCAGTCGAGCAGGTACTGCACCCGGCCCGAACTGAGGAACTGCTCCATGTGCCGGATGTCGCCGAGCACCCATTCCGGCCGCAGCGGATGTTCCTCAAGCTCGATGCGGGCCATCCCGAAGAGGCTCTTGTCATGGTCCGCGTAGACCACGCGCGCCGTGTCCTGGCGTTCGGCCACAAGGTCGTGCAGCGTGCGACACAGCTTGCTGCTGTGTGACAGGCGGTCGAATGCCGGGAGGCCGCACCCCAGGTCGAGGTACTGGTCGATGCCGCGGCTTGCGAGGTGGCCGACGACGGCGGGCAGGTGGGTGCGGTTGATGACGGCGACCGTGGACAGGTCCTCGGCATCATCGGGAGTCAGTGACTGGACGAACTTCCTGTCGGCCAGGTAGTTGTCCCGGCCGCCGAGGAGGGTGCCATAGATGCGCGCCGCGCTGGGAGCAGCCGGAAGCTCGGGCAGCGGTGTGACGGGGATCCGCGGGTCCAGACGTGTCTGCTCGGCCACGTACGCCTTCACGCCCACCTCGTGGTAGCCCCACATGCTGGCCCGCAGCTGCGGCTCCTGGAAGCCGGTGTGCAGGCCCCATCGGATGGTGCGGGGCTCATCGATCGCGTTGGTGCAGGTGGTGCCGTCCCGCAGGTCGGGGAATCCCGGCTTTCCGTCCAGGGCGAGCAGGACCAACAGGGCTTGGCTCCAGCCCATCACGGTGACTTCCCCCGCCACGCGTTGGCCGCCCAGTGGTACGGCCAGGCAGGTGTCGGCGGCCTCGTCCTTGCCCAGCTTGATCTCCACCGCCTGGTCGAGCAGCGCCGGATCCGCCAACCGCCCTGCCATCAGGGCTTGTTCACGCACACACCGAGAAGAGATGCCGGCGTGAGGCAGGGGCTCCGTGCTGTCGATCGTGGTCACTTTGATGCTCCTTGGCGTGTGGGGGTGATCTGCTGGCACAGCAGCGCGAACCGCTGCTCTTCGTCGGCCACGAGCTGCTGCATGGCGGGCGCAGGTTGCCGCCGGATCCTCGGCCAGCGAAGGACCTCGACGAGGGCGCAGCCGATGCGGAGGAGAAGGCGCCCGGCGCCGGGGCGCCACGGCTCCCCGAGGGGGACGTAGAGAGCCGGTAGTTCCCGGCGCCGGGCGGTGGGTCGGGCCTGCTGCCGTGGGGAGCCACTTCGCAAGGCAGGCCCGACGTGCGGGGAGGGATCGCGCCTCATGCGGCGCCCACAGTGACCATCACGCTCCCCCTCCGGGGATCGCGAGGGAGCACCACGTCATCGTGCCGTCGGAGCTGACGCCCCACTCCTTCGAGACGGCCGAGACGAGGAACAGACCGCGGCCGTTCTGGTCAGTCGCGTCGGCGGAACGCATCCGGGCACGGGTCGGGGAGCCGTCAGTCACTTCGATGCGAAGCTCATCCGCGAAGCACCGCACCCTTAGCCCGACCGGTCTTCCCTCACCATGTCTGACGGCGTTGGTGACCAGCTCCGTTACGGAGAGAGCGGCGTCGTCGGCCAGCGCCATCAGGTCCCAGTAGCGCAGCTGCGCCCTCATGATCCGTCTCATCTGGCCAACGCGATGGTCAGCAGGGAGGAAGACGACCTCGAATACGCGGGGGTCCTGCGGTTCGGCAGTCGCCCTGGCAACGGCGGCTGGGGCGGGGCTCATTGAGGGCCTCCCAAGTGGGCGGTGGGGGGAACGCGCAGTGCGCGGTGCCGTCGGGGCGCGCGACGCCTCGGGCCCTGAGCCGCGGTTCGCGACCGGCCGCGCCGTACGGCCGGTCATCCACGCCTCTAACTGCTTGCCCTCGTCCACATAGGAGGTCTGTGCCGCGCTCGGTGACATGGGGGCTGTCTCCGTTCGGTCTGCTGAGAGTGCACTCGGGCTGCAGGTTCAAGCACGATCGCGGCCCGCTCGGGGGGTGTGCGGTGCTCATCAGGCATGCCCGCCTTCTGGTCCCATCGGCGGGCACGCACGAGCTCGGTCACGGACCGCTGTTGAGCGATCCGTCTCCGTACGCAATTACCTTGCTCCTTTTGGCGGTTGATTCGCAAGACTGATGAGGAAATTGCCAAAGAGATCGAACAAGCATCCTCATCGTCAGAGGAGTCAACGACGTGCGAGACTGCGTCTATGACTCAGAAGCGAGCGACGCCGACCATCATGAGGAGGAGGGTCGGCGCCCAACTCCGGCGCTGGCGGGGCGATGTGAGGTCAGGCGACGCCGCAAGACTCATGGGCTGGGACACAACCAAGCTGAGCAGGATCGAGCGAGGCCTCTACCGCATCTCCGGAGATGAAGTACGCGACCTG
Organism: Streptomyces sp. NPDC001157; assembly: GCF_053598255.1. NCBI lineage: Bacteria > Bacillati > Actinomycetota > Actinomycetes > Kitasatosporales > Streptomycetaceae > Streptomyces > Streptomyces sp. NPDC001157. The sequence goes on from NZ_JBSFJW010000024.1 coordinate 107,771, forward strand.
TGCGCCAAGCTCGGTGTGGATGACGAAGCCGGCGTGAACGAGGTGGCCAAGGTCGCCGAAGAGCCCGTTGGGGGCGACCATGGCTGGTGGAAGGCATACGACGGCCGCGCATCACAATCGCTGCTCGACTTCGTCCAGCTCGAAGCCAGGGCGAGCGCCGTGCGCATGCACCACCCGATCGTTATCCCCGGTCCGCTCCAAACTCCAGGCTATGTACGAGAGATCATCGGCCGGTCACCCGCAGCCATCACTCCCGACCAAGTGGAGATCCTGATCGCGATCCGTCTCGCGCGGCAGGAAGTACTCACCCGTACCGAGAACCCCGTGGACTTCCACGCGCTTGTTCCTGAGTCGGCGTTCCACGCCAAGTTCGAGTCCGGACCGGGCATCATGCGGGACCAGTTGCGCAAGCTCCTGGACGTCTCCGAACGTCCGAATGTGGAGCTACAGATCCTTCCGCTTTCCGCCCACCCGACCTATGGATCGAACGGTGCGACGACGATCCTGACCTTCGAGCACCCTTGGGTGCCGATCGTCAGCGTCGACAACCCCCTCGGCGGCACGCACAGCGAAGACCCTGAACAGATCGACTTCATGGAACGGATCTTCAACGCCGTTGCCAATGTGGCACTTCCCGCGGACAGATCACGGGATCTCATCACCGAGTACCTGGAAGGACTGCACAAGTGACCAACAGCCTCAAGGCGACCGACCTGCCCGGGCGCCCCTGGTTCAAGTCGTCGTACAGCGGCGGCGAGCAGGGCCAGTGCATCGAGGTCAAGGACGCCCGGCACACGCCGTACACCTGCATTGCCATCCGGGACTCGAAGACACCTGACGGCCCCGCCCTGCTGATCAGCCCGGCCGCGTTCGCCAACTTCGTCGGTGATGTCGCCGCCGACCGCTTCGACATCTGATCTCACGACCGAGGCCCGCCCTCCCTGCAACGCGTGCGGGAGGGGGCGGGCTTCTTTCGTGCAGCCGTACCCACGTGGTGAAGTTCTCTCCATCGCAGGCACCGATCATCTGTTCTTGCGTACAGGGACAGGGTTGCCCGGAGCATCAAGCCACACCTCATGGGAAGGCCCTCCCCGTGTGGTCAGGCCGAAGCGTTCGAAGCCCGGCCGCCCCTGCTGATCCCACCAGCCGTGGGCGGCTTCAAGCTCCTGCCAGAGCCTTCGAGGCCCCGCCTGTGCGACCTCGAACTCTGTCGCGCCCTTCACGAAGTCTGCGGAGGCCCAGCTCGTTACGCCGGTGTCGAACAGCCACAGGCGGTAGGCGCCGTCCTCGCCCCAGTCGACACGGCAGAAGAGGTCCGGCACCTGCACACCGATGGCGAACATGCAGATCCACTCACCCACGTCATCCGGAGAGAGCGCGGTGGTCGACCGGACAGCGCCGAGGGGCCACTTGGTCGTATCCAGGAAACGGCGGGTCGGCGGCAGGTTCTTGCGCTGCTGGCGCAGGCGCATGAACGCCGAGGAGCCGACGAAATGCCCCCGGGCCGTGCCGCCTTCGTCGACCGTCAGACGGGCGACGGCTTCCCCGCCGTACACCGGTCCCCAGGGCGCGACGATGACCGCGTGGGGATGGGCCTGTCCGATCCACTGAGACGGGATCTGCCCGACCGAGCACGTGGCGATGATCCGGTCATACGGGGCACCCTCGCCGTAGCCGCTTGTGCCGTCGCCGACGACGACCAGCGGCGCGAAGCCTGCCGCAGAAAGCCGTCCACGTGCCTCCTGCGCGATGGCTTCGTCCACCTCAACCGAGACGACGTTCCGCTCTCCGACGCGGTGACACAGCAGGGCGGCGTCCCAGCCGGTTCCGGTGCCGATCTCCAGCACTCGGTGCTCCGGCTCCAGGTCCAGCGCGGACAGCATCGAAAAGACCATCGTGGGCATCGAGTTCGAGCAGGACGGCGTACGCCCCCTGCCCGGCCCCTCATACGCACCGTCATCCCACTGCGTCGTGATCGGCGCGTCTGTGTAGACGGCCTTCCACCACAGGTCGGGACTCTCCGAACGGATCACCCGGTCGTCCTGGCGGTTCATGCCCGCACGGCCGGGCCAGATCACGTCCGGCACGAACCGATCCCGGGGCACAGCCTGGAACGCCGGCAACCAGTCGGACGTCAGCGATCCCGATTCCATGAGCCGGGAGGCCAGCCTGTCAGGGCCGACCTCCTCCTTCATCTCCTGCGTCACTTACTTTCCGTCCGCCGGTCCCTGCCCGTCATTGGTGTTACCGCCCTCGTCGGAACCACCCCCGCCATGCTTGTTGCCCGAGTTACTGTCGTCCTGCGGATTACCGCCGGCTGTGGCCTGAAGAATCCACCAAGAACGCATTGCCGTACCTCCTCGTTCGTCCTGACCACTTGAGCTTGCTGGCCTGTCGGCCCACGCCTGTCGATTGGCCTCTCGTTCTTCAAAGAGCGTTGGCCGCGCCCCGGGAGGCCTCCACCTCGCGGAGTCTGACCTGTCATGCATCGATCGTCGCCGCTTGCGTGCAACTCGGGGATGACCGGCGGGGGTTACCGAGGCGGTAATACGCTCCCTTCCAGTTCGGTACGGTGCGATGAAGCGCATACGATGACTCCGGAAGTTGACCCCATGGACGCCATCACCCCCGGCCCGCTCGCCCCCGAAGTTCTCGAACGAGACGACTTACGCCGAGCCCTGGCGGAACACGACTTCTCCGCGGCCTTCTCGCTCATCAAGAAGTGGGGCGGCCTGTCGCAGAACCGCATCGCAGCGGCCTGCCAGCTCACGCCCGGCAAGGTCTCCACGATCATCAGCGGGCAGCAGCAGGTCACCAGCTTCGACGTGATCTGCCGCATCGCTGACGGCCTGCAGATTCCCGGGCGCATGGTCGGTCTCGCCGACCGCCCGTGGGAGGCCAGACCGGTCAGCACACCCGACGACCCACCCGCCCCAGCAGCACGGGCTCACCCTGACGAAGCCTCCTGGCAGCCGTCCGCGACCGTGCACCTGGCCGCAGACCTCTCCCGGAGCGACCTCGTGATGGACCGTCGCGCCGCCACGCGCGCACTCGCAGCCGCCACCACCGGCGCCGCCTTCCTCGACAGCCTCGAAGCATGGCTCGCCCCTGTCCCAGCCATCGAGGAACACCGAAGCCACGGGCGCCTCGGCCAGCACGACGTCGAAGAACTGGAGGCGTGCGCACGCGCCTTCCGCACCTACAAGATGGGGGGTGGCCTGCGCCGCAAGGCCGTGATCGGCCAGCTCAACGAAGTGGCCGCCCACCTCGACGAACACCAGGCCACACATATCCAGCAAAGGCTTCTGCGTGTCCTGGCCCAACTGTCCGCCACCGCCGCAAGCATGGCGTGGGAAGCCGGCAGCCAACGCAGAGCCCAGGACTACTACCGGCTCGCACTCCGCGCCGCACACGCGGGAAACGACACCCTGTTCGGCGCGAACACCCTCGCAGCGATGGCCCGGCAGATGCTCTACCTCGACCGGCCTGGCGACGCTCTCGAACTTGTCCACCTCGCGCAGCACGGCATCCGACGCCAGGCCACGCCCCGTGTGTCCGCCATGCTCGCCACCCGGGAGGCATGGGCGTACGCCGCGATGGGCCGCACCAGCGCCTTCCGCCGCACCACCGAAGAAGCCGCCGATCACCTTGCCGACGCAGGGCCCGACGAGCCGTACTGGATCAGCTACTTCGGCGAAGCCGAACTGAACGGCGTCACCGGCGGCCGTCTCTTGGACCTGGCCCGGCACGACCCACGCCGGTACGCGGGCCAAGCCGCCGACTCCATCCAACAGGCCCTGGCCGTCCGCGGACCGGAAGCCGGACGCAGCTACACCCTCGACATCATCGGCCTCGCCGAATGCCACTTCCTCACCGGCGACCTGACCAGCGCCGTCACCCACACCAGAAAGGCCGTCCAGGCCGCATCCACGATCCGCTCCCGGCGGGTCCGCGAGCAACTCTCCAAGCTGTACCCGCACACCGTCGGCCCCACAGCCAAGCCTGTCGCCGAAGCACGCACAATGATCCGCAACCTGCTATCCGAAGGAGCACCTTCTTGACCACTCTCGCCGTCACCGGGCACATGGACCTGACCGAAGACAGCGTGCAACTGGTGCGCGACGCGCTGCGTGAGACTCTCAAGCCCTACGCGGCCGAGGGAACTCTCGTGGGCATCTCGTGCATCGCGAAAGGCAGCGACTCCATCTTCGCTGAAGTCGTCCTGGACCTCGGGGGCAGCCTGGTCGCGGTGATCCCCTCGAAGGACTACCGGCAGAACAAGGTCAAGCCCGACCACGCCGCCACCTTCGACCGGCTCGTCGACGCCGCAGACAAGGTCCTCGTCCTCGACAACGAGACGGCGAACCGGGCCGCCTACGAGGACGCCAACCGCACCATGCTCCAGCGCGCCGAGCGCCTGGTCGCCGTGTGGGACGGCAAGCCGCCGTCAGGCAGGGGAGGCACCGCGGACACCGTCCTGGAGGCGCGCGAAGCCGGCCTCCCCATCGATGTGGTGTGGCCGCAGGGTGCCGCACGGACCGCCTGACCTGCACGCCTCCTTCGCGCCGTCGGCGGCTCGGTGCCTGGAGCGATGCTGCTGGAGCTAAGTCACCAGAACCTGACGGCGTTCGGAACAACGGCGGCCCTCTGGGACCGCACCGTCTGGCTCGGACCGGCAGACGGGCTCAGATCGAGATCGCCCACCGAGCTTGTGTACCGGGCGAGAAGGATCACAGATCATCCGGAACGATCAATTCCGGCCACATGGCAGAATCCGGGCCATGAACGCTCAAGACTGGAAGCTGTCCGTGACGGGAGATAACTGCCCGAAGTGGTGTGCCGGGAACCATGCCGACGAGGACCCCCAGCACGACGCGATCCTGCACGAGTCCGCACCACTCACCGTCGAGCTACCCCCGCTGGTCAACGGAGAACACCTCCGCCTTGAGTTCACCACCGTCTGCCGCGAGGAGCATCGGACCCAGGAAGAGGGCCGCACCCCCGCCCGAGTCGACCTCGGCTTCGAGTCCGACCAGCAAAACGCCCTGCCCGACTACGTACCAGTCCCCTCCCGCCAAGCCCTCGACAAGCTCATCGGCGATCTTCAGGCCGCAGTCAGCGTTCTGGAGCAATGGCGCGACCGCCTGCCCTCCGCCGCCTGATCATGATGTTCGCCAAGCTCAGGCGCCGCCGCACCGCAACCGCCACCCGGGCCGCTCATCAGCATGTCGCCGAACCGTCGGCCCGATCAGTCGACGCGGGGACGCTGGGGCGCATCGAGCGAGTGCGAGCCGCGCTAACCCGGGTCATCGAGGTGCAACAATCGGCTGAGCCGGCATGGTTTGTACGCGTGCGCGCTGGCGAAACCGTACCCGCCACAGCGAAACAGTGGCAGCAAGTAAGCGACTACCTCCAGGGCATACCCGTGGAATTCGTGCTGTCCGATGCCGCCGTCACCGATCTCCTGGACCGCATAGAGGTGGCCGAGGAGCTGATCGAACTGGGGAAGCGGGGCGTGAGGGTCCGTTCTTACAGGGGATCCATCACCAGCGCGGCGACCGCCCGTAACCTGCTCGCGCTGGCTCAGCAGGTGGAGATAGACGAAGCAACAGGGCACACCGCCCAGGCGCCGAAGTCAGAACCGCATGAGGACTGGCCAGAGGCCGACCGGCCGTGACGCGAACGAGCGGGGAACCAGCAAAAGCGCAGCAACGTTGGGACGCTCGCAACATGCCTACCGATAGTGGCGCGCCGGCACCAGCCACGTGACCGCCAGGGCTGCGCCCGCCTCGTCGACGTCCGAAGGTTCGTCGGGGGCGGGGGCCTGACGGACCTGTTCGATCTGCCGCTCGATGCCGCGCAAGTTCTCCTGCAAGTCCATGGTCACCACGTTGTCGACGGAGACCTTCAGCGGATCGGCGAGGAGCTTGGCGCGCCGCTCACCCAACACCTCAAGCGCGACCGCGCGCGCCGACCGCAATCGGAAGAAGCGGCGTTCGAGGTCGACCGGATCGGTGTCGGGGCCGAGCTGTGCGAGCAGCCATGACCGCTGGAACTCGTCCACCGGTTTCACATCCCTCGGATACGAGGCGCGGCCCGGAGCCAGACGGGGGATGCTGGCTCCGGACCGTGCAGGTGAGCGTATTACGCGGAGGACGAGCGGGGCCGACGCGACGGCGCCTTCTTCGCACCTGTCGCCCCGCCAGCCTCGTGCTGTTCTGGTTCCGGCTCGGGCACCTCGCCCGTTGGATCCGGCTCGCCGACCGCGATCGGCTCCGGTTCAGCGTCGTCGTCGCACGGTGGCGCATCCCATGCGTCGGGATTCGTCACCAGCGCGGCGATCTCCGGAGCTGGGCTCTCGCCGGGCAGAAGGATCAGGTCCTCGTGGGTGGCCGGGTCCTTCACGTACACGGCTGCGATCAGTCGACGCCCCGGCATCACAGCACCTTCGCGACGATGTGCGCGTCCGGCGTGTGCATCACCGGCATCCCGACCGCGGCACCCTTGGTCCAGATCTGCACCGGGTCATCCTGCACACCGCGGGTGATGATCAGGCCCGGAGCGTCCTCCCGGATGATCTCCGGGTTCGAGCCGCGGGAGAGGACCAGGGCTTCGGCGGTCACGCCGAGCATGGTCTGCGCCCACTTCTCACGCTCCGGGGGCACCAGGATCCACAGGTCCTCCGGGAGCACCTTGCGGGGCTTGCCGTCCACCCGCACCTGGGCCTTATAGAACGTCACCGGCGGCAGACCGTAGTTGCCGCGCACCACGTTGATCTGCTGCGGGGTCAGCGTCGCCGTTGGCGTCGTCGACGGGCTCACCGACCCGTAATAGGCCGCCCGGTAGGCGTTGTTCGCAGCGAAGAAGCTGAACGCCTTCCGTGACGTGACCACTTGCTCGGGCTCCGGGGCACCGATGTCGTCCAGGTGCTGGATCCACCGCAGCTCATCCGCGATCGGATCCGACTCCGGATCCGACCACGGCCGTGCGGCGACCGGCATGTTCTCTGCCGGGACGTTCCAGTCCACCTCCAAGGTGAGCCCGTTCTCCTGCACCAGAGAGAACCGGCCGTCCGCCAGGACGTCGCCGGCGGCCAGCTCCAGCCGCGACCGGATCGCCTCCACATGCCGCTCGACATCGTCGTACAGCAGCTCGATCAGCCGGTCCTGATCCGAGCCCCGGGAGGCTTCCAGCAGGATCTGCTCCTGCTCCCCCACCACAAGCTTCTGCCCCAGTGCGGGCAGCGCGCCCTCGCGGGAGGTCTGCCACGCCTCGCGGGTCGCGAACGGCACCGACGCGTCGAACGCCCGGTACTTGGCGACGTTCACGTACCGGCCGGAGTCCTTCACCCGCCACTTGACCTCCGGCAGCACCATCGTCGGGAAGATCGACTGAGTGAGCAGGAAGTCCTTCGGCGACGGGATGGCGCGGGCGAACGTCGTCAGGTCAACAGCCTGGACGTCCTTCAACAGGTCCTGAATCGTCACAGCTCACGCCCCCTGGTCACAGGAAGCGGACCTGCGCACCGCGCGGGTGCCAGGTCAGCTGCGACAGGTCGATACCGCCGGGAACCTTCGACGCGCGCACCGCGCCGTGCCACAGCAGCGCCGCCGGCACCCGGGTCTGACCTGGCGCGAACGGGACCTCGGCGATCACGAAGCCGCGCAGGACCTGGCGGCCGCATGTGGCCTCCGGATCGTAGGGGCCGTACAGCTTCGACTCGGCGACCTTGCCGACCGGCACACCGGAGAAGACCCGGCCATACGGCTCGCAGCCGTCCCCGCACTGGTAGTGCACGCCTTCGGTGAACAGGTTCAGGTCGAGGGTGATGGTGTCGGTGGAGTCGGTGCCGTGCAGGGAGGCCAGCCACTCACGGTTGGCGGTCGTGTACTCGGACTTCGAAACGGGCTGAATGGACATGCTGTATCTCTCCATGGACGATGCGGCCAGCTTCCGCACACCACCCATCGGGGCGGTGCCGTCCACGAAGTCGAAGGGGCGTGGTCCCCACTGCTTGGCAGTGCCCTTCAGGTCAGCGGGTATCGCTGAACTCGGGCACCAGACCGCGGCGACGGGCCATCTCCAGCCCGGCCGCCCCCGGCTTCGGCGGCGGTGTCGTCCGCGACGGGATCCGCCCGGCCGGGGCCCCGGCCGGGGCCGCCGGCACCGGCGGCGTACGGGCCTCACCGAACAGCTCCGGACGCCGGGAACGCAGCGCCTCCGCAGCCGTCTGGATCTGCGCGGCGTCTGCGTCCTCGTCGTCCGTGGCCAGCAGACGCTCCGCGTCCACCAGGTCCTCACCCTCCGCGCCCAGCGCCACCAAAGCAGCGCGGCGAAGCGCCGCCCGCTCCCGCTCGGCAGCCAGCTCCTCCCGGCGCGCGGCCTGCAACTCCCGCTCTGCAGCGGCCTGTTCCCGGCGCTCCACCTCCGACAGTGCCGCCTGCTCGGCCTCCCGCTGAAGAGTCACGAACTCGGTCAGTGCCTTGGGAGAGTCGAACCCGAGCGTGGCCAACAGGCGCTTGATCGCGGCCCGTTCACCCTGCGCCTTCTCCCGGGTGAGCATCTTGCCCAACCGGTCCTGGGTGACCGTGACCTGCTGCTCCTGGCCACCGTCACCGGCGTCGTCGAGCTGGTCATTCGAATCGTCCTCCGCAGAGGCACCGAGAATCGGGTAGATCGGCCGCCCGTCCAGGCGGAAACCGACAGGACGGCGAGGCGGCAGGGGCCGGACCATGCATCTCCTCCAGAGCGCGCCCCCGCGCTGAAGATCAGTGTAGCCACCAGCACCACCAGGAGCACCGGTGCACCGGTGCACCACGTCAGCCCGCCCATCCGATCTCGCGCCCTGGCGCTGATGGACACAATGACCCGCGACGACCTGGAGGGCGACGACTTCCGCGACACCTACACGGACGCCCTGGCGAAGGTGATCGAGGCGAAGCGCGAGGAGAAGCCGCTGCCAGATGCACCTGAAACGGAACCGCAGCCGGGCAGCGTGCTGGACCTGATGGCCGCCCTGCAGGAATCCGTGGCCCAGGCGAAGGCCTCGCGCGGCGAAGATGCCGAGGTGCACCAGCTGCCGAAGAAGAAGGCCACGGCCAAGAAGACCGCCAAGAAGACGGCCGCGAAGAAGGTGACCGGGGCGGCGGCCGCGCACCGCCTAGTCCAGCATCCCCAGGGCTGTATCGGGCTGACACTGCGGGCACGCCTCGACCCCTTCCGCGAGCGCGCGCCGGGCCTGATCCCGGCCGATGCCCCGGCTGCGCCTGCCCGCGTTCCAGCAGTCCCCGATGTGCACGTACACCGGCGGAGCATGCCGGTTGAGCCCGAGTTCGATCAGCCACTCCGGTGCCGGCGGGCGGGCCTGGAGGCCACGCTGCCGCTCGGCTTCACGGCGCTCCTCGTCGGCGATCCACCGGCGAGTGCGCGCCAGGTCCCGTTCCTGCACCCGCTCCAGGAAGCGGAGCAGCACAAGCCTCGAAGGGACCGGATCGTTCACACGTTCGATTCTAGACAGTAGGCTGCCGCCCGCACATCGAGGGGGAGGCGGCATGCGTGATCTTTCGCGGCGAAGCTTGAGCGTGGTCATCGAAGGTTGGTGACTGCTGGGTTTTCTTGTCGAAGGCTGAGTGATCGTTTCCCACCCCAAAAGACCAACTGCCGGACCGCAACTGGGCTGCCTGGCTGCCCTTAGCGGACACCCGATGGACCGCCTAGCAAGCACCCTCGTGTCACACGGTCCACCACCAGGCAATGGACGGGTAGGGCAGCGGGGTAGTGGGGGACGTCGGCGGGAGGTGGGTGACCTGGTCGGGCCTGGCGGGGTGAGGGAAGTGACGGGCGTAGCGGGGCGCGGTGAGCCCCCAGTCGAGGTTGCTGCGGACGGTGTTGCGCAGGGAGGTGATGTGGAGGCGCAGGGCGGGGTCGTGGTGGTCGTGCAGGAGGGTGTGAGTGAGGTCGAGGAAGCGGTGCATGACCGTGTCCCGCAGGGCCATGGTGGCGCTCACCGCGTCGGGCAGGGGGAGGCCGTGGTGGTGGGCGAGGACGTTGACGAGGTTTTGCGCGTTGGTCGTCTCGCGTTGTTCCATCGCGTGGGAGATGACGTCGTTGTCGACTCCGACGAGGACCGCGGCCATCTCGGATGCCGCCTGTACCCGCGGGGAGTGGATCAGGCGAGCCGGGACTTCGGGCCCGTTGATGATCTCGACGGAAGCGAGGACGGCCAGGACTCCGCTGGAGGTCATGCGGTGTGTCAGGTATTCGTCCACGTCCGGCATGCGGCCCTGCTCGGTGTTGGCGACCTGGTGGGCCACGCCCAGCAGCCATCCGGCGTGAGCGGCGATCCACCGGCTGAACTGGGCCGGGGTGGCGAAGTGCTGGTAGGCGTCGGCGATCTGGGCACCGGCGGCTAGGACCGGGTCGTCTTGCGCGGGCCGGCGCGGTGATTCCAGCAGGCGCAGGAGCAGGTTGCCGTACCGGGCGAAGGCGGCGGTGACGCCGCTGCCGTCGACGAGGTCGCAGTGGTAGTCGTCGACCATCCAGTACCAGCAGCCGATTGAGCGGGAGAACCACCGCTGCCGCTCGACGTCCGCGCATGGGGTGATGCCCGCGCAGAAGTAGGTGCCCTTCGTGTCGATCAGTGTCTGCCGGGCCTGGGGTGTGAGCGCGAACCGGCCGGCGTCGATCCAGCCGAGGACGTCCTCTTCCATCGCGTCCGCCAGCCGATGCTGCACGGGAGGGATCGGGCAGAAGAAGACGGGCAGTTCCAGTCGTGCACCGGAGGTCATGGGCTGTCCGGCGATGCCATGGTCCGGCGAAAGAGGTGCACGGGGGTGAGGGCTGAGCACATGGGCGGGCTCCAGCAAACACAGGGGGGCCATGCCGACGCGCGAACACGCGACGGATGCGAGTGGAGGGCCAGTCCTCATGCCTGGGCGACAAGCACCGGAGGAAGGGCAGTTTGATGTCTCAACGATGTAATGCCCGGCTGCACATCGTCCAATCGTGTTGCGCCCCCCGGAGGGACATTGCCACGGTCACCTACGCCGCGGTGGCCCCCGCGTCGTCGGCCTCCTGGTCGTCTCCGCCGCCGGGAGCCTGCTCGCCCTTACGCGCGGCGGCCTCCGCGATTCTGGCCGCGGTCTCCCGCTCGGCGACGGCCCGGATCCGGGCCACTTCCTGGGAGGCGTCCTCGATCGGGTAGCCCGCGTCCAGCAGCATCTGCACCGCCGTCTCCAGCGAGATCACACCCGCCCCGTAGGCCGTGACGACCTCGTCCAGCACGGCGGCCCGGTCCGTCGGCGTGTGCGGCGCCCACGCCAGCCGTGCGGAGAACGACTCCCCGGCTGTCCAACCCTCGGCCCGGCCGGCCTGGTACAGCCGCTGCACCATCTTCAGCAGCACGCGGTATTTGTGCTCCCTGGCCAGCCGCATCATCGCCACCAGCGCATCCAGCGGCGCCAGCGCCAGCTGGAACGCGTACCCCGAGGGCACCTCCGTGGCATCCAGCGTGCCCAAGCCCGCCGCGGTGATCCGTGAGTTTGCCGCGATCCGGTCCAACAGGTGCTCCACCCGCGCCCGCAGCTCCGCCAGCTGCGGCGACGTGTCCAAAGCGTCCATGCGCCCCGACTCGCCCAACTGCCACACCGCGCCAGCCTCCACCTTCAGCTTCTCCGGCCTGCCCGTCGCCCGGTCCACCGGCAGCCGCGCCCCCGCCAACCCGATGATCGGCGTCCCCGTCGTCGCCGACGCCGCCGAGCTGTCCGAGTCCGTCGCGGCCAGCTCATCCAGCGCCTGCAGCACACGGGCCAGCGCCGACCGCCCCCAGTGCTCCCCACCGGCCGGGATCGTGTTCGTGATGTGCACGACCGGCACGAAGTCGATCATCAAGTCCAGCCGGTTCAGCTCCGTACCGTCCGGCCGCACCCGGAAGGCGGCCTTGTGCATCGGCAGCCGGTCCAGCGTCTCGCCGCGCTTCAGGTCCTCCAGCAGCCACTCGGCATCCGTCAGATAGCACGTCACGTTCGACGCACGCCCCGGCTCCCACGGATACTCCCGTGTGACACTGCCGTCCTCGGAGACGGGTCCCAGCTCGTACGTCACCCGCCGTATCCGCGCCTTCAGCCCGGCGTCCTGGTCCTCCGGCAGCTCCCACGCCAGATGCACCCGGCTCGGGAAGTCGTCATCCTGGTCCTCGTCCCACTGCGGGAAGAAGAAGCCCGGATCGTCCACCCGCAGGGTCGGCCGCTGCTTGCCCGGATCCCACGCCAGCAGGTACACGCTGTCGCCCAGCAGCACGGCGTTGCGCTCCGCCTGCTGGATCCGCAACGTCAGCAGCTCCTTCTCAGCCCACTTCCGCAACCGCTCCTGCACGGCCGCCGCCTCGACCGCGCCGGGCTCCGGCGACTCCTCGTCGGCGTGCTCGGCACCGGCCACGGCGATCTGCTGGTCGGATCCGAGGAGGTAGCCGAGCGCCGTGTCGACCAGGTTCGCCGCATCACCCAACTCACGCCGCTCCAAAGCGGATTCGTCTCCCGCAGCCGCCGCCAGCTGTCCGGCCTGGTTGTTGTCGTACGACGCGAGCACCTTGTACGCCGCAAGCCTTCGCAGCTCACGCGGCGGCAGCCACGACGCTGCCAGTTCCGGGAACGCCCGGCTGGCCGGACGGCCGGCATCGGCCATCACCGGCTTGTAGTTCAGCCACGACCAGGCGTCGATCACGAATTGGCGCAGGCCCACATCCACTCCAGGAAGGTCGGCCCCGCGCCTTCGTAGAAGCCTATCCGCGCGCCGCCGAGGTGCAGAGCCACACCAGGCCCGTCACACGGGACGGGAACGAAGCTCCATTCCCGTACCACGCGTCCATATGCTCAAAACGCCTTGACAGCCACCCATATATGAGTTCAACACCCTAGGATCACACGCACAGTTGGTCAGTTGTCCCTCCTGCTGGGCGTTACCGAGCCCAGCACGTCGCCCACAGGGTCACGCCCGGAGGGAGGAACAAGTGGCCAAGCACGCTCGACGCCGCAAGCACGACAAGAAGGAGGCAGCAGATGATTCAGAACGAGTAGAACGCGGCGAGCGGACGATGCTCGTGATCAGGATTGCCGTCCTGATCATCGAGCTCGCCCGCTTCCTAGACGGCGGCAACTAGCCGCATCCGCGGGGGACCGTTCCAGACGTCCAAGTACGAGACGGCCCTCGCATGTGGCGGTGCCTTAATACGGCACCGCCACATCTGTATCTCCAATTAAGCAACTTGCGCAGGGGCATGCGTCAAGTTAATCGCGTCAAGTCATAAGAGACGGCGCCCGTTTCGCCGCTGCCTACCGTCGACCGCTCAGTCGTTGGTCATTACCACCACGGGGTGGCGGCATCGTCGGGTCGAGGAACAGATCCCACAACGCCCACACCGCGCTGTCGAGCAGGTCCGGCGAGTCCTCCGTCTCGCCCTGCCCGACAAACGTCGTCATCTGCTCCTCCAACTCCGCGAACACCCGTGCCGAGCCCACGTGATGCACCCGCGCCTGCTCGTACAACTGCGCCGCCGGAGCCGCCCGCGCCCGCTTCCCACGCGTTGCGTGAACGATCCTCCAGTTCACCGTCGGATCCACCTGCTCCAGCAGCGCAGGAAGGTAGTCGCCGCCGTTATTCGCCTCGATGACCACGCAGTCCGCACGGTGCTCGTGATACAGCTGCGCGGCCCGCTTCATCGCCTGCGTCGGCGTGTGCCGGTCCTGCTCGCAGTGGAGCAGATACCCGCGGGGCCGGTCGTCCCCGAACATCGACTCCACGGGATAGCCGCGCCCGGCCACGGTGAAGGCCGTCATGTCCGCGTTCTCGTGCGACTTGGTGGCCGGGTCGACGGCGACGACCAGGCGCTGAAGGTCCGGCAGGTGCTCCGGGCGGGGCCGGAAGCCCTCGACCTCCAGCATCCATCCCTTCCACAGGGCGCCCTCGACGTCCTCAAGGAGTTCGCCGGACAGCTCCTGCCGCCCCAGCCGGGTGCCGGCGTACTCCTCCTCCAACTCCTCGCGGGCTGCCGCAGACAGGTTGGCGTCGTTCTCCCGCATGTGCCCACGCGTCAGCACCACCCGCGGGGGTGCCCCGCCCTCCCGGTGCACCTTCTCCTGGTTACGTCCGCGCTCGACGAGACGCTTCACGTGCGGCAGCGGCTTCGGCGTGGTGGAGATGACGACCTGCGGGGTATCCGCCTCACGCAGGCAGAACCACAGCATGTCGTAGACCTCTTGCGCGGTATGCCGCGACCAGGCCGCGTACTCGTCGCACCAGGCCTTGTCGAACGCCCACCCACGCAGGTTGTCCGGCGTCTCCGCACCGAACCCACGGATCAGCGTGCCGTTCTTCAGCTTGAGAACGGTGTCACCGAGCGACGAGTTGTACTTCGCCACCTCCTCCGGCGGGAACACCGACAACAGCCCCGACTTCGGCGACTCGAAGCAGATGTCCCGCACCAACGTGGCGTTCTTCGCGACCACCGCGATCTGCAACCCCGGCGTCTGCGCCCACTCCCGTACCGCCTCCGCCGCCGTCCGCGACTTCCCCCAACCACGGCCCGTGAGCAGCATCCACACCGTCCACAGCCACAACGGCCGCCGCTGCGCAGCACGAGCATGGTGATGCAGCCACCCCTCGTGCGGCAGCCCGTCACAGTCCGGGACTTCGCAGGCCCACCGCCGCGCCGACAGCTCATCGGCCCGGATCAACTCCCGTATCTCCGACCTGAGCTGCTCATCGCTCATGACCGACGGATCCGCAAAGTCCTCGACCATCCGCCGCTTGGCCCGCCCCCGGGTCACTGGTCACCCTCCGACAACCGGCGCTCCAGCTCGCGCCGCAGCTGATCCATCCGCGCCCGGCGATCCTCATCCGACAAGGCGGCGACGTCAGCGCCCTGGTCCCGGTCCTCGACCGCCCCGACGGCAGGTGCCTCGCCCACGGCCCGGCGTTCGATCTCGGCCGCGACCTGGATGTACCGCAGCAGCTCCGACGGCGACAACTCCCGAGGGTCAAGCGTCTGCAGCCGAGCCACCGCCTTGCTCTGCACCGCCTGCGCCAACTTCGCATGCCTACGCGCGATGTCACGCCGCGCCTGCGCCTGCTCTGCCAGGAACAGCCGGTCCTGCTCCCGGTCGTACGCCGTCGCCCGCACCACCCATGCGAACTGCCGCGACCACCGGCCCACCAACGCGCGGGATTTATCCAACTCCCGTGCCACCTTCGTGACACTCCGCGCGGGGCCGAGATCGCGGTACACGGCGAACGCCTCGAACGCCTGGACCGACTCCCCGCTCTGCCGCTCCCAGGACTCCACGGTGCCCTCGGCCACCGCTCACCTCCTGGCCGACGGCCCTCTAGTCGTGCTGTGCGGCCAGGACTTCTAGCGCCCGCCACCGCTCGTCCGCCGGCACGGTGCCGTCCTGCACCATCCGGTCGATCACCGCCCGCACGGCGGCTGCTGTCTCCACCGGCAGTTCCCGCACCCCGAACACCGTCTCCAAGGGGGCCGCGCCCTTGCGGGTCGGCTCACCTGTGGCAGCGTCGAACCAGCCCTCGGCCAGCTCGCCCAGATGCCGCTCGAACACGGCGAGGATCACGCCGAGCGCCGTGGCGCTGTTGCCGATCTTGTACGCGGCCCGCGAGGTCTCCAGCGCATCGAGCACCGGCTCGTACTGCTCCAATCCGGCCAGCCACCGCTGGTCCGCTGTCGCCGTCGACCGAGCCGCGTCGAACGCGGCCTCTGCCCGCTCCAGTTCGTCGGGCAGGAACATGAACTGCACGCTGGCGAAGTCGAGGTTCGCTTCACCTAGAGAGGCGACGTCCACCTTCTCCAGCAGATCCAGGGTCTTGTCGTCCAGACCTGTGTACTGGCGCCACTCCACATTCTCCAGCTCGTCGTATAGCTCCTTGAGGATCGCCGGATCATCCTGGCCCGCGATCGCGTTGTGGGAGAGCTGGAGCGCGATCTGCCGCTGCCGGGGCAAGGGCTCGTCGATCTGCATCCACCAGATCTGCGGCAGGCCGGCCTCGATCGCGGCGAGCGTGCGATGGTTGCCGGACAGCACCACCAGCCGCCCCGACTCCGTGTCGTTCCACACCAGCGGCGTCGAGGTCAGATGCCCGTCGCGCTCTATGTTCGCCACGAGCTGCCGGAACTGCTCGTGCGGCAGGAACCGCGCGTTCACGTCCAGCAGCGTCAGCGTGCGCGGGTCACCCTGCACCATCTGCGGCGGGGCAAGGCGGTTGGTGTCCTCCATGGTCAGACTCCCGTCTTCGTGCTCGGGGCGCCCCACCGCTTCGCCCATATCTTCAGAGCCTCTGCCAGCGTGTGCTGGCCCATGGCCCCGTTGTACTGGAGCTGGAACTTCCAGCCGTCCTCGTTCGACGGGCCGCGCTTGGTCAGCCGCAGCAGCCCGCGGTACTTCATCGACACCGGGTTGTTGCTGAACGCCGTCGTGGACACCTGCCGGATGCGCCGGGAGAACGACCGCTGGCACAACAGCTGCGCCTCGGTGCTGGTGGCCGCGAGCACGACCAGCTTCGACAGCCGCGGGTAGTCCGTCGGCGCGACCGCGAAGTCGGAGAGCAGGTAGGCCTCGTCCGGGGTGTAGCTGCTGGGCGCCATCGCGAAGACGCCGAGCAGCCGCCCGCCGCCGTCCCGGACCGCGACAGCCAGGTTCGCCGCCCCGGGCGCGATCCTCGGGTTGAGGTACCGCGAGCGCAGGGCGTTGAACTGGCCCGGCTTCAACAGCGACAGCGAGAGCGGACCCACCAGCTCGTCGCCCTCCCGCAGGCGCGGAGCCTTCACCGGCTCGATCGGCTGACGCGGCCCGACAATCCGGGTCCGCGCCTCGCTGGCGTACACGTAGAAGGGAGCGGCCCGCGGCGTTGCCTTGATCACCCCGCGCAGGTACGGGTGCAGCTCCGGCACGTCGTGGTTGGAGGCAGTCAGCCAGTACGGCCGGTCCGTGATCGCGCCGAGCACGCCGACCACGTCCGCGTCAGACAGCGGTTCGTACTGTGGCGCATCCCAGGTGAAATGAGCTTCCAGTGGCTCGTACAGCTTCTCGTAGCCATTGCTGTAGAAGGGAGGGAAGCTGCACACCGGAGCATCGCGGGGGACCTTCTGTAGCCAGGTGCGCACGTCCTCCACCTCGTACGAGGCGAGAGCGATGTCCGAGCCGGACAGCCGCTCAACCGTCTCCTCGTGCTTGGCCTTCCACTGCTCCCGGTAGGAGCGCACCACCCGTTCATGCCACAGCCCGTCGCGCCCGACGCTGGCAAGGAACCGTGTGCCGAGCATGAGCGTGGCGACGGTGCCGACCCCGTCGTCCAAGGAGTCTGCGAGCCAGCCGAGTTCGTCTCGGCTCTCCTCGCGGAGCTGGATGCCGACCGGTTGTCTGGTGAGCCACCGGCCGACCGCGCTGGTGTAGATGGACACGTCGGAGGAGTGCAGGGCGAAGCCCATGCCGGCCAGTGACCGCTCGATGGTGAAGTTGCCGCAGCACGGCACGTACACCGCACCCCGCGGCCAACTGCCCGCGGTCTCCCGCACGATGGACCGCATGGGGCCCGGGATGGTGCCCTGGAACATCTCTCGCCTCCTGACAGACGACAGCGCCCGGCCTGGCGGATGCCGGACCGGGCGCTGCGCGGGAACCTCACACAAGATGCACGCAGCACCTTGGAATATTGTCACCTATCTTTTGGTTGGCATTGTCGGCCATCGGGCTGGCACGTCAGGCCGTCAGGCGCTTGCTCCAGGACCACACGCCCTCGTCGTCTGTCTGCATCACGGCCACGGCGAAGCCGTCTTCGCCACCCGCCTGCACCCAGACCATGAGGTGGTCCTCGTGGACGAAGTCGACCTGGGCCGCGTACACGCCGTCCGCGACGTCCTCGTGTCCTGCAGGCGGACCCGGATGCAGGAGCCGGGCTGGACTTCGTTGAGGTGCTTCGTCGTCTTCCCTCTGGGATAACTCACCGGTCCGGGCACTCCGTTCACAGCAGCGTGCCTTGCTCGTACTGGCCGGCCAGCGGCCCCAGCTCGCGCACCTCGTCGCCCGTCACATCCTTCCACCAGGCGGCGAAGACCCTGCGGTGGCACCACTGCGCCGGGTCGGCCAGGTCTTCGAAGCAGAGCAGGACCAGCCGGTGGTCCTGCTCTGCGTTCACGATGACCCGCAGCCGCTCTGCGATGCGTGCAGGACCGAGCTGGTCGAGGTCGGCCCGGTAGGCGGCGGTGAACTCGGGGAGGGGCTTGGTGAAGTACTCCCGGCGCGGCGCCAGCTCCCGTACCGAGTACTGGAGGAGGTAGGGGAGCTTGAACCGCGGGGCGCCCAGGGTGATGCGAACGGGCACCCCTTGCGGGGCCTGGAATGCCTGGTATCGGTTGGTGAAGAGGGTGAGCAACCTGGCTCCTTCCTTGCTGGGGACGAGTGTCCCGTCATGCGTCTGGCCCCGGTCGGGGTCGACCGGGGCCGCTGGTGGTCTGGCCGGTGATCCGGCCGGAGGATCAGCACGCGCCCTGCCGCCACGCGCGCCTTTCCGCGTGACGCGCCGCTCGGCGACGCAGCTTCTTGGCACGGGGACCGTACTCACCGCGATACAGGAAGCAGGTGCACCCACGGCCGGCGTAGCGGCAGGTCTGCCCGTGCCCAGGGCGGACCGCGCCCAGCATCTTGGTCATTTCGAAAACCTCTCTTGGTGGCAGCCCGCCCGCCTGTCCCCGTGCACCGCGTCGGCCGCGCCTCTCGCAGGCGGGGGCTGTCGGACCGGACCGTGAGGTCCGGTCCGACAGGTAGGGCTCAGTCCTGGGGGCCGGCCTTCCGGGTGGTGGGCTGTGCCAGATGGATGGCGATGTCAAAAGCCTGGGGCTCACGGTTCGGGAACTCGGCCGTCACACGCAGGACCCGGTTGCACTCGCTGGCAACCCTGGAAGCCGTGGTCTTCTCGGTCTCGATAATGAACTCGGATGCCGGGCCAGGGATCCTGTCACGCGCCGAGTCCATGAGGTACTCAAGGAATTCGGTGAGGCTCCGGATGCCCGGGTCTGCCGATTCCTGACCCCAGTCCAGTTGAGAGTTATCCATTATCCCGCCCTCTTTTCCACTGTTGAGTTGAGAATGTTTTTCCCGCTTGACATTTATAATCTTAATGGAATTCGGGGAGCCAGTACACATTCACCCGGAATTAATTTCCGGGATTTCCGGGCGGATTTACGCGCGCTTTTGAGGCGGCGCACGTGCGGTGCCGCGACACCGAGCGGCACGGCTGGGATGTTCCCGGCCGCGCCCCTGGAGGGGAGGGAGGGACCCGGCCGCGCCGGGCCCCCTCTGCCTCACTTCGCCGTTGCAGGCTCCTGCGTCTTGGCGACTCCGGCGGCGGGCTCCGTCTTCTTCTGGGCCGGGACGGTGCGGGCGGGGCTCTTACCCGCGCCCGTGACCTTCGTGCGGGGGGCCGCCGGCTTGGCCGCCGCCTTCCTGGCGGTCGGCTTCGCCGCAGCCGTGGCCGATCCCTCGGACTTGGCCGCACCCTGCGGCTTGGCCGCCTGCGTCTTGGTGGCCTTCTGCTGGGCGGCTTCCTGCTGGACTTCGACGGCCGCCTTGTTGAACTCTTCCGCCATAGCCCGCTGGACGCCCTGGGCCTTGCTCAGCAGGTTCCGCACCTGCTGCACCTGGCTGTAGATCTTGCCGACGACGCGCACGTAGCGGTCGAGGTCGGTGCCGAGGATGACGGCCAGGTCCTCGGGCTTCTTCTCGCCCAGCTCTTCAAAGAGGGGGATCAGGATGTCCTCGGCCTTGCCCAGGCCGTCCTTGGCCTGGGCCCTGGCCTTCTTCCGCTGCTCCTGCACCTCCTCGCTGGGCGGCTCCTCGTTGGTGAGGGAGGTCTGCTTCTCCATCATCTTCAGCCCGTTGGCGAAGTGCTGGGCCTCGGCCTCGCTGTCGAAGTCGCCGCGCACGTACCGCATCGCGGCGACCATCTGGTTGGCCGGGCTGAGCTGGGCGATGTGCCAGGCCAGGTTGTTCTTGATCAGCTTGTCGTCGACCATCTTGGCGACCTCCGGGCGGAGGGTGAGCAAGCCGAGGCGCCAGGTGATGTGGGTCTCCGTCTTGCCGAACTGCTTGGCGATCTTGGCCGGGGTCCAGCCGGCCGCCTTGAGGTCGGCGTACGCGCCGGCCTCCTCCATGATCGTCATGTCCTCGCGGTTGACGTTCTCAGCGATGCTGAGGACGTACGCCTTCTCCTCGCTGGCGTCCTTGATGACCTTGGCCGGGATGGTCTCCAGGCCGGCCTCCTTGCAGGACCGCCACCGGCGCTCGCCCGCGATCAGCACGTAGGGAGCCTCGGCGCTCCCGGTCGGACGGACGACGACCGGCTGCAGGAGGCCGTTCTCCTTGATGCTGCCGGCCAGCTCCTTCAGCTTCGCCTCGTCGAAGAACTTGCGGGGCTGGTCGGGGTTGGGGACGATCTCCGAGATCTTGAGGTTGACGAACATTTCCCACGCCTTTCCGAATTCAAAGGAAAGCCGTCCTTTTTGGCTTTCCCTTTTTCCTTACACTTATATCTTAATCGCATACACCTCTAAAGCAAGTGGGAAATCCCTTTTTATTTCCGGAATTCAATTCCGAGCAATTTCCCATGGATCTGCCGACAGGGAGGAGCGGTGCGCCACGCCGAGGACGGCCCGCGGATGCGCCGAAACAGGGCGAGCCCGCCACGGCCTTGCGGCCATAGCGGGCTCCACTCCCATCACGCACCCCATCGACCGCACCGACGCGGCCGACTCCTCGCGGGCGGGGCGCGGGGGGGGGTCGGCCGCCCGCGAGGAGTAGGGAAGGGCGCCACCTGCGCGGCGCCATCGGGGCGGGTCCTCGACTGCCGTCCCTCCCGACGCCTGAGAAAGTACAGCAATACTCAAGCCTTGTCACCTATCTCTAGGGCGAGGGAGGCGCTGCACCCCCGCTGCTTCACTCCAGGTCTTCCACGGCGTGCGGATCCCGCCCGCTCTCAGGCATCAGAGCCAGGAGCTTCATGACCTTGCGCGCCTCCTCCCGGGGCGCCGCCCCGCCCGCACCGCGCACCACATGCGGGGCCAGCTTCGCGGCCTCCTTGATCCGCCGCCCGTCAACCTCGCACATGCGTTTCCTCCCGTAAATGACAAGCGCGTTGCCAGCGCCGTCCGCTGGAGCCCTACCGCGCACGGGCGTTGACCCGAGAGTGTGAAGCGTGGTGACACCCATCCTGCCCGCCCCACCCCTTCACGGAAACTACTCAGTAAACCGTGCAACCCATCCGACCTGCGACGTAGTGTGGATGTCAAGCGTTTACTATGCATGTCGCATATGCCGAAGCGGGGAGCGGGGAGATGGCAGACACGTCGGGGACGCCTGAACTCATGAGCCTGAGTGCCAAGTTGCTCGCCCTGCTGCGCCTGCGGCGCGACCCGGACGGGTTCACGCCCAGCGCCCGCGACATTGCACAGGCAACCTCAATCCCGGGGCAGCGCAAGCCAGTCGTCTCGACGAGTCAGGCAACCAGCCTTGTGAACGGCACCAGTTGCAACCCGCGCTCATCGACGGTCACTGCACTCGCGCAGGCGCTCGACGCCCCAGCCGCCTTCCTGCTGCCGGGGTGTGAATGGGACGACCTCACCGCGCTGCGCGTGTACCGGGACCGGCCCGAGGCGCGCGAGGCGCTGCGCTTAATGGAAGGCCTCGAGACCGAGAACATCGCTGAAGTCATGTCGATGCTCAGGAAGATGCGCCGGGATGCAGGGCTTCCCGAAGGTGTCCCGGCGATCCCCCCTCCGCCTCCTGGCGTCGACCAACCCCGTGAAGGCCGGCCTCGCCGCCTGAGGAGCCTGAGCGAAGCCGCTGAGAGGGCAGCGGCTGACCTGGAAGGACGCTGATCCCTTGACCACCCCCCTCTTCAGCGCGAGCGCCCTCCTCACCGCACTCGCCACCGCCGTCTACCTCGCCTACGCTCCCCGGTCCCCACGCCGGGAGCAGTCGCTCCTCGCCCGCCGCGCCCTTGTCGTGCTGTGCGCAGGTGCCTTCACCAGCGCATGCCTGCTGGCTCCGCCCGTCGCCGCGGCAGTGGACCGAGTCACGGGCCACGGCGGTGCGGGCGCTCTCCTATGGGATATGACCAGCGGGCTGACCATTCTCAGCATGCAACTCGTGACGGTGAACTGGTGGTACCCGACCGCCTGGGTCCGCGCAGCCGTTGTGGCCCACATCGTCTTCTTCTGCGGTGTCATGGCGGTGCTGGTCTGGGAGTTCCAATACGTCCGCGCCTCGTCCGCCCAGCTGTTCTTGGCATCCCATGTCAACGGCATGACGGGCGCCTTCGTACTGACGCACCTCGGCTTCCTGGTCGTCATGGCCACAGCAGTCAGCCTGCAGTACATCGCCCTGGCCTGCCGCGCCTGGTCGCGCAGCAGACCCGTCGCAGCTTCCGGTCTCGCCGTCAGCGCCGTGGGGTGCGTGCTGGGCCTGGCCTACTCCGGCACCCGCGCCGGGCTCACCATCGCGCACCTCGCGGGAAGGACACTGCCGTCCGTCATCGAGACACACGTGGTGCCCATCACCGGCGCCCTGGCGGCGCTCCTCGTCACGGTGGGCATCACCCTGCCCACGATCACGCAGCGGGCGCTCCTGCCGCGCAGCCGACCGGCAACGGACCGGGCCGCCAAGGACACAGCCGTCAGGCGGATGGCTCTTCCGTAGACGACGGCGAGTCCCACGAGCGCCACTTCAAGGTCACCCGGTCCTCGTCCACGGTGCGCGAGCCCCTGGACTTGGCCGGGTAGACCGCGATCTGCTCCACGAAGAGCACGAGCAGGCCCCTCTTCGAGGCCATCGGAGCATGGTTCCACCACCGGACGAGATCAGGGATATCGCCCACGGGCACATGCTTGGCCTGCTCCAGGAGGCGGGCCTGTGTGGACTTGTTCCGGATCAGCTCCGCCAGTTCCTTGTCGGCCGCCTGGAACGCCGCCAGCGACATGACCTTGCCCTGCCCGTAGCTCTTGCCGAGTTCCTCCTGCCTGAGAGCGGCGGCCTCGGCCTCCTGGCGCAGCTCTTCGGCCCGCGCAAGCAGCTCATCACGCGCCTGGCCGATCAGCGCCGCCACCTCCGGCTTGGCCAGCTCGCCCAGTACCTGTTCGCCGAGGTACGCCTCCAACAGGTCGGCGTTGATCCGGACCTTGCCGCACCCGCCAGGGCGGCGGCCCGTGGCTGGCACGCAGCGGTGGCCACGGCTGCCCGAGTTGGACGGCGATGCACTCAGGGCGAACCCGCACAGACCGCAGACTCCCATACCGGCCGAGAGCAGATACTCGCGATCGGGCGCCCGTCGCTTGTCAGGGTCTCTGGACGGGCGCATCGCACGGACGGCCAAGAAGTCTTCGACAGGGACGATCCGGGGACCGCCGGAGTCCACCAGGTTTCCGTTCCCGTCCTCCATCAGGCCGGCAATGGCCGGATGGTCGAGAACAGCCGCGAGAACCGGAGGCTGGAACGGGTTGCCGAACGTCGTGCGATACCCCTCAGCGTTGATCCACTCGCACACCTCCTCGGTGCTCTGCTTGAGCAGGCGTCGCGAGATGGCCCCCCTGATGCCCTCCGCCTCACTCTCGCGCACGCGTCGGTGCGCCACATCCTCGAATCCGAACAGCCGCGGCATCTCCTGGACTCCTCGCCCTCACAACCGACCCCCTGGCATGGGTCACTCTAGTGGTAGATAGGTCGCCATTTTGCAAAAACACCACACATCTTTCATGTGTGGTGCTCGACAGATCACGCATGCCCGGACGCCAGCCCCTCAACCTCCAGGACCTTCCACAAAGCCGCCGTCGGCACGCGAGTCTTCCCGCCCAGCGCGAGCGTCCGGACCGGGAAAGCCTCATTCCGGATCAACTCATACGCCTTGTCACGGCTGATACCCAAAGCCCGCGCGGCAGTTGTCACATTGACGGTCGCCGGAAGAGCCAACAGCTCCTCAAGCCCCATCGCTCCGGCCGGTGCCTGTACGCCCGCTCCCTGAGCAGTCATCTCGCTGGTCGCAATCTCCCCCGCGCCAACTTGCAGGTGACTTTACCCCAGTGTCCGACAGCCCCCACAAGATCGAGATGAGTCTTGCACCACCCCGCAAGACCGCGACAGAACCATCCGCACCAAGGCTGCCAGCCAGCCCCCAGGGGAGACCTGTGTTCAAGGACAAGACCTACAAGCGATGCGCGTGCAAGGGGCCGCTCACGGACAAGCAGGGCAAGCCGATCCTCAACGAGGACGGCAGCCCGAAGATCGGCTACCTGGAAAAGCGATGCCCCAAGCTCAAGCGCCGCGACCATGGCTCCTGGTACTACTCCATCGAGGTCCCCGCCGGCCCCGGCGGCAAGCGCCGCCACCCCAAGAAGGGCGGGTTCAAGACCCAGGAAGAGGCCGCAGCCGCAGCAGCCAAGGTCTACCGAGACGCACAGGCCGGAGTCGACGTCCTGTCGGACGAGACCGTCGGTGAATACCTGAGCCGCTGGCTCGAAAACCAGCACGATCTCAAGGCCACCACCAGCAACGGTTACGAGGACTACCTGCGCCTGTACTTCACCCCGTACCTCGGCCACATAAAGCTCCGTGAGCTGCGCCCACGCCACATCGAGGAGATGTTCACCGCCATCCAGGCGGAGAACAAGGTGAAGGAGAAGAACCAGGAGGCCGCCCAACTGGCCCGTGCCGCCGAGAAGAAGGCACACGCCGCCTGGCGCGACGCCACCGCGCCGCGGGACCCACAGCTCAGGAAGGCGTGGAACGACGCCAAGGCCGACCTGAAAGCCGCGCTCGCCCGCCCTCGGCGCCAAACCGGCCCCGCGACGCAGCACCGCATCAAGATGGCGCTCAGCTCGGCCCTCGAAGACGCCCGCAAGCGCCGGATGATCACCGACAACTGGGCGGCCATGGTCCAGACACCCCGCATGCGCAAGCCCAAGGCGCTGGAGTGGACGCCCGCCCGCGTCGAAGCCTGGCGCAAGACCGGCAAGAAACCCTCGCCCGTCATGGTCTGGACGCCGGAGCAGACCGGCACGTTCCTCGACTCAGTGGTCTACGACCGGCTCTACCCCCTGTGGGTCGTCATCGCCTTCCTCGGCCTGCGCCGCGGTGAAGCATGCGCACTGTCGTGGGCGGAAGTAGACCTCGACGCCGGTGTCATCCACATCACCGAAGAGATCGTCACCATCGCCTACGAGCCGCACGAGGACACGCCCAAGTCCGACAACATCCGCGACATCGCCCTGGACGAGGACACGATCGCCCTCCTGCGCTGGTGGCGCGACCGCCAGCAGACCGAGAAGGAAGAGTGGCTCGAAGCCACGGGAGAGTGGACCGACAGCGGCCGGGTGTTCACCCTGGAGGACGGCACGGAGTACCACCCGCAGTACTTCTCCGACCGCTTCGAGCGCCTCTACAAGAAGGCCGACCTGCCGCCGATCCGGCTGCACGACCTACGCCACGGATCCGCGACGCTCGCTCTGCGCGCGGGCGTAGCCATGGTCGCCGTACAACGCAGGCTCGGACACTCCTCGATCCGTGTCACTTCGGACATCTACACGACCGTCCTCGCCGAGGTCGAGCGAGAGGCCGCAGAAGCAACCGTCTCCGTCGTACCGCGCGCCCGCAAGCGCGTCATCCCGCAGCCCAAGTCCGAGGACGAGGCACAGGCGGAGCAGGACGAGCAGGACTCCGGCGACACTCCGGATGTTCCCACCGAGGACGCTGCCTGACGGCATGTTCCCAGGTCGTTCCCATCCGCTCACGCAGAAGGCCCCCGCGATCTTCGCGGGGGCCTTCTGTTCGAACTGTTTTCCCTGGTCAGAGGGTGGAGCCGCCTTCGGGATTCGAACCCGAGACCTACGCATTACGAGTGCGTTGCTCTGGCCATCTGAGCTAAGGCGGCGCGCCGTCCGCACTATGGTGCGATCAGCAACGTCGGTAAGTCTACACAGTTTCGAGGGGTGCTCCGTACCAGCCCCGGGGGGTGGCTCCGCGGGGCTGGTCGCAGGGCTATGAGCAGTGCTTTCCCTTGGTCGGAGGGGTTCCGCGGAGCAGGTAGGCGTCGATCGTGGAGTCGATGCAGGAACTGCCGCGGCCGAAGGCGGTGTGGCCGTCGCCCTCGTAGGTGAGGAGGCGGGCCGAGGTGAGCTGGCGGGACAGGGACTGGGCCCAGCGGTACGGGGTCGCCGGGTCTCGGGTGGTGCCGACCACGACGATCGGGGCCGCGCTCACGGCCTTGATGCGGTGCGGGGCACCGGTGGGCTGCACCGGCCAGTACGCGCAGTTCAGGGAGGCCCAGGCGAGCCCCCTGCCGAAGACCGGGGAGGCCTTCTCGAAGGACGGGAGCGCCTTCTCCACCTGTTCGGGGCGGGCGAAGGCACCCGGCAGGTCCAGGCAGTTCACGGCGGCGTTGGCGGACATCAGGTTCGTGTAGTGGCCGGCGGCGTTGCGCTCGTAGTAGCTGTCGGAGAGGACGAGCAGGCCCGCGCCGTCCTTCTCCTTCATCGCGGAGGTCAGCGCCTCGCGCAGCTGCGCCCACGTGCCCTGGTCGTACATCGCCGCGATCACGCCGGTGGTGGCGAGGGCCTCGCCGAGCTTGCGGCCGTCGGCGTCGCCGGTGGGGATGGGGTGCGCGTCCAGTTCCTTGAAGAAGGCACTGAGGTGGTCGCCGACCTGAGCGGGCGTGGTCCCCTTGCGGCCGAGTGGGCAGTCGGGCTGCTGCACGCAGTCCTTCGCGAAGGACTGGAACGCCGTCTCGAATCCCGCGGTCTGGTCCAGGTTCAGCCGGCGGCTGCTCAGCGACGGGTCCATCGCGCCGTCCAGCACCAGCCGGCCCACCCGTTCCGGGAAGAGTCCGGCGTACGTCGCCCCGAGGAACGTCCCGTACGACGCCCCCACATACGTCAGCTTCGAGTCCCCCAGCACCGCCCGCAGGATGTCCATGTCACGGGCCGCCTCGACGGTGGAGACGTGCCGCAGCAACTCCGCCGAGTGCTTCCCGCAGCTCTCCGCGAACTTCTGGTAGGCCTCGACGAGTTCCGTCGTCTCCTTGGGTGTGTCCGGCGTGGTGTCCGTCTGTGTGTACGTGTCCATCTGCCGGCCGTCGAGGCATTCGACGGGCTCGCTGCGGGCGACGCCGCGCGGGTCGACGGCGACCATGTCGTAGCGGGCGCGGACCTCCGCCGGGTAGCCGACACCGGCGTACTGCTGCAGATACCCGATCGCCGAGCCGCCCGGCCCGCCCGGGTTCACCAACAGGGAACCGAGTGGCTTGCCCTTGCCGGTGGCCTTCTTGCGGGCGACGGCGAGCCGTACGTCCCCGGCGTCCGGCCTGGCGTAGTCGAGCGGTGCTTTCATCGTGGCGCACTCGAAGCCCGCGGAACCGCAGGTGCGCCAGCTCAGCTTCTGCCCGTAGTACGGCGACAGAGCGGACGGCGTCGACCGCGGCAGCGCGGCCAGTACCGCCTCCGCCGCGTTGCTGCCGGTGCTCGCGGTGCCTCCGGTGGAGCAGGCGGAGACGAGCAGTGCGGCCGCGGCGAGGAGGGTGGCTGCGGTTCGGGGACGACAGGGACGGGAGCTGCGCCTGATGTACATCAGGCGAGCGTAACTCTGTGCAGTCGCCCGGATGCTTTCCGTGCGCGCCGTGCCTCGTATGAATTACCTCGTCAACTTCCCGTTGATCACCGGCTGTCTTGCGCGGTCAGCCCGCTCTGAGGGCCATCGTCATCGCCTCCACCGCCAGCAGCGGAGCCACATTGCGGTCGAGGGCCTCGCGGCAGGCGGCGACCGCCTCGATGCGGCGGAGGGTCGACTCGGGGGAGCTGCCGCGGGCGAGGCGCTCCAGGGTGTCCTCGGCGTCCGCGTTGGCGATGGCCACGCGGGTGCCGAGCTGGAGGGCCAGGACGTCGCGGTAGAAGCCGGTGAGGTCGGTCAGGGCGAGGTCGAGGCTGTCGCGCTGCGTACGCGTTCTGCGCCGTTTCTGCTTGTCCTCCAGGTCCTTCATCACGCCCGCCGTGCCGCGCGGCATCCGGCCGCCCTGGGACGCACCCAGCGCTGCCTTCAGCTCCTCGGTCTCCTTGCCGTCCCGCTCCTCGGCGAGCTGCTTGGCGTCCTCGGCGGCCGCGTCGACGAGCTCCTGGGCGGCCTTGAGGCAGCCGCCGATGTCCTCGACGCGCAGCGGCAGCTTCAGCACGGCGGCGCGCCGCTCGCGGGCGGCCGGGTCGGTGGCCAGGCGGCGGGCCCGGTCGACGTGCCCCTGCGTGGCGCGGGCCGCCGCGGCGGCCACGGGCGGTTCGATGCCTTCCCGCCGTACGAGCATGTCGGCGACGGCGTCCACCGAGGGCGTGCGCAGGTTCAGGTGGCGGCAGCGGGAGCGGATGGTGGGCAGGACGTCCTCGATGGAGGGGGCGCACAGCAGCCAGACCGTACGCGGGGCGGGCTCCTCCACGGCTTTGAGGACGGCGTTGGCCGACTTCTCGTTCAGCCGCTCGGCGTCCTCGACGAGGATGACCTGCCAGCGGCCGTTGGCCGGCGAGGTGAACGACTTGCGGACCGTGTCGCGCATGTCGTCCGCGAGGATCTGCGTACCGACGGCGGCCACGGTGGTGACGTCCGCGTGCGTGCCGACGAGGGCGGTGTGGCATCCGTCGCAGAACCCGCAGCCCGGGGCTCCGCCGAGCGCGCGATCCGGGCTGACGCACTGCAGCGCGGCCGCGAACGCCCGCGCCGTCTGGGTCCGCCCGGCACCCGGCGGCCCTGTGAACAGCCAGGCATGCGTCATCTTCGACGCCTCGGGCGGCGGTGCGTCGGCGGCGGCCGCGGTGACCAGCGCATCGGCGTCCCGGGCAGCGGCGCCGAGCTGCTCGGCCACCTTCTCCTGGCCGACGAGGTCGTCCCAGACGGTCATGCTCACCCCGCCCTTTCGTCACGTTTCACGTTGCGGGATCCATTGTGCGGGCCGCCACTGACAATGACGGTCGATCGCCTGGTGCCACCCGACAGCTCCCGGGCGCCCTGGGCGAGGGAGCGGTTCTGTTGCTGCTCACAGAGGGCGAAGTCCGGACGGGCCAGATCCCCGCCGGCCACTCCGTCCCGACGCCAGGCGCACCGGACACACGGCTCCGGCTCACAGCAACCCCGGACGGCAAGGAGCCAGTCAGCCCCACACCAACCGATCACCCCGCCCACACACCGACGCCGGCCGCGCCGTCCCCGCGCCCGTGCCATCCCAGCAACCCCGCCCGGCCACGACCAGCCGCTCCGACACCGCCACCGCCACCGCCACCGAGCGAGGTCGAGCCCATGCTCCCGCACCCCCGCCCGGCCACGGTCCTGCCGGCCTCAGCCTCGACGCCCCCGGCCGCGCCGCCCCGGGCCCGCGCCGTCGTCGTCGTACTCGTCCTCGCGCGGGCCGAGCAGTTCGTCCGCCAGCGTCGGCAGGTCGTCCAGCGGTGTCTCCTCGGCCCAGTCGGAGCGCGCCCGGCGCCGGGGCTCGCCTTCGGCGTCGATCTGGGGCATCTCCCGGGTGCGGTCCTCGGCGCCGTCCGGCCGCGGGCCCGTGTGCTCGTCCCGGAAGAGCCCCGGCGGCACCCGATGTGCAGGATCCTCGCCCCGCACGGGAGGCAGCAGAGCGGTCTCGTCCTCCGCGCCGGAGGGCACCGGTGGCAGCACAGCCGTCTCGTCGGCGGCTCCCGGCACGACCGGCGGCAGCACGGCCGTCTCGTCCGTCGCCCCCGAGGGAGCCGGCGGCTGCGGCAGCTTCGCCGTCACCTCGGACTCGGACTCGCCGTTCCGCGCAACGCCCTGCTTCTCCTCGCGCACCGGTCGCAGCACCGCGGTCTCCTCCGCAGGCCCGCCCGACGCGTTCGTCGGCGTCACGACCGGGGTCGGCACGGTCGACGCCTCCGGTGGCACCGCGGGGGCCGCGGGGCGCTTGGGACCCGCCTCCGCGGCGGCCGCGGCCTGCTCGGCGAGCCGCCTGGCCTCCTCGGCTCGCAACAGCGCCTCCTCGGCCTTGCGCTGCTTCTCCAGGCGCCGTGCCTCGGCCTCGGCGTGCAGCCGGGCCTCCTCCTCGGCCTGCTTGCGCCGCCGCTCCTCGTCGGCCTTGCGGCGGGCCTCCTCCTCGGCGCGGGCCTTCTCCTCCGCGAGGAGGCGGGCCTGCTCCTCCTCGGCACGGCGGCGGGCTTCCTCGGCACGCTGCCTGGCTTCCTCCGCCTGCCGTTCGGCCTCGCGGCGCTGCGCCTCCTCCAGCTCGCGCCGCTTGCGCTCCTCCTCCTCGGCGCGCAGTCGCTCGAGCTGTTCCTGGCGCTCGCGCTCCAGCCGCTCCTCCTCGGCCTTGCGCGCAGCCTCTTCCTCGGCCTTGCGGCGGGCCTCCTCCTCGGCCTTCTTCCGCGCCTCTTCCTGGGCCTTCACCTCGGCCTCGGACAGCGGCAGCATCTGGTCGAGCCGGTGGCGTACGACGGTGGTGACGGCCTCGGGCTCCTGGCCCGCGTCCACCACCAGGTACCGCCCGGGGTCGGCCGCGGCCAGCGTGAGGAAACCGGACCGCACGCGCGCGTGGAACTCGGCCGGCTCCGACTCCAGCCGGTCCGGCGCCTCGGTGAACCGCTCGCGCGCGATGTCCGGCGCGACGTCCAGCAGCACGGTCAGGTGCGGGACGAGGCCGTTCGTCGCCCAGCGGTTGATACGGGCGATCTCCGTCGGGGACAGGTCACGGCCCGCCCCCTGGTAAGCCACGGAGGAGTCGATGTACCGGTCGGAGATCACGACCGCGCCGCGCTCCAGGGCGGGCCTGACCACCGTGTCCACGTGCTCCGCACGGTCCGCCGCGTACAGCAGGGCCTCCGCCCGGTGCGACAGCCCCGCGCTCGACACGTCCAGCAGGATCGACCGCAGCCGCTTGCCCACCGGTGTGGCCCCCGGCTCGCGGGTCAGCACGACCTCGTGGCCCTTGCCGCGGATCCACTCGGCGAGCGCCTCGGCCTGCGTGGACTTGCCGGCCCCGTCGCCGCCCTCCAGGGCGATGAAGAAACCGGAGTCCGTGGGCGTCTGCACCGGGTCGTCGCCGCCCAGCAGCGCGTCCCGCAGGTCATGCCGCAGTGGCACGCCCGAGCGGTCGTCGACCTTGGCCAGCACCAGCGCGGCCACCGGCAGCAGCAGCGCCCCGACCAGCATCAGCGTGAACGCGGCGCCGCCGTGTGCGAACACGAACTTGCCGTTCTCCAGCCGGTGCGGCCCGATCCCCGCCGCCACCACGGGCGCGATCACCGCGCCGAGCGCCACGCACACACGTACCACCGCGTGCAGGTGCTCCGTCGTACGCGCCCGCCGGTAGTCCTCGGCCTCCTGGTCGAGCAGCGTGTGCCCGGTGTTGGCGGCCACACCCGCGCCGATGCCGGCCAGGGCGACGATCAGCATGACCGTGGTGACGTCCGGGACGAGCCCGGCGGCCAGCAGCGCTACGCCGGTGAAGGCGATCGCCAGCGCGAGCAGCCGGCGCCGCGACAGGGTCGGCAGCACGGAAGGCGCCGTACGGATGCCGACGACGACACCGCCCGTCAGCGCGAACACCAGCAGCCCGTACGTCACCGGGCCGCCGTGCAGGTCCGTGGCGTGCAGCACGCAGACGGCGACGGCCGCGGAGATCGCACCCGCGACGGCGGCGGCCGAGAGCACCAGCAGCGGGATGGCGCCGGTGCGGCCCTTGTCCACGCCCGTGCCCGTCCTGGGGCGGCGCAGCCCCTCCAGCGGCGAACGCGCGCGCGGGGTGCGCGTGTCGGGCAGCTCCAGGAAGGTCACCACGGACAGCGAGGCGGCGAACAGGCCGGCCGCCACATACGAGGCGAGGGCCGCCTGGTGCTGGTCGAACCAGTCGATTCCGGTGCCGAGAAGGTTGTTGAGCAGCCCCGCGACGACGAGCGCGGCAGCCGCAAGCGGGATCGCCACGAAGCTCGTGCGCAGCGACAGGCGGCGCAGAGCGTCCATGTGGTCCGGCAGCGGTCGTACCGTCGCGCCCTCCGGGGGCGGGGCCGGCAGCAGGGCGGGCGCCGCGCTCTCGCGGCACACCGTCCAGAAGCGCTCGGCGACCGCGGTGACGAAGGCCGTGACCAGCAGCGCGGCCAGCGCGCTGTCGGGCGTCCAGTCGATCCACAGCGGCGCGACGATCAGCGCGGCGACGCGGACGCCGTCGGCGCCGACCATGGTCCAGCGGCGGTCGAGCGGGCCCTCCTGAGCGGTGAGCGAGGTCAGCGGCCCGAGCAGGACGGCTCCGAAGAGGAGCGTCGCCAGGATGCGCACGCCGAAAACGGTCGCCACTGCGAACGCCACTCCCCGGTACCCACCCCCGAACGAGCCCTCCCCGATCGCCGCCTGGAGGGCGAGGAGCACCAGCACGAGGAGGGAGAGGGTGTCGCCGACTCCACCCACGAGCTGTGCGCTCCACAACCGTCGCAGCTGCGGTCGGCGCAGCAGGGCGCGGACGGCACGCTCGCGGGAGTCCGCGACAAGGGCGTCGTCGGGGGCCGGGTGGTGGCCCGTTGGCTGCTCGGCTCGCGTCATGCATTCAGCCTATCGGGACCGACTGACAGCCCGGGGCGCACGTGCGGACGTGCGCACGCCCCGACACCAAAGCGATATCGGGGCGTTCGTTTTGCGAAGCGTCCGTGGAGGAAGGCGCCCCGGCTCAGTCGTCCTGACTCAGTCGTCCTGACTCAGCCGTTCCCTCAGCAGTTCTGCCTCAGTCGTCCGTCGCGGTCTTCGAAGCCGTCGCCTTCTTCGCGGCGGCCTTCTTCGCGGTGGTCGTCTTGGCAGCCGTCTTCTTCGCGGCCGTCGTCGTCTTCTTCGCCGCAGTCTTCTTGGCGGCCGTCGCCTTCTTGGCCGGGGCCTTCTTCGCGGGCGCCTTCTTGGCCGTCTTCTTGGCGGGCCCCTTCGCCCGCTTCTCGGCGAGCAGTTCGAAGCCGCGCTCGGGGGTGATCTCCTCGACGCTGTCGCCGGAGCGCAGGGTCGCGTTGGTCTCCCCGTCGGTGACGTAGGGCCCGAAGCGGCCGTCCTTGACGACCACCGGCTTCTCGCTGACCGGGTCGGTGCCCAGCTCCTTCAGCGGCGGCTTGGCGGCCGCGCGGCCACGCTGCTTGGGCTGCGAGTAGATCTCCAGCGCCTCGTCGAGCGTGATCGTGAAGAGCTGCTCCTCGGACTGCAGGGAACGCGAGTCCGTGCCCTTCTTCAGGTACGGCCCGTAGCGCCCGTTCTGCGCGGTGATCTCCTGGCCCTCGGCGTCCGTGCCGACGACGCGCGGCAACGACATCAGCCGAAGCGCGTCCTCCAGCGTCACCGTGTCCAGGGACATCGACTTGAACAGCGAGGCCGTACGCGGCTTCACGGCGTTCTTGCCGGTCTTCGGGGTGCCCTCGGGGAGCACCTCGGTGACGTACGGGCCGTAGCGGCCGTCCCGGGCGATGATCTGGTGGCCCGTCTGCGGGTCGGCACCGAGTTCGAAGTCGCCGCTCGGCTTGGCGAGCAGCTCCTCCGCGAGCTCGACGCTCAGCTCGTCCGGCGCGAGGTCCTCGGGCACGTCGGCCCGCTGGTGGCCCTCGGCGTCCTTCTCACCACGCTCGATGTACGGGCCGTAGCGCCCGACACGCAGCACGATGCCGTTGCCCACCGGGAACGACGACACCTCGCGCGCGTCGATCGCGCCCAGGTCGGTCACCAGCTCCTTGAGGCCGCCGAGGTGGTCCCCGTCGCCGTTGCCCGCCTCCGCGGCGTTGCCGTTGTCCGTGCCCTCGCCGAAGTAGAAGCGCTTCAGCCACGGCACGGACTGCGCCTCGCCGCGGGCGATGCGGTCGAGGTCGTCCTCCATCTTGGCGGTGAAGTCGTAGTCGACGAGCCGCCCGAAGTGCTTCTCCAGGAGGTTGACCACGGCGAAGGACAGGAAGGAGGGGACGAGTGCCGTGCCCTTCTTGAAGACGTAGCCGCGGTCGAGGATCGTGCCGATGATCGACGCGTACGTCGACGGGCGGCCGATCTCGCGCTCTTCGAGCTCCTTGACCAGGCTGGCCTCGGTGTAGCGGGCCGGGGGCTTGGTGGCGTGCCCGTCGACCGTGATCTCCTCGGCGCTGAGCCGGTCGCCCTCGGCGACCTGCGGCAGCCGGCGCTCGCGGTCGTCCAGCTCGGCGTTCGGGTCGTCGGCACCCTCGACGTAGGCCTTCAGGAAGCCGTGGAAGGTGATCGTCTTGCCGGACGCGCTGAACTCGACGTCCCGGCCGTCGGCGGCCGTGCCACCGATCTTCACTGTGACGGAGTTGCCGGTCGCGTCCTTCATCTGGGAGGCGACGGTGCGCTTCCAGATCAGCTCGTAGAGCTTGAACTGGTCGCCGGTGAGACCGGTCTCGGCGGGCGTGCGGAAACGATCACCCGAGGGCCGGATCGCCTCGTGCGCCTCCTGCGCGTTCTTGACCTTGCCGGCGTACGTCCGCGGGGCCGACGGCAGGTAGTCGGCGCCGTACAGCTGCGTCACCTGGGCGCGGGCGGCGGCCACGGCGGTGTCGCTCAGCGTCGTGGAGTCCGTACGCATGTAGGTGATGTAGCCGTTCTCGTACAGCTTCTGCGCGACCTGCATGGTGGCCTTCGCGCCGAAGCCGAGCTTGCGGCTCGCCTCCTGCTGCAGCGTCGTCGTACGGAACGGGGCGTACGGCGAGCGGCGGTACGGCTTGGACTCGACCGAGCGCACCGAGAACTGCGTGTTCTCCAGGGCGGCGGCGAGGGCGCGGGCGTTCGCCTCGTCCAGGTGGAGGGTGTTCGCGCTCTTGAGTTGTCCCAGGGAGTCGAAGTCGCGGCCCTGCGCGACCCGCCTGCCGTCGACGGTCTGCAGGCGGGCGATCAGCGACGACGGGTCCGACGGATCCCCCGCGCGACCGGTCGCGAAGGTGCCCGTCAGGTCCCAGTACTCAGCAGAACGAAACGCGATGCGCTCACGTTCCCGCTCCACGACGAGTCGTGTCGCGACCGACTGGACGCGGCCGGCCGACAGCCGCGGCATGACCTTCTTCCACAGGACCGGCGAGACCTCGTAGCCGTAGAGACGGTCGAGGATGCGGCGGGTCTCCTGGGCGTCGACCATGCGCTTGTTGAGATCGCGCGGGTTGGCGACGGCCTCGCGGATCGCGTCCTTGGTGATCTCGTGGAACACCATGCGCTTGACCGGGACCTTGGGCTTCAGCACCTCCAGGAGGTGCCACGCGATGGCCTCGCCCTCGCGGTCCTCATCGGTGGCGAGGAAGAGCTCGTCGGAGTCGGCGAGCAGGTCCTTGAGCTTCTTGACCTGGGCCCTCTTGTCAGCGTTGACCACATAGATGGGCTGGAAGTCGTGTTCGACATCCACACCGAGGCGGCGGACCTCACCGGTGTACTTCTCCGGCACCTCCGCGGCGCCGTTGGGAAGGTCGCGGATGTGCCCGACGCTCGCCTCGACGATGTAGCCGGGGCCGAGGTAGCCCTTGATCGTCTTCGCCTTGGCAGGCGACTCGACGATGACGAGTCGGCGGCCGCCGTGTGCGGTCTCGCTGGTCGGGGACAACTTCGCTCTTCTCTCCGGTCGACGCTGGGGCCTCCCCGGATGGTTCTCGGTCCCGGGGGCGGGTCGTGGTGACGCTGCGGAGTGTGACGGTACATCCCGCCCCCGTGTCAAACGGGAAAAGCCCGCAACGGCCACTCGAACGGTAACCCGACTACCGCCATTCCTGCCGCCCGGAGTAGCCACCGGCCTTTTCGAGCCTGTCCGGAGGATCACCTCTCAATTAACGGATCCGCAGCTCCGGGGCGGCTTTCAGACCCGGGTCAGGCACCATGTTCCGAGGGCCAGCATGATCACCGAGGCAAGGCTCGCGAACGTCGCCGATGCGACGGGGTTCACACCATGGGCGACCGGCTCGCCGTGCCGTACCCGGGTCACGGTCCACGCCAGCAGCGCCCCTCCGAACAGGGCGAACACCACCCCAGCGAAGATCGCCGGTCCACTCTCCATGGCTTGCTGTGCCCCTTTTCTCCCGTTCGCGAGTGCCCCGCCCGGCGAGACTGACACGCGTGGGCGGCGCACAGGCGAACCCGGGGTGAACGCGGAGCCGACGGACGTGTGGACTCACCCGGCACCGGGACCTCGCCCTGCCCTCGCCCGCGGCCCCAGCCGTCCCGGCCCGCCACGCAGCCGTACACCAGGCACTCGGGCCCGGCGCCAAGGTCGACTCGAATTAGTTGCTGCACAGCTTGTTCCTGCACAACTCGTTCGCTTTGTCGATGACCTTCTCGCAGCTCAATTCGCCAGGGGGCACGAACAGCCGCTGTGGCAGACCTGCAAATCCGCGCCCGCGTCCCGAAAGCGGCCTCCCTTCGCCGCCCCACCCCTACGCCGGCTCGAGGAATCCCTGCTCCACCAGCAGTCT
The DNA here is from genome assembly GCF_053598255.1 of Streptomyces sp. NPDC001157. Taxonomy (NCBI): domain Bacteria; kingdom Bacillati; phylum Actinomycetota; class Actinomycetes; order Kitasatosporales; family Streptomycetaceae; genus Streptomyces; species Streptomyces sp. NPDC001157. The sequence goes on from NZ_JBSFJW010000024.1 coordinate 144,279, forward strand.
GATCTGCGCCGGTGTACGGTCGCGCAGCAACACCGGGTCCTCGCCCACCAGTTGGGCGATCGCGTCCAGGATGCGGCCGGCGCTCAGCGAACCGTCGCAGACGCCCGCGAAGCCCGCGCCGACCGTGTCCACCTTGGTGGCCCGGCGCATGCCGCGGTGCTGGCGCAGCACGACGTGCTCCGGGTCCTCGGCGCCGGGCAGCCCGACCTGCTCCTGGACGACCTCGGAGACGAGCTTGAAGTGCCCTTCCAGCAGGGCCGCGTCGTCATGCACACGCAGGTAGTCGAGACGGTCGAAGTGCGCCCGTACCGTGTCACCGAGAGGCTGCTCGACCGAGTGCGGCCACTCCTCCACGGTGATCGAGGGCACGGCGGCCGTCGTCCTGCGCAGGGTGATCCAGCCGAAGCCGACGGCCTTCACCTTGCGCGCCTCGAACTCGTCCAGCCAGGCGTCGTAGCGCGCCTGGTACTCGGCCGGGTCGCCCCGGTGGTCACCGGCGTCCCTGAGCCACAGCTCGGCGTACTGCGTGACGTCCTGGACCTCGCGCTGCACGATCCACGCGTCGCAGCCGCGCGGCACCCACGACCTGATCCTGTCCTGCCAGTCCTCCCCCTCCACGTGCTGCCAGTTGGCGAGGAACTGCGCGAACCCGCCCTCGTTCAGCCGCTCCCCCGCACCTTGAACGATCGACCGGCACAGATCGTCCCCGCCCATCCCGCCGTCCCGGTACGTCAGCCGGGCACCGGGCGAGATCACGAAGGGAGGGTTCGACACGATCAGGTCGTACGTCTCGTCGTCGCGCACCGGCTCGAACAGCGAGCCCTCGCGCAGTTCGGCCGCCGGGGCGCCGGAGAGCGCCAGCGTGAGCGCGGTGATGTGCAGCGCGCGCGGGTTGAGATCGGTCGCCGTCACGCGCGTGGCGTGCTGCGCGGCGTGCAGCGCCTGGATACCGGAGCCGGTGCCGAGGTCGAGCGCGGCGGAGACAGGCGTACGGACGGTGATGCCCGCAAGGGTCGTGGACGCGCCGCCGACGCCGAGGACGACGCCCTCCTCACGGCTGCCGATCCCGCCCGCTCCACCGACCGCACACCCGAGGTCCGAGACGATGAACCAGTCCTCGCCGCCGGGCCCGCCGTACGGCCGTACGTCCACGGTCGCGGCCACGTCGCCCTTGGAGTCTCCACCGGCCCGCACCAGCCAGCCGCTCTCCAGGCACTCCTCGACCGGCAGAACGTCCGCCACGCGCGCGTGCGGCACGGGCTGCTGCAGCAGGAACAGCCGTACGAGCACCTCCAGCGGCGTGTCCCCACGGGTCGCCCGGAGCGCGGGCACGGTCTCGCTGCGTGCCAGCGCCGCGTATGCGGGGGCGCCGAGCAGTTCGAGCAGCCCGTCGGCGGTGAAGGACGCCCCCAGCAGGGCGTCCCGCAGCCGGGCGGCGACATCGGAACGGCCGGGAGCAGGGGCAGCGGGCAGGGCGGGCAGGCCTGAGGTACTCACGCCCCCATTGTGGCGGGGCGGAGGGGTCGGCTGCAGCTCCGGCTCAGCTCGCGGCCGGCGAGGGGGCGGTGGAGGCGCTCTTGCAGCTGGCCTGCTTGGCCATCGACTTGCCGACGTCGCCCGCCTCGAGGTTCTTCAGGGCGTCGTTGCCGCTCGTGCTCAGCTTGTCCAGGGAGGTCGCGATGTCCTTGAGGCCGTCGGCGAACTTGGCCTGGTCCTTGACGTCGAGCCCGTCGACCTTCTTCTGCAGAGCGGCGTACGCCGCGGCGATGTCGTCGAGCTCCTTGACCGCGTCCGTCTGCTTCTTCGCACCGCTGTCGACATCGGGCGCCCCGGCCTTCTGGACCGCGTCACCGATCGCCTTGTAGGCGTCCGACATGTCCTGGAAGGCCTGGGCGTCGGTCTTGCGGACGTCGTCCGGCGTGCTGTTGTCCGAGGTCTGCTTCTGGATCGCGGCGTTGGCGGCCTCGATCTTCTTGGCCTGCGGCTGCACGGCGTCGCAGACCTGCTTGGCCCAGGCATCCAGCTTGTCGTTGCCGTTGTCGCTGCTGGTGCAGCCGGACAGCGCCAGTACCAGTACCGCACCGCCGGACAGTGCGGCCGCGAGCTTCTTGTTCACCGGATTGGTCCCTTCCATGGCTCTCGGCCCCGGAACATACACGCCGAGCGGGTGACAGCCGCATGCCGAACGATGACTATGACACCTTTTGTGACCAATTGCACCAGGCGCCCTCGAAGGGGCTGAGGAACCCTTGGGGGAAGCCGTTCTCCCAGGCCAGATACAAGTGCCGGTCCTGCAGCAGATAGATGGCGAGGCGGCGG